>JAAYFE010000023.1 GCA_012728365.1 Tissierellia bacterium
AAGTAAAGCCATAGATCTTCTAATGGTTTCAGGGGAAACATTGTATTCTGCAGCAAGGGTTGAACGACCTTTTAATTTGTAGCCTTCTGGGAATTCCCCTCTATATATTCTATGGGCAATATCTATTGAGATTTTTACATATCTTGGGATATCTTTTTTCGTAGTTTTACTCAATTCCATCCTCCTCCAACTGAACTAACTAATGAGTACTTATTTCATTCTATCATATATTTATAGAAAATAATTAACCCAATAGAAACACCGTTCAACCTTTATTAAAAACTTAGACTATAGGTATTAGACTTCTGGAAATTTACTAAAGATATGAAGCTAGTTATATTAATAAGATCTGCTAAGACTTTAAACATGCTTCGCAATTTTACAATTTAGATCCCATAGGAAAATAGTAAAAGAACCTATATTATATAAAAAATTTAGGCATACAGATAAATAGACAGATTATAGAAGATGACAAGCTGCCATTTATCTATATGCCTTTAATTTATTGGTCTAATATGTTATATATTTAAATGGATATATACCTAAATGCTTATTAACTTGCAAAATCTGTAGCTTTTTCGTATTCCTTAAATATTCCTTCTAGTTCATCTTCTTCTATGCTTTCTTTTTCCATAAGTATATTGGAAATTTTATGAAGCAGATCCAGGTTTTCTTCTACAATCCTTTTAGCCTTTTCATATGCTTTTTCTAATATTTTATTTATTTCTTCATTTAATATATCATAATTAAATTTTAAGAAGTTTTCATTTATAACCATAAGCCCTAAATCGCTCATGCCATAGTCACATACCATTTCTCGTGCAATTTTAGTAGCCTTATCTAAATCGTCTTTAGCCCCAGTTGTTACTTCATTAAAGATAATTTCTTCTGCAGCCCTTCCAGCCAATAATATGGAAATTTTATTTAACAGCTCCTTTTCTGTTAATAGATATCTGTCTTCTTCAGGGAATTTCAAAACATATCCTAAGGCATGGCCTCTAGGGACAATAGATATTTTTTGCACCTTATCCATATTAAGTACTTTTGCAACGATAGCGTGGCCTGCTTCATGTATAGACACTGTCTTTTTTTCCTTTTCTAGTACAGTTGGATTTTTTATTTGTAATCCTGCCAATACCCTCTCAATGGCCATATTAAAGTGTTCTGAACTTATCCTATTTGAATTATGTCTTACAGCAATTATGGCTGCTTCATTAGCAATATTTGCCAAATCAGCCCCTGACAATCCGTGGGTTTTCTTTGCTAACTCTTTAATGTTTACATCCTTATCTAAAGGCTTATTTCTGGTATGGACTTTAAGTATTTGTTCCCTTGCCTTCATATTTGGATTTCCAACATAAATATGCCTATCAAATCTTCCTGGTCTTAAAAGAGCTTCATCTAGAAGATCCAGCCTGTTTGTAGCTCCAATTACCACAACAGTTTCATTTGTATTAAATCCATCCATTTCTACCAATAGCTGGTTCAATGTCTGGTCCTTTTCATTATTTGATTCTAAATTTCTTTTTGAACCTATAGCATCAATTTCATCTATGAAAATGATACTTGGAGCTTCTTTTTTTGCTTTTTCAAATAGGGTCCTAACCCTTTTGGCTCCAACACCTACATACTTTTCAACAAACTCTGAACCACTGGCATAAAGAAAGGTTGAATTTGTTTCTCCAGCTACGGCTTTAGCCAGTAGTGTCTTTCCGGTGCCAGGGGGTCCATAAAAGAGTATACCTTTTGGAATGTGGGCACCCATTCTAATATATTTGCTGGAATTGTTAATAAAGTCAATGGTCTCTTGAAGTTCTTCTTTGATTTCTTCAAGGCCTGCCACATCCTTAAAGGATATATTTGGCTTATCATTTTCCTTGTTATTTGCCTTATCATTGGATAGGACTGAAGGTACCAGTTGTGGTTTTGAGGTATTGGACTTATGCATTAAATATACTATTAAGGTTATAAGCCAAACTGTTATCCTGTCTCCTAGGGTAAATCTTTTTATGCCTGATGGATTAATTAAATCAATGGCCATTATTATAGATAGGACTATACTTATTACTAAAATTATAAAGAGTATATTTTTCTTTTTCAAAGTATCCCACCTTTTGTTTCTATTGTTATAGAATATAGTGTAACCATTTAATTTTTTTATATAAAAGGAATACAATAAAAGTTGTAGGAAATAATATGAAACGCTATAATACAATTAATAGTAAAAAGGAGGTGACAACTTGGATTTTATTGAATTAATTGACAGCTATAAGGAAGATATAATAAAATCTACCCAGGAAATTGTAAGGATAAGGAGTGTAGAAGGTGAAAAGAAGGATAATATGCCCTTTGGGGAAGGGGTATATTTAGCTCTTCAATATGCACTAAATCTTGCAAAAGATATGGGGTTTAAAGTTAAAAACATAGACAATTATGCAGGCCATGCAGAACTTGGAGAAGGAGATGAAACTGTAGGAGTATTAGTGCATTTGGACGTGGTGCCAGAAGGGGATGGTTGGACCTATCCACCCTTTGGTGGGGAAATTCATGATGGAAAAATATATGGAAGAGGAACTGTAGATGATAAAGGTCCTGCCATTGCTTGCCTATATGCTATGAAAGCTTTAAAAGAATCAGATCTTAATTTAAATAGGAAAATAAGAATAATATTTGGAACTGATGAAGAAAGCGGTTGGGAATGTGTAAAACACTATTTTAAACATGAAAAAGCTCCAGATATGGCTTTTACACCTGATGCAGAATTTCCTGTAATATACGGGGAAAAGGGCATTATAATATTTGATCTGGTTAAAAAAATAAAATCCAACCAGGATGGAAAGCTTATTTTAAAAAGCTTAAAAGGTGGCAATGCACCCAATATGGTGCCAGATTATTGTGAAGCTGTAATTGAAACAGAAGACCTATCCCAAATAGAGCAAAAATTTAATAGCTTTGTTGATACCACCAACTATCCCCTTCATATGAAAAAGGAAAAAAATACAATTACCATTTCTGCTGAAGGTATATCTGCCCATGGCAGTACACCAGAAAAGGGTAAAAATGCTATTACCTATCTAATGGCCTTTTTAGGAAAGATATTTAAGGAAACATCAGATATTGGTGAATTTATTAAAGTTTATAATGAAAGGATTGCCTTTAAGCATCATGGAGAAAGTATAGGGGCAGCCTTTGAGGATGATATATCAGGTAAATTAAATTTTAATCCAGGAATGATAAGGTTAGAAAATGATGAAATAAGGCTTACTATAAATATAAGATATCCAATTAAATTAAGTGCAAGGGAAATATATGATGGTATAAGGAATAATTTAAAGGATACTAATGTTGAGCTTGTAGAGGGAGAAGATGATAGTAAGCCCTTATATGTACCAAAGGACAGTGAGCTAGTTAAAAAGCTAATGAAAGTCTATAGGGAACAAACAAAGGATATAGAAAGTCAGCCCATAACCATAGGTGGAGGGACTTATGCAAGAGCCTTAAAAAATGCAGTAGCCTTTGGCCCTGTATTCCCAGGTCAAGAGGATGTGGTTCATCAAAAAGATGAATACATATCTATAGATCACCTTATGAAAATTACCAAAATATATGCTCATGCCTTGTATGAATTAGCAAAATAGAGAAAAAACAATTGACAAACCATTCATTATAACATATAATGTTATTGCTAATTAAATAGTGAGTAAATTAAGTAGAAGTATCCGCTTCTCACCTTATAGCCATGGCTCATAAGGTTACAAGAGTTATATTAAAATAGCATGGGCTATTTGTAATTTGTTGTGCATAAAAGCGGGTATTAACACGCTTTTCTTGTTATTCTTAATAATTTTGGGAGGTGCAGTAATATTAAAGAACTTCAAATAAATGAAGAAATTAGAGACAAGGAAGTAAGACTAATCGATGTAGATGGGACGCAAATAGGCATAGTACCTGTTAAAAAAGCGTTGGTTTTAGCTTATGAAAGAAGGCTTGATTTAGTAAAAGTAGCACCTAATGCTAAACCGCCAGTATGCAAAATTATGGACTATGGTAAGTATAAGTATGAATTAGCTAAAAAGGAAAAGGAAGCCAAAAAGAAGCAAAAAGTTATTAATGTCAAAGAGGTTAGGCTTACTCCAAGTATTGAAGAACATGATTTAAAGGTTAAGGCAAAAAGGGCTAATGAGTTCTTAAAAAATGGAGACAGAGTAAAGGTGTCTGTCAGATTTAGAGGTAGAGAATTAGGGCATATTGAAATTGGTAGAGAAGTTCTCATGAAATTTGCAGAGCTTACTAAGGATAATGGTGTTATTGAAAAACAACCTAAGATGGAAGGTAGAAACATGGTTATGTTCCTAACTTCTAAAAAAGAGTAAATAGGGAGGTAAATAATATGGCATATAAGATGAAAACACATAAAGGAGCAGCTAAAAGATTTAAAAGAACTGCTACAGGTAAAATAAAAAGATATAAGGCATATAAAAGCCATTTAACTGGTAAAAAATCACCAAAAAGGGTTAGAACTTTAAGAAAATCTTCATTGGTAAGCAAAAGTGATCAAAAGAGAATTGATCAATTGATACCTAGATAATAGAGAAACATAATCGAAGGAGGTAATAAAAATGGCAAGAGTTAAAAGTGGAGTAACAGCTAGGAAAAGACATAAAAAAGTACTAAAACAAGCAAAAGGATACTATGGTGCTAAGAGCAAATTATATAGAGTAGCTAACCAAGCTGTAATGAAATCATTAAACTATGCGTATGCAGGACGTAAACAAAGAAAAAGACAATTTAGAAGATTATGGATTTCAAGAATAAATGCTGCAGCAAGAGCTAATGGCATGAACTATAGCACCTTCATTAATGGATTAAAGAAAGCTAATATTGATATAAATAGAAAAATGTTATCTGAAATGGCAATTAATGATCCAGAAGGTTTTGCTAAATTAGTGGAAATTGCAAAAGAAGCTTAAAATTAAAAGTTCCGGTTATGCGGGACTTTTAATTTTATATAGCAAATTTTTAAAATCAAGGAAAAGTAGGGGAAAATATGATAACTATTACAAGTTCATCAAACCCAACCATTAAAAAAATAAAATCCCTCCATAGAAAAAAAGATAGATGGATAAGTAAACAATATATAGCAGAAGGTATTAAGATGGTGGAAGAAATTGTGGACGATGGCTATGAAGTTGAATACCTGATATACACTGACAAGCTTTTTGATTTAAAGGGAGGACTTGAACTATTTAATAGGATTAAATCCTATAAGAACTTAATAAATGTTCCTGAAGGGCTTTATAAGGAAATAACTAAAGTTGAGACTCCTCAAGGTATTATGGCAGTTTTGCCCTTTAGAGAAAGTTCCATTGACAGTATGCTAGAAAAAGCAAATCCTTTTTTAGTTTTGTTAGATAGGATTCAAGACCCTGGTAATTTAGGTACTATCATAAGGACAGCCGATGCTTTTGGAGTAGATGGTATTTTAATAACAGAAGGTTCTGTAGACGGATATAATCCAAAAGTTGTTAGGGCTACTATGGGTTGTATATTTAGAATTAATATGCTTCACATAAAGAAAAGTATAAGCATTTTAAAGGAATTAAAAGATAAGGGAATAAAAATATATTCAACTTCCTTACAGGGGCAAAATTATATTCAAGAGGTAAATTTTAAAGGACCTTCCCTTCTTATAATTGGGAATGAATCCAGAGGGGTGGCAGATGAACTATTAAAGATGGCAGATAATTTAATAAAAATTCCTATGGTAGGAAAAGCAGAATCCTTAAATGCTGCAGTAGCCTCATCTATTATAATGTATGAAGCCATGAGGCAAAGATTCCTATAGTCTTGTAATTTAATATTATAGGTGCTATAATTTAGAAAATAGTTAGACAATTGATATTCTTGTATTTAAGAAAGGAGTCTTGTTATGAAGTATAAACTATTAAATATAAAAGAAGAAGCAATATCCTCTATAGTAGAAGCAAAAGATTTAAATGAACTTGAAAGCTTAAGGGTTAAGTACTTAGGAAAGAAGGGACAGCTAACCCTCTTGCTTCGTGAAATGGGCAAACTTTCTAAGGAAGAAAGACCTGTAATAGGAAAGCTTGCAAATGAAGTAAGGGAAGCCATTGAAAAGGAGCTTGCTAAGGCAAAAGAAGGCTTTAAAGAGAAATTGAAACTTGAAAAGATAGAGAAAGAAAAAATAGACGTTACCATATCACGAAGGAAAAAAAGACTTGGTCATCGCCATCCATTACTTGCAACTATTGAAGAGCTAGAAAATTTGTTTATGAATATGGGATTTAGTGTTATCGATGGTCCAGAAATAGAAACTGTCTATAATAATTTTGATGCATTAAATACTCCTGAAAACCATCCATCAAGGGATCTGTCTGATACCTTTTATATTACAGAAGATATTTTACTAAGAACCCACACATCCCCAGTTCAAATAAGGTCCATGCTTGAAAGAGGAGCACCTATAAGAATGGTTTCAGCAGGTAGAACTTTTAGATTTGATGATGTTGATGACACCCACTCACCGATGTTTCACCAGATAGAAGGACTGGTTGTGGGAGAAAATATTACACTGGGAAATTTAAAGTATACCATAGACGTGTTTGTTAAAGAGTTATTTGGGAAAGATATGAAAACAAGATTCAGGCCCCATTATTTCCCTTTTACAGAACCTAGTGCAGAAGTTGATGTATCCTGCATTTCTTGTAAAGGAAAGGGCTGTCCTGTATGTAATGGAACAGGCTGGTCCATGGAATTATTAGGATGTGGCATGGTGCATCCAAAAGTTCTTAAAAACTGTGGCATAGATCCAGAAAAATATTCAGGCTTTGCCTTTGGTATGGGTGTAGATAGAATAACAATGATTAAGTACGGAATAAAGGATATTCGTCTCCTATTTGAAAATGACAATAGATTCTTAGAACAATTCTAGCAATTAAGGAGGATTAAGATGTTAGTACCTGTTAAGTGGCTAAAAGATTATGTAGATATAGAAGATATAAGCTCTAAGGAATTGGCAGATGAACTTACCTTGTCTGGTTCCCATGTAGAGTCAATAATATCCTTAGGTGAAGATATTGAAAATGTAGTTGTTGGTAAGATAGAAAAGGTAGAAAAACATGAAAATGCAGATAAGCTTTTAGTGTGTACTGTAGATGTAGGTAATGAAAAGTTAACTATTGTAACGGGAGCAAGGAACTTTAAGGAAGGAGATTGTGTGGCTGTTGCCTTAGTAGGGGCAAGGCTACCTGGAGGAATTGAAATTAAAAAGACTAATTTTAGAGGTGTAGATTCCTTTGGAATGTTGTGTTCCCTAAAGGAGTTAGGCTATCAAGATAATGTAATTCCAAAACATCACCGAGATGGAATACTAGTTCTTGATAAGGAATATCCTCTAGGAACAGATATAAGGGAAGTACTAGGTCTTTATGGAGAAATTATAGAATTTGAAATAACACCTAATAGGCCAGATTGCTTATCATTAATTGGTATGGCTAGGGAAACGGCTGCCACCTTCAATAGGCAGTTTAAACTTCCAGATGTTGAAATTAAGGATGAGGTAGAGGATATACATGATTATGTAGAGAAAGTAGAAGTAGATGAAAGCCTTTGCAACAGATACTATACTAGGGTAATAAAGGATGTAAAGATAGAGCCATCACCCCTTTGGCTACAATCTAGACTTATGGAGGCAGGAGTTAGACCTATTAACAATATAGTGGATATAACCAACTATGTAATGCTTGAATTTGGTCAACCCTTACATGCCTTTGACCTAAAGAAGTTAAAGCACAATAAAATAGTAGTAAGGACTGCCAAGGAAGGGGAAAAAATCATAACATTAGATAATGTAGAAAGAAGCCTAGATACTAGCCACCTACTTATAACTGATGGAGAAGAAGCAATAGGTATAGCCGGTGTAATGGGAGGCCTTAATTCAGAAATTACAGAAGATACAAAAGTAGTTTTATTAGAATCTGCTAACTTTAACGATAAGTCCATAAGAAAGACTGCAAAGAGTCTTGGTCTAAGAACAGAAGCTTCTTCCAGATATGAAAAAGGTTTGGATCCTAATTTATGTGAAATAGCAGCCGAAAGGGTATGCCAGCTAGTTGAGGAAATTGGAGCAGGTAAAATTGTCAAGGGCGTAATTGATGTATATCCAAATAAACTTGAAGAAAAAACTATTACTTTGAGGCCTGAAAGGGTAAACAGCCTACTAGGTATAGATCTTACAGTTGAAGATATGATAGCTTACCTTGAAAGACTAGGTCTTAGGACCAAGAAAGAAGGAGCTTTATTAAATGTTACTATTCCTACATATAGATTGGATTTAGGAATAGAAGTTGACCTGATAGAGGAAATAGGAAGGCTTTATGGTTTCCACAATGTAGAAAGCCAACCTTTGACAGGTGAATTAACCAGGGGAGACAAATCCTATAAAAGGCTAGTTGAAGATAAGGCAAAGTCAATATTGCAGGGCTTAGGATATAATGAGGTTATGACCTATTCCTTTATAAGTCCTAGGGCTTATGATAGAATAAATATAGAAGAAAACAGTCCTTTAAGAAACTATATAGAGATCATGAACCCTCTAGGAGAAGACTATAGTGTTATGAGGACCACTCTAATTCCAAACATGCTTGACTTACTAGTAAGAAATTATAACTATGGAGTTAAGGAATGCTATGCATATGAAATTGGAAATATATTTATTCCAAAGGAACTGCCATTAAAGGAACTACCATATGAGAAAAGAGTTTTAACTATTGGAATGTATGGACATGAGGATTTTTATAGTTTAAAGGAAACTGTGGAAATACTACTTGAAAGATTAGGTATAAGGGAAGTAGACTTTATTCCTGAAAAGGCAAATCCTACCTTCCATCCTAATAGAACTGCAAAGATACTAAAGGATGGGGAAAGCTTTGGTGTACTTGGTGAAATCCATATTGATGTAATGGAAAACTATGATATAGATAAGAGAATATATGTAGCAGACTTGGATTTTGACAAGATTGTTCAATGTGCTAATTTAGAAAGAAAATATAAACCATTACCCAAATACCCTGCAATAACAAGGGATATTGCAGTAGTTGTAGATATGGATATTACAGTGGGAGAAATACAAAATGAAATTCTTTCAAAGGGTGAGGGCTTAATTGAAAGTGTTGAGCTCTTTGACGTATACACTGGAGAACAGGTTCAGGAAGGAAAGAAGAGCTTAGCCTTTTCAATAGTATATAGATCCCATGAAAGAACCCTAGTAGATGAAGAGGTAAATAAGATACAGGACAACATAGTATCAGCTTTAAAAGATAAATTTAATGCTAGCTTAAGAAGTTAAGCGGTAGAATTTTCTTCTACTCCTTAAAATAACAGAGGATTTTGAAGAAATATGTAGAATATCCATAGTAAAGAGGATAAAGGGAGTGGATAAGTTATGACAATAAAAAACAAGGTAAATGTAACAATAGATGGTCGTAACTTTACTGTAGTAGGTGATAGCTCTGAAGACTATATAAAGAAGCTTGCTGATTATGTGGACAAGAAGATTAAGGAAATGACACAGAAAAACGATAAATTGAGTAGTTCAATGGCTGCTATTTTAGCATGTTTAAATATATCAGATGAACTATACAGATTAAAAAATGAATTAGAGTCTTTAAAAAAGAAGGCAAAGGATCCTATGGAAAATTATGAAAGTATAATGAAAGATTTAGAAAAGGAAAGGGCAAAAAATGAAGAATTAGTTAAGAAAATAGAGGCTTACAAAGATGAAGTATTAGATGCAAAAAGGCAAAGTGAGCAGCTTTATAATGAAATAGATGCATTAAATAAGGCATTAGAGATGAAAGAAAAGGAATTAAATGAAAGTCAGAAACTTATTAAAAAGCTTCAGGATAAGGTGTTTGAAAATCAAATGGAGTTATTAGAAGTGAAGAAAGAATTAGAAGAAGTTTTAAAAACCTACGATAGCGAAAAAAACCTATTTAGTAAGGAGGAAGTTAATTAGTGCCAATTAAAAAAGTTGAATTGTTAGCTCCCGTTGGTAGTATGGAAAGCTTATATGCAGCAGTTCAAAATGGAGCCCATGCAGTGTATTTAGGAGGGAAATTATTTAGTGCAAGGCAATATGCTGCTAACTTTGATTATGAAGAGCTGAGGAAAGCAGTAGAATATTGCCATTTGAGAAATGTGAAGGTATATGTAACAGTAAATATACTTATAGATGATGGGGAAATGAAAAAGACCCTAGACTATATAAAATACCTTTATGAAATAAATGTAGATGGACTTATAGTGCAAGACTTAGGCCTTGCACATATGGTAAGGAAAATATTTCCCGACCTTGAATTACATGCTAGCACCCAGATGACCATAAATAATCTACCAGGGGTTATTTTTTTGAAAAAATTAGGCTTTAAAAGGGTGGTATTAGCAAGAGAAACACCTTTAGAAGAAATTAGAAAAATACATGAAAATGTTGATATAGAATTAGAGGTCTTTATACATGGAGCCTTGTGTGTGTCCTATTCAGGCCAGTGTTTAATGAGCAGTATTTTAGGTGGTAGAAGTGGAAATAGGGGGAAATGTGCCCAGCCTTGCAGAATGCCTTATAGTATTGTGGATTATAAAAGTGGGGATATACCTTTTAGTAATTGGGATAAAAAATATTTATTAAGTCCAAGAGACTTAAACACTTTAGAAAACATATATGAATTAATAAATGCAGGAGTTATATCTTTAAAAATAGAAGGAAGAATGAAAAGGCCTGAATATGTGGCTATAGTAGTAAGGATGTATAGAAAGGCTCTTGACTTAGGCATAGACAGTTTAAGTGATGAAGACAAAAAGGATATATTACAAATATTTAATAGAGGATTTACTAAGGGAATTACCTTTGGAGATTTTGGAAGGAGATTTATTTCCTATCACAGGCCTGACAATAGAGGAGTATTGGCAGGAGAAGTGACTAAGGCTGATAAAAATAGTCTTTATATAAAGTTAGATATAGATGTGGAAAAAGGCGATGGTATAGAGTTAAGTACTAAAATGGGCAAATCCATTGGTACAACTTTAAACCATGGAGGTTTAAAAGGCCAAATTATAAAACTTAATAAAATAAACAATGTGGAAATAGGTGCTAAAGTTTATAGGACTTCAAGTATAGAACTTTTAGAAAAGGCAAAAAAGTCCTATGAAAGAGAGAATATAAAATTGCCCATAGATATGTATGTGGATATATCTATTGGAAGACCTGCTAGACTAAGGGTTAAATATGATGAAAATATGGTAGAAGTTAGTTCAGACTATATAGTGGAAGAGGCAAAAAAAGTTTCCCTAACGGAAGAAAGGGTAATAGAACAGCTTTCAAAACTAAATGATACTGTTTATTTTATTAATAAAATTGAGTTAAATTTAGAAGAAAATTCTTTTATGCCTGTAAGTACAATTAATAGCCTAAGGAGGGAAGCCATAGATAAGCTTAATAAATTAAGGCTTAATTCTCTAAGAGGAGAAATTAATGACAAGGAATATAGTGATAAAATCAATAAATACTTTAGTTTTTCTAGCAAAAATAGCAATAGTAGGCTTATAAGTATATCTGTAAATCAAAAGGATCAATTTGAGAAGCTTGATTTAAATAAGCTAGATAGAATATATATTGGTTTTGATGAAGATTTAAGAAATTCAATACTAAAGGTCAAAGAGCATAAGAAGGAAGTTTATATAAAAACTGATAGGATACTGTATGATTATGATTTAAAAAGGCTTAAGTCTAAAATTGATTCTATTCAGGATATAATAGATGGTGTATCAGTGTCAAACCTTGGTACATTACAATTTGTAAAGGAAAATTATGATTTAAATATTCATGGTAATATAGGCCTTAATGTATTTAATAGCTTTACAGTTAAAGCTTTAGAAAAAGAAGGCATAAAGAGCATTACCCTATCACCAGAGCTAACCCTCAATCAGATTAACAAAATTGGCAGCAAAAGCTCCCTTGATCTTGAAACTATTGGATATGGATATTTGCCTTTAATGACTATGAAACACTGTCCCATGTCCCTTGTTAAAAATTGCAAGGATGATTTAAATTGTCAAAACTGCAAATTTAGCAGGGGATATGGACTTAAAGATAGAAAAGGTGTAAACTTCTATATGGAAAGAAAAAATAATCTTACAACTATTTACAATAGTTTTCCCCTAATGGTTTTAGATAGTCTCCACAAAATATATGATGCTGCTATTAGCTTTATTAGAATTGATTTTACCTTTGAGGAGGAAATAGAGGAAATTCAAGACTTATATTACTCCTTTGCTAAGGGCTTTATTTCAAAGGAGGAAGTAGACTTAAGGCTAGAAAAATATAGAGATAAAGGTATTACAAAGGGCCATTATTACAGAGGAATTATTTAGCTGAGGTGAAAATATGAACGAAAAGACCCTAAAAGTGTTGGAATACTATAAAATAATAGATCTAGTTGCAGAAAAGGCAGAATCTGAACTAGGTAAAGAAATGATAAGGAATATAAGACCTCAAGTAGATATTGAGGAAGTTGATTATCTGCAAAGGGAGACGGAAGAAGCTTTAAAACTCTTAATAAAAAAAGGAAGGCCTCCACTTTATGGAATTGTGGATATATCCCATGAGCTTAAAATAGCTGAAATAGGGGGAGTTTTAACTCCAGGAGGCCTTTTAAAGGTGGCTGATTCTCTTCGGGTAGCAAGGGCTTTAAAGGGATATTTAAAAGAGGCTAAGGAAGAGGAAATTACAGATTATCCTATTTTACAGGAGCTAATTGCTTCCTTAAGGGTATTTAAGGATATAGAAGATGAGATAAACAATGCCATAATAAATGAGGAAGAAATATCTGATAATGCCAGCCCCACTTTAAAAAATATCAGAAGGCAAATAATAAACAAAAATGAAGCCATACGGAATAAACTAAATTCCATCATATCTTCCCCAAGCTATTCAAGGTATTTACAAGATAGTCTTGTTACTGTGAGAGAAGGTAGATATGTAGTTACCATTAAGGCAGAAAACAAAAGACATGTTCAAGGAATAGTCCATGATCAATCTTCCAGTGGAGCTACTCTCTTTATTGAACCAATGGCAGTTGTGGAATTAAACAATGAATTAAGAGAGTTGCAAATTAAGGAAAGGGAAGAAATTGAAAGGATATTAAGGGAATTAACTGCTTTGGTGTCAGACAAGGTAGAGTATATTAGCCACAATTTAAAAATATTAAAAAGAATTGACTATATATTTGCTAAAGGAAAGTATGCCCTTGAAATAGATGGTATAAGGCCAATTTTAAATAGAGAAGGTTATATAAATATTAAAAAAGGCCGCCATCCATTGTTGAATCCAGAGATAGTAGTACCCATAGATGTTTATATTGGCAAGGATTTTAATTCCCTAGTTATAACAGGTCCAAACACAGGTGGTAAAACTGTTACATTAAAAACAGTAGGACTTCTAACCTTAATGGCCCAGGCAGGACTGCATATTCCAGCAGAATTTAATTCTGAGATAGCTGTCTTTGACAAGGTCTTTGCCGATATAGGGGATGAACAAAGTATTGAACAATCCTTAAGTACCTTTTCTTCCCATATGACTAATATAGTAAGTATATTGGAAGAGTTAGTGCCCAATAGCTTGGTATTGTTTGACGAGTTGGGGGCAGGTACAGACCCTACTGAAGGTGCAGCCTTAGCCATGTCAATACTAGACCATCTTTTAAATATGAATATTAGAACCATAGCTACTACCCACTATAGCCAATTAAAGATATATGCCTTAACTACAGAAGGGGTAAAAAATGCTTCTGTAGAATTTGATGTAGAAACCCTAAGCCCTACTTACAGGTTGTTAATAGGGGTGCCAGGAAAGTCAAATGCCTTTGAAATATCACAAAGGTTGGGACTGCCAACTTATATTATAGACTATGCTAAAACTTTAGTATCAAAAGAAAATGTAGAATTTGAGGATGTATTACAGGCTATTGATAAGGACAGAAGGATAATAGAAGAAAGTAGACAAGAAGCTGAAAAATTAAAGTTGGAGCTAAATAAGCTAAAGGAAGAGTTGGAGAAGGAAAAGGAAAAGACCGTAAGAAATAGAGAGAAAATAATAACTGAAGCCAAGGAAGAAGCAAGGCGAATCTTAAGAAATGCAAAGAGGGAGTCAGATGAAATTATAAAAGAGTTAAGGCAGATTTCTGTTGAAATAGAAAGGGATAAGCAAAGAAGAATCCAAGAAGCACAAGAAAATATGAGAAAGAGCCTAGATGAAGTTGAAAGCTCCTTATCTCAAGATATATTAAATGTTAAAGCTGATGAAGAAATAAAGGATCTTAAAGTAGGAGATACTGTAGAAGTTTTATCTTTGCAGCAAACAGGAACTGTTCTTGAACTTCCAGATGATGAAGGTAATGTCCTTGTACAAGTAGGTATTATGAAGGTTAAAGTAAATATATCTACTTTGAAACAGGCAAAAGAGGTAGAAGAAGAAAAGATAAAATCTAAAACCAAAAAGATGATAATAAATAAATCTTCCCAGATAAAAAATGAAATAGACCTAAGAGGTAAAACTTTAGACGAAGCCTTGTTGGAGCTAGACAAATATATAGACGATGCATATTTGGCTGGCCTTAAGGAAGCCTATATAATACATGGAAAGGGTACTGGAATATTAAGAGAAGGTATAAAATCTTATTTGAAAGGGCATAAACATGTAAAAAGCTATAGAATTGGTAAATATAATGAGGGTGGAAGTGGAGTTACTGTCCTAGAATTAAAATAACTTCTTGAATTATTTACAAATATAATATAATATAAGAAAATGAGAAATATGGAAATTCGAAGAAGGAGAGAGGAGGATATATTATTTGTTTATAGCGAGCTGGGTTTGGTGCAAGCCAGCACAAATGTATATCTGAAGAGAGCTCCTGAGAATGTATCTGAAATTTAGTAGGATATTACGCTAGCCGCGTTAAAGCTTTGAGTGGGCTTATAGCCAATAAGAGTGGTACCACGGGATAGCTCTCGTCTCTTAATAGGGATGAGGGCTTTTAATATTAAAAGGAGGTAGCAGTATGATAGATTTTAAAAAAGAAGTTGTAAATACCATATATAATATAGAAAATAGTCTAGATAAAGAAGAGATAGAAAAATTAATAGAAGTTCCTCCAAATTATGATATGGGAGATTATGCCTTTCCTTGCTTTAGATTAGCAAAAACCTTTAGAAAGGCACCAAATCTAATTGCAACAGAGTTAAAAGAAAAAATTGGTGCCAACGAGTATTTTGAAAAAATTGAAAATGTAGGACCTTACTTAAACTTTTTTATCAACAAGGAGAAGTTGACAGAAACAGTACTGGAAGAGATATTAGAAAAAAAAGATGATTACGGTGCCCAAGATATTGGTAAAGGTAGAAACATAATAGTAGAATTTTCATCACCAAATATAGCTAAACCCTTCCATATTGGTCATATTAGAAGCACTGTAATCGGAAATTCCTTATATAAAATTTGCAAATTCTTGGGATTTAATGCCATTGCCATCAATCATTTGGGAGATTATGGAACCCAATTTGGTATGCTTATTGCTGCCTATAAAAAGTGGGGAGATAAGGAAGTTATTGAAAATGATCCAATAAATGAGCTATTAAAACTATATGTAAAATTCAATGCTGAAGCGGAAAAAGATGAGGCCTTAAAAGATGAAGCAAGATATTGGTTTAGGGAATTAGAAAATGGCAATGAAGAAGCTGTAGAACTATGGCAGTGGATTAGAGATGTAAGTTTAAAGGAATTTAACAGGGTATATGACCTACTAAATATTACATTTGACTCCTATGCAGGAGAAAGCTTCTATTCAGATAAGATGGATAGAGTAATAAAGGAGCTTGAAGAGAAAGGATTGCTTAAAGAATCTGAAGGTGCCAAAATTGTAGACCTAGAGGAATATGATATGCCACCAGCTTTAATTCAGAAAAAGGATGGTTCAACCCTTTATATAACAAGGGACATAGCGGCTGCCATCTATAGAAAAGAGCACTATGATTTCTATAAGAATATATATGTAGTTGCATCTCAACAAAATCTACATTTTAAGCAGTGGTTTAAAGTTGTTGAACTAATGGGCTATGAATGGGCAAAGGATTGTATTCATGTGCCTTTTGGAATGGTAAGTCTAGAAGATGGAACCTTATCTACAAGAAAGGGTAGAGTAGTATACTTGGAGGATGTATTAAAAAAAGCAGTAGATGGAGCAAGAAAGATAATAGAAGAAAAAAATCCAAATCTTGAAAATAAGGAAGAAATTGCAAAACAGGTGGGAATAGGTGCTGTAATATTCCAAGAGTTATTTAATTCAAGAATTAAAGACTATGTATTTACATGGGATAGAACCTTAAGCTTCGAAGGAGAAACAGGACCTTATGTACAATATACCCATGCAAGGGCAAACAGCTTACTTGAAAAGGGCAATTTTAATATTGATGATGATGTAGATTATACTCTATTAAAGGAACAAGATGAAATAGATCTTATAAGACTTCTATACAATTTCCCAAATATAGTAATTGATGCCTATGAAAAGCTAGAACCATCCTTTATAACAAGACATGTAGTGGAAATAGCCAAGGCCTTTAACAAATTTTATAATAGCTGCCCTATTTTATCATCAGAAGAAGAATTAAAGAAGGCAAGGCTAAGTCTAGTATATGTAACAAAAACAGTAATTAAAACAGGACTTGGGCTTCTGGGAATGGAAGTTCCAGATAAGATGTAAAAAACCTTCCTTTGGGAAGGTTTTATCTATTTTATAAGGAAAATATGTTCACTTTTATAAGGCTCTTTGGCCAGCAACAGATTTGTTTAGATATTCTAGAAATTCTTCCTCTGTACTTTCAGCAAGGCTTGATAGTTCTTTTAAAATACTATTTTTTAAATTTATGTAATCCTCAATTTTAGTGTTGTTGCCAGTATATTCTAAAGCTTCAATAATCATGAGCATATCTTCCTTTGACATTTCCTGTATAGATATTTTGTCGAATTCTTTCATTACATAACCCCTTTCATAAAATATTGTCTAAACAATATTCTATACTTTTTTTAAAAATACTTCAACAAAACAATTTGAAAATTTATATAATAAAAGAAGCACTGTTAGACCTTATAAGAATTCTTGTAACTTATGCTATAATTAAGTAAGTAAAACAAAGGAGATGAAAATAATGAAAGTACTATTAACCACATTAAACTCAAAATTCATACATTCTTCACTGTCCATAAGATACCTTAAATCTTATTGTAAAGATTTATTGAATATTGAACTTATGGAGTTTACTATAAATCAAAATATAGATTATATTTTAGGAGAAATTTATAAGGCAAATCCTGATATTGTAGGTTTTTCTACTTACATATGGAATAGGGAAGAGACCTTAAAGGTGTGTGAAGCATTGAAAATAGTAGCACCAAATATTAAGATTTTACTAGGAGGTCCAGAGGTATCCTTTGATAGTATAGAGTTAATGAAGAAATATCCCTTCATAGATTTTATAATAGCTGGTGAAGGGGAAATACCTTTTAAGGAATTCTTAAAAACTACTGTAGGAGATGAAGGTTATTCAAAGGTTAATGGTCTTATATATAGGCAAGATGGAAATATATTCAAAAACCCACTAGGCAAAATGGTTAAAAATCTAGATGACATACCTTCACCCTATTTGGAAGAGGATCTTACTCTTGAAAATAAAATTGTATATTATGAAAGCTCTAGGGGATGTCCTTTTAACTGTCAGTTTTGTTTATCCTCTACAATTAAAGGGGTTAGATACTTTAGCCTTAGTCGGGTAAAAGAGGATTTGGAAAGGCTGATAGATAGAAGGGTGATGCAAGTTAAGTTTGTAGATAGGACTTTTAATGCTAACAAAAAGTTTGCCATGGAAATAATGCAGTTTATAATGGACAAGGATCCAGATAATATGAACTTTCACTTTGAGGTAACGGCCCATTTAGTAGATGATGAAATGTTGGAATTTATAAAAAAAGCAAAACCAGGGCTCTTCCAGTTTGAAATAGGAGTCCAGTCTACAAATGAAAAAACCATTGAGGCTGTGGGAAGAACTACTAATTTTGAGAAGCTGAGGGAAGTTACAAAGAAAATTAAATCCTTTGGAAATATACATCAGCATCTAGATTTAATAGCAGGCCTTCCCTATGAAGGCTATGAAAGCTTTAAAAAATCCTTTAATGATGTGTATGAAATAGGCCCTGAAAAGATCCAGCTAGGTTTCTTAAAGCTTTTAAAGGGGTCAGGATTACGAAAGGATAAGGATAAATATGGATTTAAATTTATAGATACTCCTCCTTATGAAGTATTAGAAACTAATTATATTAGCTATGGGGAAATGCTTAAACTAAAGGGGATAGAAGACTTAGTTGAAAAATACTACAACGAAGGATACTTTAGAAAAACTATAGAATATATAGTAGAAAAAGAATATCCTTCTGCCTTTGACTTTTTTGAAGTATTTTTAGAATTTTGGGTAAAAAAAGGTTATCACAGGCTTAATCATAGTAGATTAAGGCTTTATGAAATACTGTGGGAATTTGTAGAGGAGAAAAAGTTTGAAGATAAGAATATAATTAATGAATTGATGAAATTTGACTTTATTTTTAATAATCCCAGCCCTAATATTCCTAAATTCCTTAAGAGGGTAGATGTTAAATCTATAGAAAAAAAGAAACATGAAATATTAAAGGATGGTAGATTATTAAATAATGTTCTGTACCATCTAAAGGATATACCTACTAAGAAGATAATTAGAAAGGTTCATATAGAAGTTTTTGAAATAGATGTACTAAAACTTATTGAAAATAACTATAATCTAAAAGAGAAACTAATAAGGCCTAGCTATTTACTATTTGAATATACATCTAATTCACAACAAAGATGTAAAGTTTATGATGTAACAAAATATATAGAGAGGAGTGGATTAAATGAATATATTAGAAGATCTTATTTATGTTCAGAAAAACACCTTTAAAAAGAGTATATTATCCTTTAAAAGATCCTGGCCCATTATTTTCACAGCTGTTATATATATGTTTATAAATATACTTGCTGTAACCTTAATTAATCTATTACTAAGGGGAGTACTATCCATAATAGCAGGATTTATCTTTGCTATTTTATCTAGCAGTTTAATATCCAATTATTTGTACCTTCTTTATAATGCCATTACCTATAATAGGATTACTTTTCATAACTTTAAAGATGGTTTTACCCAATATTTATGGAAGGTATATGGAATATTTTTTGTGGCTTGGATAGCTAGCTATGCCCTATCTATTGTAATAAATTTAATAGGTTCTGTTGGAGTTGTACTTTATAGTTTATTAAGCCTATTGGCTTTGATCCTTTTAAATCCATTGCCAGAAACTATATACCAGAAACACTATTCATCGGTAGAAAGTATAAAATATGCTTTTGATTTTATAAAGGAAAATTGGCTAAACTGGTTTGTCCCCAATATAATATTATTTGGTATTATATATCTAATAACAGGAAATCTAGTCCTAGATATGTTTACAACACATTTAGCTTTAGGTTTTAGATTAGACATACAAAGCCTTATAAGGTATTTAGTAGCCCAGTCTATATTTTCATTTACTATGATATATAGAGGACATTTATTTAATTTATTATCTACCAGTACAAGAAGAAAAAGAATGTATATGAATAGATTATATGAGGATTAGGTGATTAATATGGATATAGTTAATGATTATTTTATTAAGATGGCAGATAAAATTTCTTTTATTGAATTAAGGGAGGATAAGATCTTAAAAATTAAAGATTATACCTTAACTAGCAATATACCCTTACCTATAGTTACAGATACTTTAATAAATGGAATAAAGGATGGAAAATTCCAGGAGGAATTTAAATTAGCCCATGTAATAGAGGGCATGATATATATACTTGGGATAGATCTAAATTTTAAATATAATGAAGAATACAAAAAAATACTTTATAAGTTTAATTCTAATATAGAAGACTTTATATTGTATTCAGGCCTTAAATTAGATGAAAATGGGGAAGATGACAGGAGTGCAATATTTTTTAGAGCCTTAACTAATATCAATAATAAAAATATAAGTGGCTTATTTAACTATGCAGTTTCCCTGGAGAAAATAGCTAAAAGGTTTATTGATGCAAAGGAAGAAAAGAAGGGAAAGGCTTTTTTAATGGAATCAACTAATCTATTGGAAAATATATTGGATTTGGATCCCAATTATGCCCTGGCATATTATAAGCTAGGATATCATAATAAATTTTATGGACAGTTTCAAAAAGCAAGGCTTATGTGGGAAAAGTATATTAATTTAGATGAAGATAAGATGAGACTACAAGAAATAAGAGAAGAGCTGAGTATAATTGAAGATGATGCTGAATATGAAGAGGGTTTAAACTGTGTTTCAAGAGGTAATTATAGTGAAGCTTTAGACAAGTTCTTGCCCTTATTACAGAAGTATAAGGATAATTGGAATCTTTATTATATGGTAGGGGTCGCCTATAAAGGATTGGGAGCTTATGAGGAGGCAATAGAATATTTTGTAGAAGCAATAAACTTAGGTAGTGAAAGTTCAGATATATACAATGAATTGGGCATATGTTTATTTGCAATAGGCAACGGAAAGGAAGCAATAGATATATTGACTAAAGGATTTGAGCTAGATAAAATAAACTATAAATTAATTTTTAATAGAGGACTAATATATTACCAGCTAGGATTAGAAGACAAAGCTTTAGAGGATATAAAAATGGCTTATGAACTTAATCCAGAAGATGTATCTGTAAGGAAAACATATGAACAATTAAGCAAGTAACTATAATGTATTTTAGTAAGTAAAAATGTAGAGTAATATGTAAATACAATAGTAAAGAACCTATTTTTAAGATGAAAAAATAAGAAAAACCAAGATAAATTAATAATAATTAATATAATTTCAAAAAATCAAGAGTAAATGGTCTTATATGAAGATTGAATACAGATAATAAATATGCTAAAGTATGAAAGTCGTTGGTAGCAAGAAACAACAAGACAAAAAAACAAAATCAAAAAAAGTGTTGACAAAACAAAAAATATCGTATATAATGGAATTCTGTCGACACAAAATTCTTTAAAAAACAAAAAAAGAAAAGTGTTGACAAGAAATCAAAAATATGATAATATAAAAAAGCAACACTTGATGAACCATGAAAACTAAACAGTGTGAGATACTTTGAGTAGAATAAAGAGCTAATCAAACTTTTTAAATGAGAGTTTGATCCTGGCTCAGGACGAACGCTGGCGGCGTGCCTAACACATGCAAGTCGAGCGAGGGGTTTA
>JAAYFE010000177.1 GCA_012728365.1 Tissierellia bacterium
AGATAATAGATATGTCCTTTCCTTCTTCTACAGCAGTTCTAAATATGGAAAGGGTTCTCCCGCCAAATCCAAAGCCAGCTACTCCTCCAGCATGGCAGATGGTCATAATGATTTCACCATCACCAATTAATTTGGCACCATTTTTTCCAATTTGCCTTTCTGCTTCCAATTGTTTTTCCATAATGTCAACACTAAGTTTTTGAACCTCTATTAATGCTTCATCTGCACCTAGTCCTTTTAAACCATCAATTAAATTTGCCACCGTCTTATGCATGTTTACTGCAGTAGGCCTAGTACTTATTAGTAGTTTTCCCACATCCTCTAATCTGTCTAATTTTCCCTTGGAGTTAAAGACCTCCATGAGTATACCATATATACCAGCCAGAGCTATGGCTCCTGAACCTCTGATAACCATATCCTTTATAGCCTGGGCTATCTCTTCTGCAGTACTTAATTCTATGTATTCTTCCTCTGGAAGTTTTAACTGGTTAAGCATTACAATTTTACCCTTTTCATACCATGCTGGCATTATCAACCTGTCGTCTTTAAGTTTTTCAATATATGATTTAATAATAGTATCCATAGCCTCACATCCCATCTGATAAATTGAAATGAATCTACAAAACTATCATAGCACGACAGTCGTCCTACCTCTAGTTTATACTTAGATACACAAATTGTCAATACTTAATTCCAACTTATTAAGGCCAATAAAAGGGCAGAATATTTAAGAAACATGGTAAGTTTTAAGAAGGGTTTAAGTGGAAGTATTTATTATATGGAAAGTTTAGGTTCAATAATATATAATAGAATTGTAATATATTGAATTTTTAATATATTTTATAGCTTAATATAGATCAAAGGGGGACAAGCTATGAAAAAGTTTAAAATTGCAGAAGGGATACATATGCTTACTATGAATGTTGAAGATATATTGTTTGAAGGGATTTGGGAAATTGCAAATGGAGTTACCCTTAACTCCTATATTGTCCAGGGGGAAAAGACTGCCATAATTGATGGTGTAATTGGTTGGGATGGGATACCTGAAAGCCTTTATAAAAACTTAGAGGAAATAGGCATTGATCCAAAGGATATTGATTATTTGATTGTCAATCACATGGAGCCAGACCATTCTGGTTGGATTGAAAACTTCAGAAAAATTAAGGATGATTTTACAATCATATGTACTGATAAGGCAGCAAAGATGGTAGCTTCCTTCTATGGTGGAGAAAATGTAAGGGTTGTAAAGGAAGGGGATACTTTAGACCTTGGAAAGGGGAAAGTCTTAAGCTTTCATCCAGTGCCAAATGTTCACTGGCCAGATACCATGTACACCTATGAAAGAGACACAAAAACCCTCTTTTCCTGTGATATGTTTGGAGCCTTTGGCAGGATGGTAGATCATTTTTTTGACTATGAACTTACACCGGAAGAGGTGGACTTTTTTGAATTTGAAGGCATAAGGTATTATTCCAACGTAATGACTACTTTTACATCCAGTATAAGGAAGGCAATTGAAAAGGCAAAAACATTGGAGATAAATACCATAGCACCAGGCCATGGTCCAGTTTATAGAGAGAATCCTCAAAAAATAATAGATGATTATTATAGGTTTTCCCTATATTCTGAAGGGGCAGGCAAGGAGGAAGTTACCATATTGTGGGGTTCCATGTATGGCATGACTGCAAAGGCAGTTGACTTTGTTGAAAAAATACTTCAAAGAGAAGGTATTAAATACAACAAGCTAGAAATGCCACAAGAAAGTGAAAGTGAAATGGTGGCAACTGTTTTCAAATCTGCAGGCATAATTATTGCAGCACCTACATATGAGTACAAGCTTTTCCCACCAGTTGCAGCAGCCTTAAATGAGCTTGGAAGAAAGAGGATTACAGGTAAGCTGGCCTTTAGATTTGGCTCCTATGGATGGTCTGGTGGTGCAGAAAGGGAGCTACATGAAATAATGGAAAGAAACAAGATGAAGTGGGATTTCATTGAATCTGTAGAATTTGAAGGAGCTCCAAAGGAAGATGACCTAGCTAAAATAGAAGCTGGAGTATTAGAGCTTATAGAAAAGATGAAGGACAAGATAGTAGATCAATCAGATTTAGCTGGCAATGTATAAGACAAGGGGACGGTTCCCTTGTCTGCTTTCCCTGTCTTACAAAAAACCTAGCCGAAAGCCCATGACTTTAGTCATTGGGATGAAGGCTTATTGGATATTTGCCACCTATTTAATATTAATATATATTATAATTAGATAGGTGGTGGTTATTTAATGAATAATAAATACACACATAAAAAAGGAATTGTATATCTAAATCAATATCATATAGTATTTTGCCCTAAATACAGA
>JAAYFE010000178.1 GCA_012728365.1 Tissierellia bacterium
GCTCTATTGGCACCTTATTTTGAAATAGAAATGCCTCCAATTTTTGGAGTAATGACAGCCCTATTAATTGCCTTTACTTTGGGTCTTGGTATTGCTGTAATCAAAGGGGATACTATAAAAAATGTCATGAAGGAATTTCAAGCCATAATCGAAAAGTTAATATCTAATATAATAATTCCCCTATTGCCCTTTCACATATTAGGTATATTTGCCAATATAACTTACGCAGGACAGGTAGCAACAATTCTATCTGTATTTGCCAGGGTCTTCATAATGGTTATCTTACTCCACATAACTGTTTTAATAATCCAATATATAGTTGGTGGTATTGTGGCGGAGGGTAACCCCTTTAAGCTACTAAAAAATATGGTGCCTGCTTACTTTACAGCCTTAGGTACCCAATCTTCTGCAGCAACTATTCCTGTTACTTTAGAACAAACTAAAAAGAATGGAATTCATGATAGTATAGCCGATTTTGTTATACCCTTATGTGCTACCATCCATTTATCAGGAAGTACCATTACTTTAGTTAGTTGCTCCATGGCCATTATGATGTTAAATGGTATGTCTACTAGCCTTAGTATAATGTTTCCTTTTATATTAATGCTAGGTATTACCATGGTAGCTGCTCCTGGAGTCCCTGGTGGTGCTGTAATTGCAGCTTTAGGATTGTTAGAAGCAATGCTAGGTTTCCCTCCAGCTATGCTTTCCTTGATGATTGCTCTATATGTAGCCCAAGACAGCTTTGGTACTGCTACTAATGTTACTGGAGACGGTGCCATTGCCCTAGTTGTAAATAGGATTTCTGGATATAGACTAAAATAAAGGAGAATGTCCTAATGAAAACTATATTCATTAGGACATTCTCCTTATTTCCATTTTTAAATTCTTTTAAACCCTTCTACTTCTTGCCTAGTAGGCATAGCATTTTGAGCACCTAGTCTTTGTATACACAGGGCTGCAGTTTTTTGTCCCCTTTCTATGGCAGCTTCTACATTTTTCTCTACCATATAAGAGGAAACAAAGCCACCAATAAAGCTATCTCCTGCAGCAGTAGTATCAACTACTTCCACATTATAACTTGGAAATAGCTTATACTGATTTTCATCTACATAAAGCACTCCATTTGCACCAAGGGTTACAATAACCTTCTTAACTCCCTTTTCAATTAATAGCCTAGCAGCCTTAACACTAGACCCTTCATCAACCACTTCCATTTTGCTGATCCTTTTAAGCTCATGTTCATTGGGTATTAATATATCCACATTTTTAAGTATATCATCATCTAAGTCTGCAGCAGGTGCAGGATTTAAGACTGTAATTTTACCTAACTTTTTTGCCAGCTCAAGTCCAAATTTTACACTTTCAAGGGGGATTTCCAATTGAAAAATTACTATGTCTGAAGCCTTAAAAACATCAATATTTTCTTCTAAGTAATTTCTGTCTACCTTTTCATTGGCTCCAGGAATAACTATAATATTGTTATTACCAGCTTTATCTACATTAATAATGGCAATGCCTGTTGTTCCATCTATTCTTTTTATATGATCCACAACTACACCTGCTGCCTCCATAGACTTAAGGGCCCTATGGCCCAGGCCATCCTTACCAACCATGCCTAAAAAGTTTACCCTTTTCCCCAGTTTAGAAATGGCTACTCCCTGATTTGCTCCCTTGCCACCTGGATTTTCAGTAATACTATTTCCTAAAACGGTTTCTCCTAGGCCAGGTATTTCCTCTGTACTTACTACTAAATCCATATTAATGCTACCTACCACTAACGCAGTATTATCCATTAACTACTTCCCCTCTCTACCAATTCTGTCTTTAAAATCCTCGTCATCTCTGTATCCTTCTTATCTATAATTGAAACCAACATATTAACAGCTTCTCTTCCCAAATCATATATAGGCTGCCTAATAGTTGTAATAGGTGGCTCCATGTACTGAGCAATTAAAATATCATCAAATCCAACTATCTTAATTTCATGGGGGACTTTTATGTTTTTTCCCTTAAGGGCCTTTATAGCTCCTATAGCAATATAATCATTACCACAGAAAATACCATCTACTTCCCCATTTTTTAATAGTTCTAAAGTACCCTTGTAGCCAGTTTCAATACTAAAACTGCCTGTATAAATAAGCTGGTCATTTACTTTATATCCACTTTCTAATAGGGCCTTTCTATAGCCAATAAACCTATAATAGGAAGAGTAGTTTTTATTGATACTAGATATAAAGGCAATGTTTTTGCATCCCTTATCTATTAAATGTTTAGTGGCTATATAGCCTCCCTCTTCATTATCTACCAGTATTCTACCTATATTTAAATCTGAATTTACATTTCTATCTAAAAGAACAATGGGAACTTGTCCATCTTTAAAGTATACATCTATATTATTTTCTGCTGTAGTTAAAATAATGCCATCTACCATATGTTCTTGGAGTATGTTAATGTACTTTTCTTCCTTGTCCATATTATTGTCAGAATTACATAGTATAACAGAGTAGCCTTTTTTCTCTGCTGCATCTTCTATACCCTTGGCCATTTCTGAAAAATATAGGTTCTTAATATCAGGAACTATAAGGCCTATAGTATAGGTCTTTTTCAACTTTAAGCTCTTGGCTATTCTATTAGGCCTATAGTTTACCCTTTCTGCTATTTCCAATATTCTTTTTCTTGTTGCTTCAGATATATTTTGATCCTTGCCATTTAGGACCTTAGAAACAGTTGCCGTGGAAACATTGGCAAGTTCAGCAATTTCCTTTATAGTCAATTTCATCCCACCAATCTAATTGTGAGAATTACAATAAGACTCAAAATTATTTTACTATACCTTTAAGGAATTAACAACAAACTCCCTAAATTTACCTACATCTATTTTAGTTAATACCCTACAATTTGGAGGATTAGTATTTTTTCTTCTATAATCAGCATAACTCATTCCTCTATTGACACTCCCCATGACTAAAGTCAGGGGATTCTCTGGTGATTAAATGCCAGTCCATTTCTGGCAGGCAAGTATGACCCAGAGTTAAGGGTGTGTCATCACCCCTCCCTAGGCAGGTCGTATAGACCCTAGGGCTGGTA
>JAAYFE010000179.1 GCA_012728365.1 Tissierellia bacterium
CAGACCGGAGTTTTGCCGCCGACTTCCTTCAGATTCCACCTCGCGGTGGACACCCTTGTCTTAAGCTAACGGTTGGCACTATCAACCCCCGTATCGGACTTTCACCGACTAGCTTACGCCCATGCCGGGCACACTAAAAATAATACAAGGTAAGCTACCTTGTCTTATTTACAAAAAAGCCTGTATAGGATTGTGATCCCCTCTTCCCTTGTCATATAATCCCTAGGTCTGGTTCCGTCGGTTATGCCCATCTCTTTAGCCCAGTTCCAGGCTTCCATTGCCCAGGGGCTTAAGGTATCCTTTACTTGGTCGTACTTGTATAGTTTTCTTGCTTCAATTATATCTATGAGCTTTTTACTATAAAGGGGATCTGTAGCATAGCCTGCCTCATAAATAAGCCTGGCTGCCTCCTTATAGTCCTGGGCCTTTTTTACCCTTTCATAGCGCTTTGTTCTTCCCACCAGCTTTAAATAATCCATTATGCTGTCTTCTATGCTATCATAGGCCCTAAATTTTGCTTCCACAGTTATAAACTTCTCTCCATCCCATTCCTTAGTCCTTCTTGTAGCCACCCTGCCCTGCCAACTGGATGAAGCCTTGATGCCAAATATATTATTTTCTATGGGCTTCTCTCCCCAGCCAGATTCAAGGATGGCCTGGGCTATGACCAGGCTGGGCAAAATCCCGTATTCATCATATTTTTCCACAGCCACCTTAGCTACCCTTTCAACAAATACATTCTTATCCAAAAAATCAACTCCCTTCTAATAACTATATAGTCATTAGAAGGGAGTTTTACTATTAACAAACAGTGGACCCATTATCTGTCCCCTTATCCTTTTATTTTTCTTCTAGCATATCCTTAACCTTCATCAGCCTTGTAATGGTACTTCTTTCACTTTCATCTAATTTCATTCTTATAAACCTTATGGTTTCTTCTAGATCAGGTATAGTTCTATATTCTAGGGCATTTACCCTTCTTCTGGTCTTTTCTATTTCATCAGCCATAAGCTGGACTGCCTTTTCAACTTCAGCCAACTCTAAAAGCTTTGACATGATTCTGTATAGTTTTGTAATAACATCATCCAATTCTGAAGAAGTTTGGGCAAAACCATAAGGATATATACTTCCTTCATCATCTTCTAATTTTCTGATGAAATTCATTGAAGGAACATTAACACTCATTACATTTTTAGTATCTATTTCAACAGATATACTTTCCTTAGGGTATGATACTGCCTGTTCCAATATTTCAGGAGACATGGTGGCACTGGCTAAGAGAAATTCCTTAAAGGCTTCATGTAATTCCTTTTCTACTTCCTCCCTAAGAGCCTTATTTTTCCTAACTATTTCAATGAACCTTCTCATTAGCTCATCCTGCTTATCTTTAAGAAGCTTATGTCCCCTTACTGCAATAGCTAACCTCTTTCTAAGGTTAGAAAGCTCCATACGGGTTGGTTTTACATTTAGTTTAGCCACTATTTTTCAACTCCTTCAGAATCCTCAGACTCCAATGCTA
>JAAYFE010000180.1 GCA_012728365.1 Tissierellia bacterium
GTGGCTAAGGAACTTATTATCAGTATAGCTACAATAATCAGGGACACTTTTTTTCCGAATTTCCCTTTCATTGCCAACGCCTCCTTATTTTTCTTTCTTATTAATATGATAATTCTTTTAACCTAATATGTCAAAGGATACAAATAAAAAACCCTTGAAAATTCCAATGTTTTTTATGGGAATCAAGGGAAATGTCTTGCTTTCAAGAATGATACCTTATTCTTCCTTTATGCTTCTACTTCTAATTATTGCTGGCATGCTCTTTATCTTAAATATATAGGGGGGTGGAGCTTTTATATACTTTTTGTTAATTTCAATATTAATTTTCTTATATGTTATAGCTTGCAATAATATGGCATTGGGACTAGGAGCAGTTATAGACAGATAGATATAATAAATATTGTCTTCATAAGCTATTTTGTCTACTTTTAAAGAATATCCTGGTGTAGGAAATTCCTTACATATGCTTATTTTTATTAAATCATCTCCTTCAGTTACCTTTAACCATTCCCTTTCTTTTTCAAAACTGTCCTTTATACCTGTTATTTTGAAAGGAATATTATAGATGGAAAATCCCCCCTTTCTTTTCATATCCATTAAAATATGTGGATATATAAGACCCCTGATAATCCAGGGGCCTTATTCTTTATTTAGTGTATATTGCAATATTTCCATTGCTGTGATGGAAATATATTACCTCAGGTAAGAACTTATCATCTACTAGCTGTCCATCTAGGTCAACTAATGTATCCTTTCCTAGTTTAATATATACTTCATTTCCTCCATTAATCCAATTGATGAGTAACATTTGAGCTTCAGGGTTGTTATTTATATAGTCTAGATCAAATGCTTTATCACCAATTATTACTGCATTTACTGGTAAGTCTTCCATGTCACCTATTATTGTAACTCTTCCTTCAGCAAGTGCTGTGTGTCTAGTACCATCGCTGCCTATGAATATAACTTCTACTTGTAATCCACTAGCTACTATTCCTTCTGGTGCTGTCCATGTTCCTACATAGAATCCTGCATCTATTTCTTCCATTGGTATTCCTATGTCTTGTGGCTCATTTCCAAATGGTAGCAGTAATCTAAAGTATCCTTCTCCTCCTGCTGGTGCATTAAAGCTTACTGTTAGTACCTCTCCTGCTCTTAACTCTACATCTTCACTTGGTTCAATATTTGTTATCTCTGGTGTTTCTAGCTCTACATATACTGTTCTTTCAACTACAGTTTCATTTCCTGCCAAGTCTACAGCTTTTACTGTTATTGTATTTTCTCCCTGGTCTACTAGCAATCTCACATGGAAGTTGCCTTCTTCATCTACTTCTACTGCTTCTTCATTTATTAGCAGTTCTTTTATTGCTATATTGTCACTTGTATTTCCAATTATGTGAACATATTCTCTATTAATCTTGGCGCCATCTTCAGGCTCATCAACTGTTAGAACTGGTGCTTCTTTGTCTTTTATTACTACTACTTCTGGTGATGGTTCTGTTTCATTTCCTTCCATTTCTGCTGTTACCATTATTGTGTTTTCATCTAATGGTAAGTCTACTTCCACTGCAAATCTTAAGTCTTCTGTTTCTACACTTGCTACCTTTTCATTATTTACATATACATTTA
>JAAYFE010000181.1 GCA_012728365.1 Tissierellia bacterium
TTATGTGTGTATTTATTATTCATTAGATAACCACCACCTATCTAATTATAATATATATTAATATTAGATAGGTGTCAAATATCTTATAAGCCTTCATCCCAATGACTAAAGTCATGGGCTTTCGGCTAGGTTTTTTTGTAACCTTCAGTATCTATAAGTACCAAATTTAATGTAAGCATTAGGCCATATAGGCGATAGCATACATTATACTCTGTATCATCTATCAAATTTGTAAAATCATAATCCCTAATAAGGGAATAGGCATCAGTTCTAAGTTTATTTCCATCAGTACAATCAACAACAGTAAGTATTACTATATCTTCATCTATTTCTTCCCTTAGTTTTACGAACTCATCAAACTGGGCCTTAAATTTTGGAATTTGCTCCTTCCATATATCATCCTCTGCATAAACACTCCAAAATGCTAGGACTATTTTTTTACCAAAGAAATCGCTTAAACTAATTTCATTGCCATCAAAATCCTTTAATGTAAAATCTATTGCCTCTTCTCTTTCTACCTCTTCATAAGTGACTATTTCCTCAGCTTTATCTTCAGTTTCTTCTGTATCTAAGCCTTCCCCAGCTTTATCTTCAACTTCTTCTGTATATAACTCTTCCTCAACTTCTATTTCTGTCACCTTTTCATCTAAATCTTCTTCACCAAAAGTTTTATTTTCATTGGAAACCTCTTGGTTTTGGCTGCCTTTAGTACAGGCTGTAGTATACAATAATAAAGAAACTATAAGCAAAATACTTAATAACCTTTTAATCTTGATCCCCTCCTTTTAAATTGGTTTATTTATTGTCTTTGTACATATTTTATGATGTTTAGAAAAATTTTGAAAATTATAGCAGAATCTTTGGTGATTTTGTAGCTCATTACTTTACAAAAAAGGCCATAGATAAAGAAAAGCTGGCTGGTTTCCTTTATCTATGGCCTTTTTGTTTTTATGTAGATCTAAGACAAAGGCATAAACCCTTGCCTTATCATGTATATGTTAATCTATATAAAAAAGGGGAGCATGATTAAAAACATAAAAAGAAGGATTGACCTACAATCCTTCTTTTTGTCTGGTCGGGGTGAGAGGATTCGAACCTCCGACCTCATGGTCCCAAACCACGCGCGCTGCCAAACTGCGCCACACCCCGATATTTATTTAGCTCTTGCAGTCACTATTATAGTATAAGGCATAGGCAGTATAAATGCAAGATATAAAAAATAGGTATTTTTTACGATTTTTTTACATTAACTTTAAATATCTACATATATCTTTAAATTACTAACTAAATGTAACTTTTTTAACTTTTATTCTAAAGTTTTTTCCTAGGAGGCCGAAAGTATTAAAAGTATGATATATTATATACAAATTAATAAATTTTAAACTATTCTTGTTAATGGGATAGGGTAATTATGGGGGGATTAAAGTGAAGAGAAATTTATTATTTATGTGTATTTTAATACTTACTTTAAATCTTGCAGGCTGTAAGTGGCCTATGGATGAAGTCAATTCAGATCATATTGTACATGAGGATAATTCAATTGCTGAAGACAGCAAGCCCACAGAAGTAGAAGTACCAGTTAATTATAAGCCAATGGAAGTTGAAAACTATGAGCCTAGTGAAGGGCTGGAAAGTATAAGCATGACTATTTTAGAAGGCCAGGGTATACCTTCCATCATATTAAAGGATCCATCAGAATATAAAAAGAAAAATCCCTGGTTTAATTACAAGGACATAGAAGTGCTACCTGTATTTATAAACAAAAACTACAATCTTTTATATCATGAAGGGCCAGTAGAGTATCTTACAGAAGAAGAGGCAGTGGAAGTAAGCTTGTTGGTGGCAGAAAGGCTTGGAATTGATACAGGAAAATATGAATGTGAGGATCTGGGAGCTTCATATATTATATACTTTCCCAACAAACAAAAGGCTAGTTTTGAAATCTGTCCATCTGTAGATGAGGTAAGGATATTTTTTAATCCCTTAAATGGCAATATGGACCTATCCTTGCCAGCTATAGATGAAGAGGATGAAGACCTGCTCCATGAAAAGTATCTGGTATACTACTATCAGCTATTTGAAAATATATTAAGGATGAAGCAGCCAGTTTTTGAAGCTAGCTTTGAAAGGAATATACATGGGGAGAAGATGTATAAGTATATGATATTTAATCAAGAGGATATGGTGGAGGATACTATAGTAAACTATAGTACCAATTTTGCCAGGATCTATATAGACACAAATGGCTTATCAGGCATTGATATAAGCTATAAGCAGCTTATGGATGCTGCTGCTCCTAATGGATATGAAAATACCATAATAGAAAGATTAGCTAAAGGGAATGAATTGGAACTGTTAGGATACTATCCTTTAATAAACCAAGAGGAGGCTATTGAAAAGATATTAAATAAGGAATATTTAAGCACCATTGAATATGATAGGGATATTGATTTAGGGGATATAATGGCTATAGAACTGATATATTATTGGGTACCTGTTAACAAAACAATCCAGCCTGTATATAGGGTATATCTGGATTTGAAAGAAACCATGCATGATTATGGCCAATATGAGGAAGAGGGCCTAAATACCTATGGAATATTTTATGTGCCAGCCATAGAGGCCAAATATTTGAATGTTGGGTAAAAACTCTTGTTTATTTTATTAAATCTAGCTTTTTTGTCAAATATCTAAGTATTTGACTTGCATATTCTATTATGTTACAATATTTATCGGAAATCCTAGAAATTTTGATTATTTTTGTTCTGTACCTTGGTAAACTTAGCCATATGAGGTTTACGCCTTATCAAGAGTGGTGGAGGGAATGGGCCCTGTGAAACCCGGCAACCTGTTTTATAGAAACAAGGTGCTAAATTCCACAGAACGTTGATTCTGAAAGATGAGGTAAATTTTCTTGCCTTTTCCTTTTGGAAGAGGTTTTTTTATTATTATGGAAAAGAATTTTGTTAAGAATATATAGAGGAAGACAAATGAGGAGGTTATTTTATGAGAAGATGGTTTTTCACATCTGAATCCGTTACAGAAGGACATCCAGACAAGGTATGTGATGCCATATCAGATGCCATATTAGATGAAATATTAGAAAAGGATCCTGCTGCCAGAGTAGCCTGTGAAACAACTGTAACTACAGGATTGGTACTGGTTGTTGGAGAGATTACAACAAAGTGTTATGTAGACATTCCAAAGGTTGTAAGAAGGACTGTGGAAGAAATTGGATATACCAGGGCTAAATATGGCTTTGATGCAGACACCTGTGCAGTACTTACTTCCATCAATGAACAATCACCAGATATAGCCCTGGGAGTAGATAGCTCCCTGGAACATAAGGGATCTTCAGAGGATGAATTTGATAAAATTGGTGCAGGGGACCAGGGAA
>JAAYFE010000182.1 GCA_012728365.1 Tissierellia bacterium
ACCAGCCCTAGGGTCTATACGACCTGCCTAGGGAGGGGTGATGGCACACCCTTAACTCTGGGTCATACTTGCCTGCCAGAAATGGACTGGCATTTAATCACCAGAGAATCCCCTGACTTTAGTCATGGGGAGTGTCAATAAATTTGATATGGATAATGGTTGAAGTAGGTGTTTGTATGAACTTAAGCAAGGAACAGAAAAAGGCTGTCTTTCATGTAAAGGGTCCTGCCTTGGTTTTGGCAGTGCCTGGTGCAGGAAAGACTACAGTACTTATACATAGAACAGCCAATCTAATATTAAACCACAAGGTATCAGCAGAAAGAATACTATCTATTACCTTTAGCAGGGCTGCTGTTAGGGATATGGAAAATAGATATAAAAATCTTTATGGGGATATATCTAACATACCTGTACATTTTTCTACTATACATAGCTTTAGCTATAGCCTTATAAGGGAATATGCCTTTAAAAATAAAATTAGGTATATCCTAATAGAGGATCAAAAAAAGGACCTAAATAAATTTAATCTTTTAAAAAGTATATATTTTTCTATTAATAAAAGTCATATAACAGAGGAAAAACTTGAAACTCTCCTAAACTCCATTGGATATATAAAAAATATGCTTATTAGTCCTGAGGAGTTTTTAGCCAACAATAAAATTGATATTAAAAACTTTCAGCATATATTTAAAACATATGAAGATTACAAAAGGGTAAATAAGCTCTTGGATTTTGATGATATGCTTACACTGGCCTTAGACATATTAAATAGGGACAAGGCTATTTTAGAAAAGTATAGAAATAAATATGACTATATCCAGGTGGATGAAGGGCAAGACACTTCTAAAGTACAGCTGGAAATCATAAGGACTATTGCCTATCCTAAGAACAATTTATTTATAGTGGCAGATGATGATCAGTCCATATATAGCTTTAGGGGTGCTTACCCAAAGGCCTTATTGGAATTTAACAAGACATATAAGGATGGAAAAATATTTTTCATGGAAAGAAACTATAGATCTTCAAAAAATATTGTGGCAGTATGTAATAAATTCATTAAAAAGAATAAATTAAGATATAATAAAGATATATTTACTGAAAATCCCTTTTATAGGCCCATATCTATAGTAAGGGTAGCTTCTATGCTAAAGCAGTATGAGTTTATAGTGGAGGAGTTAAAAAAACACGGGGAATATGAAGATACTGCCATACTTTACAGGAACAATATTTCCTCCATTGGAATTATTGAGTATTTAGAAAGGAACAATATTCACTTTTATATAAAGGATACAAAGCTAAAGTTTTTCAATCACTGGCTTATAGAGGATATAATGGATTTTTTCCTGCTGGCTAAGGACAATACTAGGATTGATGTTTTTGAAAATATATACTATAAAATGGATGGATTTATTTCAAAAAAACAGCTTCACTATGTAAAGGCTAATTATAGGAGCCAATCGGTTTTTGATGCCCTATTAGATATACCTGGTATAAATGAATTTTATAGAAAAAATTTTTTGGACCTTAAGCTTAATTTTAAAAAACTTTCTAAAATGAAGCCCTATGATGGAATTTGCCATATTGAAAAGGCCCTGGGCTATGAGGATTATCTAAAGGAAAACTCCATAAAATTTGGCTATGTATTTGATTCCTTAGAAAACCTATTGGCCTATTTAAAAATTATTGCCAAACCCTTAAATAGTATTGACGACCTGCTACTTAGGTTAAAATACTTAAACCATCTTTTATCTAAATCAAATAAAGCAAAAAAAGGGGTTACCCTTTCCACCATTCACTCAGCCAAGGGTTTAGAATTTGATAGGGTCTACATGATAGATCTAATAGATGGAGAATTTCCTACAGCCACTAGTATAGATGAATTTAATAGGGGAAGAATTCAAATGCTGGAAGAAGAAAGAAGGCTCTTTTATGTAGGCATGACCAGGGCTAAAAGATGTTTAACCCTAATTACTTTAGATAGTAAAAATAATAAGAAAGTAAAACCTTCTATGTTTTTGACAGAACTTGAAAATTTAAAATTTTAATAAACCTCCTTATGTAATATTTTCTAATTTATTTGGAATACTACTAATGAGTACTTATAAAAAATAAAAAGAGGAGGTTTATTGTGGCTAAGAAGAAAAATAAAGCTAAGAATACATCCAAGACTACTAACAAAACTACCAACAAGGCTAATGACAATAAGGACAGCGGCGACAATAAAGTGGACGGCTAAATAATTAAAGAACCCTTTATGGGTTCTTTAATTATTACAGTATTTCCACATCCGGCCTTAATTTATATATTACATCCTTTCTTTCTACTATGATGGTGATATTTAATCTTCCAATGGCCTATCTGATTAGCACTTAATTAATAGCCATTTTCATCATTAACATGATCCTTTATAAGGTCAATAAGTTCTCTTGCTTTTTTTGTTAAATATCTATCTTTACGATAAACTATTGAAATTTGTGATTCAGGAGTTGGGCTTTTTATTTCATAATATTTGATCCCCCCTGCAACTTTACACATTAAATCAGGAACTATTGATACACCAACACCATTTTTCACTATATTTAAAGCCGTTTCAAGGTTATAACATTCTACAACTGTCTTTGGTACGAATCCGCTTTTTTTACATAAGTAATAGGTTACGTTATATAAAAATTGACCTTCTTCCATAATAACAAAGGGTGCATCTTTAAATTCAATTAAGTCTACCTTTGCTGCATCTTTATCTTTAGGAAGAAAATCTGAAGTTACAGCTAATAC
>JAAYFE010000183.1 GCA_012728365.1 Tissierellia bacterium
CATTAACTACATATTCTCCATCGAATGTCATGTCAACTGTACCATATCCACTGATGAAGTTCCAAATATCATAGTCTGAAGCTATGTTTTGGAAGTATGGTAACCATTCACCAGACATTTCTGTAGTATTTCCTATGATTAATTGTCCCATAGGCTCTGATGGTGGTTGCAATTCATCTTCTTCAGCAGTTTCTGTTGGCTCTTCAGTTTCTTGTGGGTCTTCTACATCTGCTGGTTCATCTGAGCCACCACAAGCCGTTAAGAAAACTGCCAGCGCTAGCACTAACGCCAACATTAAATAAAGCTTTCTTTTCATTTTTAATACTCCCCCTTTATGATTTTTTTGAATATTGTAATTATTAATTTTATTGTATTATACCATTACTTATTTAAATATGTCAATGTTAATAATTTAATCATACGTAACGGTATAATACATAATGACCGGCATGGATAAAGTGAAGATAGTTTTAGTTACTATAATATATACTAGACATGAGAAATAAATATACATAAGCTTTTGATTTAAATTTTTGATAATTTAAAATCTACTAACACTTAAGACTTGAATTCTGTAAAGCCTATTTTAACCGAAATTAAGAATAGTGTCAATAGCTAAATTTTAACTACAATTCGATGATATAAATATAAAGAATAGGCTAATTAAAATTAGCCTATTCTTTCCTCTATAAATCTAGCTAAATCCTTAGCCACCCTTTCTATTGTATCCTTATCCTTTCCTTCAATCATAACCCTTATAAGGGGCTCTGTACCTGATGGTCTTATAACTACCCTACCTTCACCTTTAAATGAATCTTCCACCCTTTTTATTTCAGAGCTTATTTCTTCATTTTCCATATAAGCTTCTTTTAATTCCTTTTTTACCCTTGCATTTACCAGTACCTGTGGATAGCTTTTCATAAGGCTATTAAGTTCTGAAGCTTTTTTGCCAGTTTCCTTCATCACATTTATTAGCTGAAGGGCAGTTAACATACCATCTCCTGTAGTACTGTATTCTAAAAATATTATGTGGCCCGATTGTTCTCCTCCTAGTACATAGCCGTGCTTCAACATCTCTTCCATAACATATCTATCGCCTACCTTAGTCTTTACAACCTTCAAACCTTTACTCTTTAGGTATAAATCAAGGCCTATATTGGTCATAACTGTACCTACTATTGTATCCTTCTTTAATCTATTTTGCTCCTTTAAATATGTACCACATATGGCTAGTATGTGATCGCCATCTATAATGTTGCCCTTTTCATCTACTGCTATTAACCTATCAGCATCTCCGTCAAAGGACAAGCCAATATCTGCCTTTGTATCAAGTACTAAGGATTGTATAGCAGAAGGGTTAGTGGAACCACATTCTACATTAATATTAACTCCATTTGGTTCATCATTTATAACAACAACTTCTGCTCCTAGTTCTTTCAGAAGCTCTGCTGCTATTTTATACACTGCTCCATTGCCACAGTCCACTGCAATTTTTAATCCTTTAAAATCCCTTTTGATAGTTGATTTTAAATAATCCATATAATACCTAGGGGCATGAAGATCCTCTATTATTTGTCCTATTTCTCCCTTAATTGGTCGAGTATCTATTCCTTTATCGTTAAAAATATAACTTTCTATTTGATCCTCAATTTCATCCTTTAATTTAAAGCCATCTTCATCAAAAAATTTAATACCATTATACTCCACTGGATTATGGGAAGCTGATATTACAACACCTGCTAAGGCCTTATATTTTTTTGTTAAATAGGCCACAGCTGGCGTAGGTATTACTCCTAATTTTATTACATCTACTCCTATGGAACATATTCCTGCTGCAAGGGCTGCTTCTAACATATCTCCTGATTGCCTAGTATCCTTACCTATAACTATTTTGCCTTTTTTACCTTTGGCCAGTATATAGGCTCCGGCCCTGCCTATTTTAAAAGCCAATTCAGGAGTTAGATCTAAATTAGCAACTCCTCTTATGCCGTCAGTGCCAAATAATTTTCCCATAAGTTTTACCTCCCAACAAAAAGTATATAATATAAATAATATCATAAGTTATTTCCCATGGGCAAATTTTTTTAAGGCCAATTCCTTAAGTATTTCCTTCTGATTTTTACCAGGGTCCTCCATAACCTTTTCCAACAGATACTTAAGGATCTCTCCCAATATAGGCCCTTCCTCAAAACCTAAATTCATTAAGTCCCTTCCATTTATATCTAATTGGGATGTGGTATATGCCTCATTCTTTTCAAGTATTTCCCTTATTCTTTTTTCCCTCTCTAAAATATGGTCCACAGTGGCTCCCTTATTTGAGCATTTAATATCTGCCTTCTGCAGTTCTATTAAATTAAATATTTCTTCCTTACCAACCCTTCCTATTAGCCTCTTTAATCCCTTATCTTTAAAGTGCGCATGGTGATTCATATGCTCCTTTACTAATCTATACACCTTTTCTATTAAATCCTTTGATGCCTTTAGTCTACTTAAGGCCTCTCTGGCCATATCAGCCCCTAGCTTATCGTGGCCATAGAAATGACCTACTCCCTCTTCATCTATTGTTAAAGTATGAGGTTTAGCTATGTCGTGAAAAAGAGCAGCCAGTCTTACTTGCAAAATGGGAGGGGTCCTATCTAAAACACATAATATATGGTTATATACATCCATCTCGTGATGGGGGTTTTTTTGGTCAAAGCCAATGGCTGGAACAAGCTCTGGTAATACAATATCTAATAGGCCTGTGTATTCTAACAACCTTATCCCCCTAGATGGAAGAGGGCTTATTAGTATTTTAAAAAATTCATCAGCTATCCTTTCTATACTAACCTTTTTTATGTATTTACTATAATATTTAGCAGCCTCTAAAGTTTCCTTTTCAATTTCAAATTGAAGTTCAGTGGCAAATCTTATACATCTCATAATTCTTAAGTAATCTTCACTAAAGCGCTCCTTAGGAGAGCCAACAGTTCTAATTATTTTTCTACTAATATCTTTTTGTCCTTCATAGGGATCAATAAGACCCTGTCTACTATTATATGCCATGGCATTTATGGTAAAATCCCTACGGCTTAAATCATCTTCAACCCTTGTAGAAAAGCTTACCTCCTCAGGCCTTCTACCATCTAAATATTTTCCTTCCTTTCTAAAGGTGGTAATTTCTACATTGCCCATATTGTGGCATACAATAATGGTGCCAAATTTCTTACCTATATTAATAGTGTTGAAATCCTTAAATAAGCCTTCTATTTCTTCAGGCAGGGCACTGGTGGTTATGTCATAGTCCTTAGGTTCCTTTCCCAACAACATATCTCTTACACTACCACCTACTATATAAGCTTCATAGCCCTTTTCTTCTAATCTATCTATCATAGTTTGTACATAGCTTGGAATGGTAAGTTTCATCTAGATCACTCCATGATTTTATTAATATAAGTATAGCATAGTATAGGTTTTACAGTATTCTATTATGCAAAAAAGCTTGAGGAAAATTTTCCTCAAGCTTTTTACACAAACCTTTTTAAAAGAATAGTGGCATTATGACCTCCAAATCCTAAAGAATTGGACATGGCAAAATTTATTTCTCTTTTCACAGCCTTATTGGGAGTATAATTTAAGTCACATTCTTCATCTGGTACTTCATAATTAATAGTAGGAGGAATAATACCTTCCTTAATAGCTAAACAAGTAGCAATGGCTTCTATACTAGCTGCCCCTCCTAGAAGGTGACCTGTCATAGACTTAGTTGAGCTTATATTGATATTGTAAGCATGTTCCTTAAATACCTTCTTTATAGCTAAAGTTTCCAACTTATCATTATAATAGGTACTGGTTCCATGGGCATTAATATAGTCTATTTGGTCATAGGAAACCTTGCCATCTAATAAGGCTAATTCCATAGCCTTTCTTGCCCCTTCTGCTTCTGGGTCTGGAGCAGTTATATGATATGCATCTGAGCTGGCACCATAACCAACTATTTCAGCATAAATAATTGCATTTCTTCTTAAAGCATGGTTAAGCTCTTCTAAAATCAGTATACCTGCCCCTTCTCCCATTACAAATCCATCCCTATTTTTATCAAAGGGTCTGCTGGCCTTGGAAGGTTCTTCATTCCTTGTGGACAGGGCCTTCATAGCATTAAACCCAGCAAGAGCAAGGGGAGTTATGGCTGCTTCACTGCCGCCAGTAATTATCATGTGGCAAGTTCCCCTTTGAATCATCTTAAAGGCTTCCCCAATGGCATGGTTTCCAGATGCACATGCTGTAGTAATGGTCATAGTAGGCCCCTTAAGATTATACTTCATGGAAATTTGACCTGGTGCCATATTTGATATCATCATAGGAATAAATAGGGGACTTATTCTTTTAGGACCCTTTTCAATAAGTTTGGTATGCTCCATTTCTAAAGTATCCATTCCACCAATTCCTGAACCTATGACAACTCCTACCCTATCCTTATCTACTTGGCTTAAATCTATGTTCCCATCTTTCAAGGCTAAATAAGTTCCAGCAAGGGCGTACTGAGTAAATCTGTCAGTACGCCTTACTTCCTTTTTATCCATATAATCTTCTGGGTTAAAGTCCTTTATTTCAGCGGCTATCTTGGTAATAAAATCTTCTGTATCAAATCTGGTAATATAGTCTACCCCTGATTTACCCTTAATAAGGGAATCCCAAAATTCTTCCTTTCCTATACCTATAGGTGTAATGGCTCCAAGTCCTGTAATGACAACCCTATTCAATTTTGAACCTCCTACCAGCTACTGAATTTTACCTTCTATATATTTTACAATATCTCCAATGTTTTTAAAGCCTTCTGCATCTTCATCTGGTATTTGAACTCCAAATTCATCTTCAAGAGCCATCATCACCTCTACAGCATCTAATGAATCTGCATCTAAGTCATTCATAATGGAAGTTTCCATACTTATACTTTCAATATCATCTATACCTAAAGTATTTCCTATTATACTTCTAACCTTTTCAAAAACTGTCATCTTGACTCCTCCTTTACATTATCATTCCACCATCTACATTTATAACCTGACCTGTAATATAATCGGATTTTTCACTAGCTAAAAATACTACTATGTTGGCAATATCCTGTACTCTTCCTAAACGCCCCATAGGAATATTTTTAACTAGTGAATTCCTTATATCTTCCTTCAAGGCTAAAGTCATGTCTGTTTCAATTAAACCTGGGGCCACAGCATTTACATTTATGCCCCTACTTGCAACTTCCTTTGCCAGAGATTTTGTAAATCCTATAACTCCAGCCTTGGATGCACTATAATTTGTCTGGCCAAAATTTCCTGCAACTCCTGCCACCGATGTAATATTTATTATTTTGCCACTTTTTTTCTTTATCATATCCCTAATAATTGCTTTTGTACAAAGGTAAGTGCCTTTTAGATTTGTATCAATTACCCTATCCCAGTCCTCTGTACTCATCCTCATAAGCAGATTATCCCTATTTATTCCTGCATTATTTACTAATATATTTATAGGGCCTATATTTTCCTTAAGATCCTTTACCATATTTAATACTTCTTCTTCCTGGGATACATCTGCCTTTATGGCTATGGCTTTGACTCCATATCCTTTTATTTCATTTACTACCTCTTCAGCCTTATCCTTGCTATTTACATAGGTTATGGCTACATTTGCACCATTTTTAGCCAGTTCCACTGCAATTGCCCTTCCTATACCCCTTGAAGCTCCTGTTACTAGGGCATTTTTACCAGCTAAGCTCAATTCATTCCCTCCTTTCTAAGGGCTGAAACAGTTTTATTAAAGCTATCAATATTGTTTACATGGTAGGCCTTAACATCTTTCTTTAAGGATTTGCTTATCCTCTTAACAAATCCTGTAAGGCTTTTACCTGGACCTATTTCTATGAAGGTGTCCACATTTTCATCTATTAAGAATTCTACACTATCTTGCCAAAGAACCGAAGAACTTACCTGTTTTACCAGCTTTTCCTTCACTTCATCCTTCTTTACTACAGGTTTAGCATCTACATTTGATATTAAGTCCTTTTCTAAGTCAAATATGGTAGTCTCTTCTAAAATTTCCTTTAGTTTCTTACCTGCAGGCTCCAGTAAACTTGAATGGAAGGGTGCACTAACTGGAAGTATGATTGCCTTTTTTGCTCCTAATTCTAGGGCCTTTTTGCAGGCTATTTCAACTCCTTCCTTTATTCCAGATATTACTATTTGCTCAGGAGAATTGTAATTTGCTATTTCTACTAAGAACTTATCCTTTACCTCTTCAATAGCCTCTTTTACTTTTTCCCTTTCAAGACCCAATATGGCTGCCATTCCACCTATACCTTGAGGAACAGCTTCCTGCATGAGTTTACCCCTAATTTTTACAAGCTTTAAAGCATCGGATAATTTAATTCCACCTGATTTTACTAAAGCAGTATACTCACCCAAACTTAAACCTGCAGTATAATCACAGTCTATACCTTCCCTTTCAAGGGCTTTCATAATGGCAACACTAGTTGCAAGTATTGCTGGTTGAGTATTTTCAGTTTTCATAAGTTCTTCCTCTGTTCCTTCAAAACACAAGGACTTTAGATCCATATTTAATGAATCATTGGCCTCTTCAAATACCAACCTTGATTCTTTAAAGGATTCATAAAAGTCCTTTCCCATTCCAACAAATTGGGCACCTTGACCTGGAAATATAAAGGCAACCTTACCCACTTACTCACCTCCTTTCAAGGAGGTTATATAATTTAATTGGGCTTTAGCAGCATTTATCATGTCCTGGATTATTTCCTTGCAAGGCCTTATATCTTCTATTAGTCCTGCAATTTGACCTGCCATTACAGAACCTGTGCTAGTATCTCCATCATTTACTGCAAGCCTTAATCTGCCTGCTGCCAATTTCTCTAATTCTTCAAAGTCAGTAGCTTCCTTTTCCAACTCAAGGTACTCTCTGGTAAATTCATTCTTAAGGGCCCTAACTGGCCTGCCTGTGCTTCTTCCTATAACTACAGCATCCCTATCCTTAGATTTTATTATCCTTTCCTTATAATTTATATGGGCTATGGACTCTGTAGAACATACAAACCTAGTCCCCATCTGAACTCCTTCAGCCCCTAGGGATAAGGCAGCTAGAAAGCCCCTTCCATCTCCTATTCCACCTGCTGCAATAAAAGGTATATCAACTGCATCAACAATTTGAGGAATCAGAGCCATGGTAGTCAGCTCTCCAATATGACCACCTGCTTCCGTTCCTTCTGCTATTATGGCATCTACTCCAATCCGCTCCAATCTTTTTGCTAAAGACACAGTAGGTACTACAGGTATTACCTTAATATTATGCTCCTTAAACTTGCTTATATACTTGCCTGGGTTGCCTGCACCTGTAGTCACCACAGGAACCCTCTCCTCACAGATTATACCTACTATATCCTCAGCATAGGGGGACATAAGCATTATATTTACTCCAAAAGGTTTATTACTTTTCTTCTTAAAGTTTCTTATTTCCTTCCTAACTACTTCTGGTGGTAGGCCTCCTGCTGCTATTATTCCTAATCCTCCTGCTTCAGAAACTGCCACTGCCAGCTCATGGGTAGCCACCCAAGCCATGCCTCCTTGAATTATGGGATATTTAATATTTAGTAACTTGCAAACTCTAGTAGTAAACACACCTACACCTCCTGCTTGTTCCATCTTAAAACTGTAGATCCCCAGGTCAGTCCTGCTCCAAAGGCTACCAATAGTACCACATCACCTTTTTTGATTAAATTCCTCCTGTAGGCTTCATCCAAGGCCACAGGAATTGAAGCAGCAGATGTATTTCCGTATTTATCTAAGTTTACATAAACCTTGTGGGATTGAAGATTGAGCTTTTTCATGGCTGACTGTATTATTCTTAAGTTTGCCTGATGGGGTATGAAGAAATCAACATCCTCCAATATGAGTCCAGCCTTTTCAACGGCTATATTTGCAGACTTTTCTATAACCCTTACAGCAAACTTAAATACCTCTCTTCCATCCATTTTTATTGTGTGAAGATTTTGTGATACAGTTTCCAAACTAGCAGGCAATTTTGAACCACCAGCTGGTAATGTTAAAAGATGGCCACCATTTCCATCTGAACCTAAATCAGTAGCCAGAATACCGTATCCGTCTTCACATGCATCTAAAATACAGGCTCCTGCTCCATCTCCAAATAATATACAGGTACTTCTGTCCTGCCAGTTTACTATTTTTGATAGGGTCTCTGCACCAATAACAAGTACCTTCCTGTAAATGCCTGCACTTATAAAGCTATAAGCTAAGTTTAAACCATAAACAAAGCCTGAGCATCCTGCAGAAATATCAAAGGCTGCAGCCTTTACTGCCCCAATATTCTTCTGCACTATGCAAGCTGTAGATGGAAAAGCCATGTCAGAGGTTACTGTAGCTACAATTATTAAATCAATCTCTTCTGGTAAAATTCCTCCATCTTCTAAGGCTCTTTTAGCTGCTATGGTTGCTATATCTGATGTAGTAGTATCTTTTTGTACAATCCTTCTTTCCCTAATTCCAGTTCTTTCCACTATCCATTCATTAGATGTATCTACCATTTTAGACAAATCTTCATTAGTTATTACCTTTTCTGGTATGAAACTACCTATGCCACTTATTCCTACTCCTATATTATTCAATTTTTCACCTCCATTATTACTTCATTGGTATTTTGTCCTATCACCTCCATATTTAAACAATTAGTAAAATTAAATTGTTATTTGTTTTAAATTTTGTATTATATATAATATGGGATAGAAAAACTTAATTAGAAGTATAATATATTTTTTTTAATCGGTCAACTATTTAAAATACTATGCTATTTAGGGGTGATAAAATGCTTAGAAAAATAGAAATAAAGGAAATAATGGATATTATTCCACATAGATATCCTTTTTTATTGGTAGATAGGGTAGAAATAGAAGAAGTTGGTAAGAAGGGTAAGGGATATAAAAATGTAACAATTAATGAACCTTTTTTTCAAGGCCATTTTCCTGCTGAACCCATCATGCCTGGGGTTTTAATAATAGAAGCTATGGCACAGGTAGGTGCTGTAATACTCCTTTCAGAGGAAAAATTTAAAGGAAAAACTCCTTATTTTGCTGGAATAAACAAGGTTAGATTTAAGAAAAAGGTAGTACCTGGTGACAGATTGGATATGGAAGTGGAAATAGTAAAATTAAGGGGCCATATTGGTATTGGTAAGGGTACTGCCTTTGTTGATGGGGATGTAGCAGTAGAAGGGGAATTTCTATTTGCAATAGAATAAATAAGCTGCTATTAAGTAGCAGCTTCCTTATCCTTTATTGCTTCTTCCTTCCTATACTTTAATTCAATAAGGAAGCAATAAAAATCTTCCAAGGATAATTCTTTAAACTCTTCATTCCCAATATAATATTTGTTGGATTCATATTTAATTTGCAATAGGTCTCCTAAAAAGGATTTTAAAGCTTTTCTATCCCCTTCTTCCAAAAGTGAATCAAAGGTTTCTGAATTCTTTAGATTATAAAGTATTTTTAAAAATCTTTGTCTAACGGTTTTTTCATCCATCCTGCAATATCTAACATCGTTATAAATGTCTATTATAATATCTAGAACCCTTACAGTACTTATATCTTTCAAAAAATCTAGGGCAAGGTCTACACTTTTTTTTATTAAATCCTTATTATCCCCCACAAAAAACACCTCAATTCATTTAAATAAAATGTTATACATTATATAATTTTATTGTAAGTTATATGATTTTATTAAAAATATTTTGTCGAAAGAGATAAATATTTCCCGGGTGATTATATGAAAATTCATTATAAAAATAGGTATAAAGTCCTATTTCTTCCTTATATACTACTATATATTTACAAAAATTTCAATTACTTTATTTATAAAGTATAAAAGCCTGCTTTAAGCAGGCTCTTATATATTTAAAGTTTTTAAGATCTTATTTATCCTTTCCTCTTCTGGAATTATTCTCTTGTTTTCATTGTCATAGGCATATAAAGCACCGCTTATAATCCTTGTGCTTAATTTTCCACTACATGCTGGATTGCCCTTTAGATGGGGCGCATCTAAAATACCAACTTTCACAGCCTTAGCTAAAGTTTCAGGATCTGTTAATGGATCCTTATCCTTTGGACCTATGGCCTTAATTGCATCTATTATTA
>JAAYFE010000184.1 GCA_012728365.1 Tissierellia bacterium
TGCCCCCTCTTGTAGTTATAATTTTAGTAGCTAAAAGGGTACCAGCCATACCTGGAATATTTGTAGGTGTTATATTAGGAATGATTTTTGCACCTATTTTCCAAGGGGCTAATTTTGGAGATATATTATCTTCAAGCTATAGTGGTTATGTAAGCCAAACAGGAATATTAGCTTTAGATGAACTTCTTACAGCCGGTGGCTTAGAAGGTATGATGTATTCCATATCCCTTACAATTATAGCCATGATGTTTGGAGGTATAATGGAAAAAACAGGCCAACTAGAGGTAATAGTCAATGCCTTACTAAAAAGAATAAAAAGTGTAGGAGGCCTTATTAGTCTTACAGCAGGAACCTGTATTGTAAGTAATATTACAATGCCGGAACAATATATATCCCTGGTTGTTCCAGGTAGAATGTATGCTAGGGCATATAAGGATAAGGCTTTACATCCTAAGACGCTATCTAATGTATTAGAATCTGCAGGAACCCTAACCTCACCTCTAGTGCCTTGGAATACCTGTGGGGCATTTATGTACAATGTGTTGGGGGTATCAGCCCTATCCTATGGTAAATGGGCAGTAATGAATTACCTAACTCCAATATTTTTGATTCTATTGGCCTTTATGGGAAGTAAGCTGGTAATAGCCAAAATAGAAGATGATCCAGATACAGTAATTGAAGCAACAAATTAATATATAAGAGACTGTTAGTAGGGCAAGGTTCTTTTAAAAGACAAAAGATCCTTGCCTTTTTTATTCAATCCAAAACCTATTTATAAATCGTCAATTGCCACTGTTAATTGTCAAGGGAAAGTACTTGTCCATTGACAATTGTATAAATATTATTATACAATTATAATGGCATATGCCAATAACTAAAGAGAGGGATGAGTATTATGCCTGATTGCAATAATTGTCCATCAAGGAGTACATGCACTTCCCAAGATACTTGTACTATAAAGAACAATCCAAATAATAATGTTAAAAAAATAATTGGTGTTATGAGTGGGAAAGGTGGAGTAGGCAAGTCTACAGTGTCTTCCTTAATTGCTAAGGATCTAAATGATAAAGGCTACAAAGTTGGTGTATTAGATGCAGATATTACAGGACCTAGTATTCCAAGGCTTTTTAAAATAGAACATAAAAGGGCAAAAGCCAATAGTGAAGGAATAATACCCGTTGAAACAGAAGAGGGAATAAAAATAATGAGTTTAAATTTACTTGTGGAGGAAGAAGAAAATCCAGTTATATGGAGAGGCCCTATAATATCAGGAATAGTTCAACAATTTTGGACTGATGTAATCTGGGGAGATTTAGATTATCTCATAATAGACATGCCTCCAGGAACAGGAGATGTAGCTTTAACAGTTATGCAGTCTATACCTATTTCAGGCTTAGTAATAGTATCTGTACCCCAGGATTTGGTTTCCATGATAGTTGCAAAGGCTGTAAATATGGCCAAAAAATTAAATATACCAATACTAGGTGTAGTGGAAAACATGAGCTATGTAGTCTGCCCTGATTGTGATAAGAAGATAAGAATATTTGAAGGTGAAAATACAGAACAGTTCTTAAATGGATATAAACTAAACTTGCTTGGAGAGTTGCCTATGGTAAAAGATATAGCTAATATTTCAAGTAATGGCAAGAAGGACTTAAGCCCACTAGTTAAAAATACCTTCCAAGCAATTGGAGAGAAAATAATAAAGGCATTAAATTAAGGCTGTTAATAGGGCTAAAGGTAGTATAAACACCTACTTTTTTGTCAATGATTAAGATAAAAATGTAGGGGGTTATTTTTATGAAAAAAACCAGGGATTATTATATAGATAAGATTGAAAAAATTAGAAGGTATGTAGAGGTCATTTCTAAACATTTTCAAAGGGAAAAATCAGAAGAAGAAGAATTAATTGAGAATTTAAAAAAGGCCCATGAGGAATGGGAAATGAAGGAAAAGTATTTTCAATGGGCTACAGACCCAGATTTAATTGAGCATGCAATATACGAGTTAAAGGCTTCCAAAATAAAATATATTTATTTCCTAAAAAAAGCAAAAGAATTGGAAAATAAGTAATATTTATACTACCTGTCCCTTATTATATAATAAATATAGATAAAGGGGGAAATTTATAATGGAAATAGGTGTTGTATTGGCTTTTCTATTTGGCCTTTTCTTATTATATATATTGGGCATGCTATTGGTTGTACCAATAAGGCTTCTTATTAAGCTAATTGTAAATGGTGTATTAGGAGGAATATTGTTACTTATAGTTAACTTAATAGGTAAATTTTTGGGTTTTAGTATAGTAATCAATCCTATTACTGCAATTATTGCAGGTATACTTGGAATACCTGGTGTAATACTACTTATTATACTTCAATATATACTTTAAATAAGTATTTGTTCATTTGCAAATATTCAAATTATTTGATATAAATATATTAACACACAAATTAATATAAGGAGGCAACTGCTATGTCAGCAATTAAGTTACAGGTAGAGAAAAGGGAAGGATTGGGAAAAAATATTGCCAAGAAATTAAGAAGGGAAGGTCAAATACCTGGAGTTTTATATGGCAAGGGGGTATCCACAGCTGTAAAGGTTAGCAGTCGTGCTTTTGATAGGGTATATAAAGAGGCCGGAACAACTACTATAATCGACTTAGAAATAGATGGTGAGACTTTACCATCCCTTATTAAAGAGGTACAGGAACACCCATTTAAGAACCAGTATTTACATGTGGATTTTCAAAAAGTAGATATGAATCAACCAGTTAAGGTTGTAGTCCCAATTGTACTATTAGGTAAAGAAAATATTAGGCTACAACCTTCTGTACTAGTTCAGCAATTAGATGAAATTGAAATTGAATGTTTACCAAAATATTTACCAGAAAGTGCACAAGTAGATGTATCAAATATTGATTTTAATACTCCAATTTATGTTTCTGATTTAGATGTATTTAAAAATGAAAACATAACAGTTTTAGAAGAACCAGATGTATTAGTTGCCACCCTAGTATCAGCAGCTAAGGCAGAAGAAGAGGAAGAAGGAGAAGAAGATGTATCTCCAGCTGAAGTTCCAAGAGTAGGAGAAGAGGATGAAGATTAGCAGATAGGCCTAGGCTTATCTGCTTTTTACTTTTATATGAGTTGATATTATATGTAGTTTTTAATAAAATCTAAGTAGGGATGAGAATGAAAATTGCCAATTATAATAAAAGTGGGGTGTAAATATGGGGGCTATATTATCGGGCTATTTGTTTCCCCATCCGCCTATAATTGTAAAAGAAATAGGTAGAGGGGAAGAGGTGAAAGCTCAAAAAACCATAGAGGGTTCAAAGGCTCTTGCACTTGACATAAAAAATAAGCAACCAAGCACCATCATAGTTATAACATCCCATGGGCCTTTATTTAGGGATGCCATATCCATCTCTGTAGAAGGAAAGCTTGAAGGGGATTTTAGTAATTTTGGCAACAGAAGTTTAAAATTTGAATTTAACAATAATCTAGACCTAGTAAATAGGATAATACACAAAGCTAGTGTTGAGGGTATACCTGTGGCAAAAATAGATGAGGATTTTGCTAAAGATTATAATATTAGCTTAAAACTTGATCATGGTACTTTAGTTCCTCTCTACTTTGTAACAGAAGAATATAAAGACTTTTCCCTGGTCCATATTACCTATGGCTTACTTCCGCCTAAAAAGCTATATGAATTTGGCAAAATAGTTAAAGAAGCAGTTCTTGAGTCAGAAGAGGATGCAGTAATAATTGCCAGTGGAGATATGTCCCATAGGCTTTCTAAGGACGGGCCCTATGCCTATTCTCCCTATGGAGAGGTATTTGACAGAAAAATAGTAGAGCTAATTGAAGAAGATAGGCTAAAGGATATTGTAGATTTTGATTTAGATTTAAGTGAAAAGGCTGGGGAATGTGGCCTTAGGTCTTTAATGGTACTGGCAGGTAGCCTAGCAGGATATAAGGTAAAATCTAAGGTCCTATCCTATGAAGGTCCCTTTGGAGTAGGCTATTGCAATGCAAGGTTTCAAGTGTTAGAAGAGGATGAATATGTGAAACTGGCAAGGGAAAGCCTAGAGCATTATGTAAGGTATAATAGAAAAATGGAAGTTCCTGAAGATTTAAATGAAGAGCTTCTAAGTACAAAGGCTGGAGCCTTTGTAACCATAAAAAAACATGGAATCTTAAGAGGATGTATAGGCACCATAGAGGCAACTAAAAAGAATTTAGCAGAGGAGATCATAGAAAATGCCATTAGTGCTGGAACAAGAGACCCAAGGTTTTCTCCTGTAACAGAAGAAGAGCTATCAAGCCTTGAATATTCTGTAGATGTATTAAAAAGACCAGAACCAGTATCATCAATGGAAGAATTAGATCCAAAGAAATATGGTGTTATAGTTTCAAAAGGATTTAGAAAAGGATTATTATTACCTAATATAGAAGGGGTAGATAGCCCAGAAGAACAAGTGGAAATAGCACTTAAAAAAGCAGGAATAATGAAATTTGAAAAATATAAGCTGGAACGTTTTGAAGTTGAAAGGCATATTTAGGGGGTTAATATTATGGAAGCAATGTATTACGATAAAAAGGAGGGCAATAAAGTACAATGTAAACTTTGTCCTCATAACTGTACCATTAAAGATGGAGGCCTTGGAGTTTGTAGAGCAAGGAAGAATATTGATGGCAATCTTACTTCTCTTAATTATGGTAAAATTACATCCTTTGCCTTTGATCCAATAGAAAAAAAACCCTTATACCATTTCCATCCTGGATCAGATATCCTTTCCCTAGGAAGTTTTGGCTGCAATTTAAAATGTGATTTTTGTCAAAATTGGGAAATTGCCCATGCAACACCCTGGATGACGGAAATGGAAGATGAGGATATTCTAAAATTAGGTAGGTATAAGAATTCCATTGGCATTGCCTATACCTATAATGAACCTACTGTCTCCTATGAATACGTTTATCACCTATGTAAATTGGCAAAGGAAAATGGATTGGTAAATGTTTTAGTTACTAATGGCTATATAAATCCTGAACCCTTAAAGGAATTATTACCCTATATAGATGCTATGAATATAGATTTAAAGTCCATTAAAGAAGACTATTATAAAAAAATATGTAAAGGGAAGCTTGAACCAGTTATGGAAACCATAGAAATAGCTTATAAACATACCCATGTTGAAGTAACTAACTTAATAGTTGAAGGCTTAAATAGTACTAATGAGGAAATAGATGAACTAGCAAGCTGGCTTGCTGGTATAAACAGGGAAATTCCACTACATTTAACTAAGTACTATCCAGCCTATAAAATGGATTTACCTGAAACATCCTATGATATTCTTGTAAAGGCTAAGGAAATAGCCAGAGAACATCTTGACTATGTATACATTGGCAATGTAATAGGAATTGATAACAATACCTATTGCCCTAAGTGCTCTAACAAATTAATTAGTAGGGATACAAAAGGAAAAGTTGTAGGAATAGAGGATTGTAAATGTACAACATGTGGAGCTGAAATAAATATTGTATATTAAACTATCAGTAATTTTCCCTGTCAAGCACTAAATTTAAATTTGTTGAATAATATGTATTAAGTGTGGCAATAATCTAGTCAAAAGTTTGCAAGGAGCTGATTATGTGTATTGTAATTTGTGCCATATGGAAAAGGAAAAGGGTATTGAATTATTAGGGGCAAGGGTATGCTATGATTGTTTTGATGAGATATCTACTATTTCTGTACTGAGTGACAACTATGAATATTATAAAGAAAGGGTAAAAAAAATAGTAAAAAATTATATATACGAAAAAACCATACTAAACCCTGTAAAGTAGCCTTACAGGGTTAAAATTTTTGTATTCAAAATTAAAGGGGATGATAGAATGAAAACACCTATACTAGATGGATTAAATAAAATAAGAGAAAGGGAAAAAGTATCCTTCCATATGCCAGGCCATAAGGGAAAAAATACTCTAATTAATTGGGCAGATTATATTCCCTACATGGATACAACTGAACTTTATGGATTGGACAATCTTCATGATCCTAAAGGTATTATTAAGGAAAGCCAAAATATAGCCTCACAGGTCTTTGGGGCTAAAGAAACAATATACTCTGTAAATGGAACTACAACAGGTATTTATATAGCCTTGGCAGCTGTTACAAATCCAGGAGACACAATCCTTATACAAAGACAGTCCCATAAATCCATATATAATGGTGCTATTTTAAATAGGTTAAATATAGATTATATTTATACAAATTACAATGAAAAGCATCACCTATATACAGGAATAGATCCTTTAGATGTAGAATTAAAATTAAAGGAAAACCCAAATATTTCTACAGTAGTCATAAGTCATCCCAATTATTTTGGTTTATGTTCAGATATAGATAAAATAGCAGAAATAGTCCATAAATATGATAAAATATTATTAGTAGATGAAGCCCATGGAAGCCATTTTACCTTTTCAAACAAACTACCTATATCTTCCCTAGAAGCAGGTGCTGATATATGTGTTCAAAGCACTCATAAAACCTTACCAAGTTTTACCCAAACATCCATGATTCATGTAGGCAGCCCTAGGGTAAATATTCAAAAATTAAGAAATATGTCTTCCCTATATCAGACTACTAGCCCCTCTTATATATTTATGTTATCCCTAGAGATAGCACGGGCCTATATGGAAGGTGAAGGAAAGCATAGGCTAGATAAAGTCATAGAAAAAGCAAAAGAAGTAACGGAAGACTTAAAGGCCATAGATGGAGTATTTGTTTTTACAGGGGATGAGGAAGACAAAACCATTAAATATAAAGATGTAACCAAAATACTATTTACCATTGAAAATATGACAGGTACTGAAATAATGAAGGCCCTTATGGAGGATTATGGAATATACTTGGAAATGTCAGACTATTACTATGCCTTAGCCTTATCTACTGTAATGAATGATGAAGGGGATTTTAATTATTTAAAAAAGGCAATAATTGAAATAGCAGAAAAGAGGCCTAAAAGAAATCTTAAAACTATAGATTTTAATCTTCCTAAAGCTAAAACAAGCCTGCCTATATATGAAGCCTATTATGCCCCTAAGGAAGTGGTAAATTTAGAAGAAAGCATAGGAAGGATGTCTTCATCCTTTGTTATACCCTATCCTCCTGGAGTTCCCCTACTGTGTCCAGGAGAGATTATATCAAGAGAATTGGTGGAATACATAAAATTTGCAACTGATATAGGTATAGAAATTATAGGCCTTATAAGCTATAATAAAGAAAAGATAGAAGTAGTAAAATAGGAAGGAATGACTTTAATTGAAAGGAATATTTATAGCATTGGAAGGACCAGATGGTTCAGGAAAAAGTACTATGATAAAAGGGTTAGAAGAATATTTTAAGAATAAGGGTATGGATATAGTAGTAACTAGAGAGCCAGGTGGTACACCTATAGGAGAAGCCATTAGAAGGATCCTATTAGATAATAGAAATAAAAATATGCTGGCTGAAACAGAAGCCCTGTTATATGCAGCTAGTCGGGGACAACATGTAATGGAAAAAATATTACCTGCCATTAAAGCCGGAAAAATGGTTTTATGTGATAGATTTATATTATCAAGCCTAGCTTACCAAGGGGTTGGTAGGGGACTAGGTATAGAAGAAGTTAGAATGATTAATGATTTTGCCATTAAGGGCATAAGGCCTGATTTAACCTTATTTTATCACGTGGATCCAGAAACTACCCTACATAGAAAAACCAGAAAAAGGGGAGGAGATAGGCTGGAAAAGGAAGGTGCTGATTTCCATAGAAAGGTTTATCATGGGTATTTGGAAATTCTTGAGAAGTATTCAAACAATGTAAAGGTAATAGATGCTACTAAGTCCAAAAAGGAGGTTTTAAACCAAAGCATATATTGTATTGAGGAATTTCTTAAAGGGAGGAAAAAGAATGAAACTTATAATTGCCATAGTCCAGGATCAGGACGTACCAAGTTTAATTGATGATTTAACTGAACATGAGTATGGTGTAACCAAATTAGCATCTACAGGGGGATTTTTAAAATCTGGTAATACTACTCTTTTAATAGGGGTAGAAGATGAAAAAGTAGATCATGTTTTAAGTATAATTGAAGCAAATTGTAAAACTAGGGATATAACTACTCCACTATTGACAGTTACTATGCCTGGGGATGCATATATACCTTATCCATTAGAGGTAAAAGTGGGAGGAGCCACTATATTTATATTAAATGTGGAAAAGCATATAAGACTCTAGACGGGAGGAGAATAAATGAAACTTATAATAGCCATAATTGAAAATGATTTTACATCGAAGGTAATAAAGAGCCTAACAAGCAACAAATACAGAACAACCAAATTATCTTCTACAGGAGGATTTTTAAAATCTGGCAATACTACCCTTTTAATAGGGGTAGAAGACCATAAAGTTGATGATGTAATTAGATTAATAGAGGAAGAGTGTAAGGATAAGAAGGTAATGAATGGAAAAGACGAGATTACTGTAGGTGGAGCAAATCTATTCATACTAGATATGGATAGCTTTAAGAGAATATAGGTGATAGAATGGACTTTTCAAATATATACGGTCATGAAAAAACTATAAAAGCCTTAAAGAGGATAATAGAAAAGGATAATGTATTTCACACTTACCTATTTGTAGGAGAAGAAGCCATAGGGAAAAGACTAGTAGCCCTTACCTTTGCTAAAACCTTATTGTGTAAACAGTCATCTACAGAACCTTGCAATAGCTGCATCTCCTGCTTGAAGTTTGATAGCTTTAACCATCCTGATTTAGAGCTTATAGAACCGGAAAAGGGATTAATTAAAAAGGAAGTTATAGATAAACTAATTAAATCTATGAGTATTTCACCTTTGGAAAGTAGAAGAAAAATAATAATAATAGATGATTGTCATCTAATGGGGATGGAGGCCCAAAATGCCCTCTTAAAAACTTTAGAGGAGCCTCCATCCTATGTTAATATACTCCTTATAACTTCTAATACAAAAAATCTTATACCTACTATAATATCAAGGGCACAAGTTATTAAATTTAATCCTGTGGAAAATGAAAAGATAGTAGATCTTCTGGTATCTAAATATGGCAAGGATAAGGGAGAAGCAAGTTTCATCGCCCACTTTACAAAGGGTAGCATAGGTAAATCAATAGATCTATGTAAATCCCAGGATTTTTTTGATTTGCGCCAAAGTACCCTTGACCATGTCCACAGTATAATAAAAGGGGATAGATTAAATATATTTAATTCCATAGATTTTTTTATTGAAAATAAGGATCAAATAAATGAGATAATGGATATAATACTATTTTGGTTTAGGGACTTATTAATATTTAAGGAAACGGGAAATTTAGATCTTATATTAAATAGGGATAAAATTCAATTATTATCCAGTGAAACTTTTTTAGACATAGAAAAGATTAATGGTATAATAGATAATATAATGGATACAAAAAGAATTATTGAACACAATGTGAATTTTCAGCTAGCCATAGAGACTATGCTTTTAAATATGCAGGAGGTAAACTCAGATGGTGACAGTAGTAGGTGTAAGATTTAAAAAGGCAGGGAAAATATATTATTTTGATCCTGATGATTTAGACATAAAAAGAGATGACCATGTTATTGTAGAAACAGTTAGAGGCATAGAATTTGGACATGTTGTAGTAGGACCAAAGGAGGTAGAAGAAGATGAAATAATTTCTCCATTAAAAAAGGTCTTACGCGTTGCCAATGAAGAAGATTACTTAATACATGAAGAAAACAAAGAAAAGGCAAAAAAAGCCTTTTCTATATGTGAAGAAAAAATAGCAGAACATGGATTATCAATGAAATTAATCGACGTAGAATATACCTTTGATAACAATAAAGTAATATTTTACTTTACAGCCGAAGGAAGGGTAGACTTTAGGGAATTAGTAAAGGATCTAGCTGCCATTTTTAGAACAAGAATAGAACTAAGACAAATAGGGGTAAGGGACGAAGCAAAGATGATTGGGGGCTTAGGGCCCTGTGGAAATGTTACATGCTGCCATAGATTTTTAGGTGAATTCGAGCCTGTATCCATAAAAATGGCTAAAGACCAAAGCTTATCCCTTAATCCAGCTAAAATATCTGGCCTTTGTGGAAGGCTTATGTGTTGCTTAAAATATGAGCACAAGACCTATGAGGAGCTTTTAAAAGATATGCCTGGTGTAGGAACCATAGTATTAACTCCTTATGGCAAGGGCATTGTAGAGGAGACCTTTACTTTGGCCCAAATGTTAAAGGTAAGAGTCAAAAAAGAAGATGATACAGAAGAGGTTATAAATTATAAGGTTGATGAAGTAATTGTTACTGAAGAAAAGGATTTTAAGTATGAAGCCTTAGAAGAATGTGATTATGATGAAGAACTGGAAGGCATGGAAGATTAAAAAATTAACAATATTTCATTTATATCTTTAAATATAGAGGATTATTTGATAAAATTAAATGGAATCAGGGACAAGCTTTGGGAGGTGAAACAATTGGCATATAAAATTACAGATGAGTGCATAGCTTGTGGCGCATGCGAGGCAGAATGCCCAGTTGATGCTATTAGCGCTGGCGATGATAAATATATTATTGATCCTGATACATGCATTGAATGTGGTGCATGTGCAAATGTATGCCCAGTAGATGCACCTCAACCAGAATAAAAGATATAAAAAAAGGGACCCATTTTAGGGTCCCTTTTTTAAGTTTTAATAACTATTTATTAATAATTCTTCTTATTTTGTCAACAGCTTGTATATATAAACTAGTGAACTTCTTATAAAAGATATAGTATTTGTCAATAATCATGTGAGCTGATATAATTTAATTTAAAGAGAACACAAGTTTAATTTAAAGGAGAATTAATATGAACAAAGGCATACTCTACATATGTCCCACTCCTATAGGTAATCTGGAAGACATCACCCTACGGACCCTGAATGTACTAAAGGAAGTGGATCTAATTGCAGCAGAGGATACAAGAAGAACCCTAAAGCTACTTAACCATTATAGGATAAAAAAACCCCTAACTTCTTACCATGAGCACAATAAGAAATCAAAGGCTAAAATACTATTAGAAAAGCTTAAAGAGGGCAGTAAAATTGCCCTGGTTACAGATGCTGGTATGCCAGGTATATCTGATCCAGGGGAGGATATGATTAAGCTTTGTATAGAGGAAGATATAGATGTAGTAGCCTTACCAGGGGCAACAGCCTTTTTGCTAGCCTTGGTCCTTTCTGGATTAAAAACAGATAAATTTGTATTTGAAGGATTTTTGTCATCAAAGCCAAAGGATAGAATGAAGGAATTAGAAAGATTAAAGAAGGAAGAAAGGACCATTATTTTGTACGAAGCTCCCCATAGAGTGGAAGTCCTTTTACAGGATATACTGACAGTGCTTGGCAATAGGCATATATCCATATCAAGGGAACTTACTAAGGTTCATGAAGAAACCTTTAGGGGTAGTGTATCTGATGCAGTAGCTTGGTTCAAAAGCACAAAACCTAAGGGTGAATTTGTCATAGTTTTAGAAGGCGGGGTAGTTTTAGAAGATGACCCTTATGAGTATATAAGTATAAAGGAGCACATTAAAAAATATTTACAAGAAGGAATGTCAAAGAAGGATGCAGTAAGGAGGGTGGCAGAAGAAAGGAATATACCAAAAAATCAAGTTTATAAGGAAAGTTTAGATATATAATAATTAAAACCCGCCACTTGGACGGGTATTTCCTATTTTTCTAAACTTTCAATTTCCTTTAGGCAGGAAGGGCAGACATTTTTATTTTTAAAAGAGATTACATCTTTAGCTTGTCCACAAAAAATACAAGCAGGAGAATATTTCTTTAAAACTATTTGTTCACCATCTATGAATATTTCTAATGCATCCTTTTCTCCAATTTCTAAATTTCTTCTTAATTCTATAGGGATAACTACTCTGCCTAATCTGTCTACCTTCCTTACTATGCCTGTTGATTTCATACTTTCCATTCCTCCTAGTATATATAATAATCGACCTTTTTCTACAATAAAAGAATACCATAAATACCAAATTTAGTCAATAAAAATGTCACAAAAATTACAATATTTGTATAAAACTTATGATATGAGGTGATACAGTGTTTAATTTAAATGAGGAATTAAAGGGAGAAATTAGGCATATAAACAATACCCTTTTAGATAAATACAAGGAATTGCTGTCCATGGACAAAAACTTACTAAGAAAATTTATAGATCCTCATATAGGAAAGATTAAAAAACTGGCAAGAATGAGTCCAGAGGAGCTTAAAAAATATGCCCAATTGGGGGGTATAGTAGGGGTTGATGGTTCAAAGAATAGGCTAGGAGGTGCCTATCCCCATTTTATTGAAATATATCAAGGCTTGGCCAAATCTACCTTACAGGCAGACAAGCCAGTGTTTAAGGCCAAAATTTATACCCCCCTTCAAATGGAAGAAAACCCTAATATTTTAGAAGATAGCAAGGAAGAAAAAATTAGAAGTGATAAGAATCTTGCTGACATAGAGGTGGAGGCTGCCCTTGCAGCTATAAGGGAATTTGACCCCTATGCAGTCATAATGGATGGTTCTATTATTAGATATGATATAGCCTCTGCAGAAAGGTGGATGGAATTAAAAACTGAATGCGAAGAAAAAGGTATAATCCTTGTAGGAGTTACTAAGGATATAAAGACTTCCATAATTGGAGAAGAGCTAAAGAAGGAAAAGAACATATCCATAGGCCATGAATTTCGTGATAGGGAACTACTATATGGAACCCTAGAGTATGGAGAGGCCATATTTATTAATATTAAAACCAAGAAGGAATTAGCAGGTCTTGAATCTGCCTTTTTAAGAAGTTCAGACTCTCCCACTGTTATTGCTGTAGACATATTAGAAAGCCAAAAAGAATACCTAGAGGAAATGGTAAGGCTGGTTTTAACCCTGACCCCTAAAAATGGAAGGGGAGTTCCCCTATGGATTGACATAGTAGATAGTGAAGTCAAAATATCTGATAGTATGATAAGAAGCCTTTTAGAATCCTATTTAGATAGGAGACTGTTAGAGATGCTTTTTATATCTGAAAGAGATAAAAGAACAATCTAGGAGGTATGTAAATGAAGGTAGTAGGAATAACAAGCCAGCAGGAAGTAAATGTAGCCGCTAAGGATAGAAACTTTAGGATAAATGAGTTTTTAATAATAGAAGATGCTTATCAAGGGGATTTAATAGGGGAAGTAGTAGAGGCCAATGCCTATAACAAGTATATACCCATGAATTTACGGGGGGAGATAGCTGATAGTGCCGTATTAGAATCCCTTAGGTCCATTGGCTACAATATTGAAGAAGATACCATATATGTTGCTAAGGTAAGACTTTTAAATGAAGCCCTATATCCTATAGAGGCTGGTTCTAATGTTAGGATTCCTAAGTTTTATGAGGTAAAGGATTTAATGATCAGGTCTTCCATAGATGAGGGGCTGGTGCTGGGGGTTATTAGAAATACAGACCATATGGCAACAACTATGGAGGAAGAATACAAGGACCTTTTATATACCTTTGAAAATGGAAGGCTGGAGAAACAAAAAGAAATACCCTATATATTCAATATAAAAACCATGCACCAGTATCCCCATATAGGAATATTTGGAGGTTCTGGTTCTGGTAAATCCTTTGGTCTTAGGGTTATTTTAGAAGAGCTGATGAATTTAAACATTCCCACAGTAGTATTGGATCCCCATTATGAAATGGACTTTTCCCAGACAGCAGACTACTTGCCAAAGGAAGATAGGATAGATTATACAGGCAAGTTTAAATGCTTGCAGGTAGGTACCCATGTGGGAGTAAAGTTTGAAGACCTATCTGTTCAGGATTTAAAAAACCTTCTTGATGCCTCTGGTGCTTTGACAGATGCCATGAACAATGTTGTGGATATATTGTATAAGAAAAGGGACTCCTACACCAGCTTTTATAACAGGCTAAAGATGCTGGCTGAAGCCCAGGAAGAAGGATCTATTGATAGGATCAGGAGGAGAATAGAAGAAAGTAAAACAGACTTAGAAAGGAAGGGCTGGCAGGAAAGGCTGGAGCTTTATCTAAACTATGATAAAAGCTGCCCCTATAGTTCCGTAAGGGGAATTATATGGAGATTAAATAGGCTTAATAATGAAGGCATATTTAGCAAGGATATTAGGGAAATAGAGAATGGCCTACATAATGGCAAGCTGATAGTAGTTCAAGGAAGTACTAGAATATTACAGGTATTTAGTACCTACTTAATTAACAACTTATACTACAAGCGAAGGGAATACAAGGATGCCCAATATAGGAACGAAGCCA
>JAAYFE010000185.1 GCA_012728365.1 Tissierellia bacterium
ATGCGGTACGCAACTGGTTTCCTTCAAAGGCAAACTCAAGCGAAAGGAGATAAAGGTCATAGTAATCTTTCATCCGGCTCGATAATTCCATCAGGTCAAGTATTGCATCAAGTTTTTCTACTACAAAGCCCTTGGATTCCAAATCCCTTAAACTTATATTTATATCTGATCTCCCTCTTCCCCTTTCATCAGTAAAGATCCTTCCCAAATCTAATTCTTCTACTAGGCCTTCTTCTTCCTTCAATAGATATATTCTATACTCCTCTTCCAATTCACAATTTTCCAGGTTTATGCGAATACTTACCCTATTTCCTCTTACCTCTATTTTCCCATGGCCTTTAGGAACTATATTGGGAATATTTGTATGGTCATTTTTAAGGATTATGAACTTTCTAAAGTATGTAAGATCCCCTGGCATGAGTAACCCTCCTTATTTTTATCTTTATACAATTATATGTCTAAGGAGGGTATTGTTTGACAAATCTTAATAAAATCTTCAATTTTTAAATCTTCTGCCCTTGCCTTGGGAGATATATTAGATTTTTCTAATAGCTCCCTTACCTGTTCTTTATCTAATCCCAGCTCCTTATTAGATAGGGAATTTACTATTGTCTTTCTCCTTTGACTAAAGGCAGCCTTTACTATTCTAAAGAAAAGCTTTCTATCCACATCTGTAGCTGCCTCTTTTATAGTAAGCTTAATTACTGCCGAATCCACCTTTGGTTGAGGCATAAAAACAGTCTTAGGTACTATAAGAAGTACCTCAGGATCTGAGTAGAAATTAACAAATACAGTTAAAGAACCATACTGTTTATTTCCTGGAGGGGCTACTATTCTTTGAGCCACTTCTTTTTGCACCATTACAGTTATGGATTCAATGTTTAAATCATCTTCTATTAATTTGGCTATTATGGGTGTAGTTACATAGTAAGGAAGATTGGCTACTACCTTAATGGGGCCTCCATTTAATTTTTCATCTATTAGCTTGTGTATATCAATCTTTAATATATCCCCCTGCACTAGCTCCACATTGTCATAGGATGCCAGGGTATAGTCTAAAATGGGCAATAGATTTTTATCAATTTCCACTGCCACAACCTTCTTGGCATTTAAGGCCAATTCTTCCGTTAAGGTCCCTATGCCAGGGCCTATTTCTAATACATAGTCATCCTTGCCTACCTGGGCCCCCTTTACTATATTCCTTACTATATTGCCATCTATTAAGAAATTTTGCCCCAGGGCTTTTGAAAACTTAAATCCAAATTTATCTAGTACTTCCCTTATATATTTAGGAGAATAAAGCCTTTTATCATTCATAGTCTTCTATCCTCTCCAATGCTTTTAAAAACTCTTCCCTAGTAATTCCAAAATTGTTTAACCTGTTTAAAAACTGCTTTCCATTACAATAGCCTATGCCCAGTATATCCCCTAATTTTTCTCTTTTTTCTTTGCTATTTGTAGTACCTACCAGGCCTTGCCTTATTAAATCCTCCTTGGAAAACTCCTTCCTTTTTTCAGAAATTACAGGTCTGGCCTTTCTTATGGCTTCTATTATATCTTCCTTAGTAGCATTTTCAACGCCTATATCGCCCTTTTTAAAGGCCTTGCCCTGGGGAAGAAAGGCATGCTTGCAATTTTTTATATGTTTTGATAGTTCCTTCCTTATATTTTCACCAGCATGATCTGGATCTGTTAGGATTATAATTCCCCTTTTTTCTGCAATTACTTTCAGGTTTTCAATAAATTTCCTATCATATCCAAAACCACCAGTGGCTATTACTTCAGCCTCTATTGCACTTTTCACTGCGGCAATATCATCTTTTCCTTCTACTACTATTATTTCCTTAATCATAACACTTCTCCTTTTTTCAATGGACAATGTGACAGAGGAACGGTTCTGGCGTCTTATTTCAATTATAGGCCATATGCTTAAATAAAAGCTCTCCAGATTCTAAATTTAACAAATGTGGTTAAATAAGACAAGAGAACCGTCCCCTTGTCTTCCGTCCCCTTGTCTTATTTTATATTAAATAGTCTTTTGGTATTCTCTGCTGTTTTCTTTGCCACCTCTTCAAAGGTCATGCCCCTTAATTCCGCTATGGTACCTGCTACATATCTTACATATACAGGCTCATTCCTTTTTCCCCTATAGGGTTCAGGAGTAAGGTAAGGGGCATCAGTTTCAATTAGTAGTCTATCTATGGGTACAGCCTTAGCTACTTCCTTAGCTACCCTAGCATTTTTAAAGGTAACAGGGCCTGCCAGGGAAATATAAAAGCCTAGTTTAATATATTCCATGGCCATTTCAATACTACCTGAATAGCAATGCATTACCCCTTTTAGGCTACCATCCTGGGCCTCTTCTAGTATGTCATAAGTATCCTTTGCCGCATCTCTAGAATGGATTATAACAGGCAAGCCTACTTCCTTAGCCAGGGCTAATTGTTCCCTAAACCTTTTTCTCTGAACATCCCTGGGGGAATTGTCATAATGATAATCTAAGCCTATTTCCCCTATGGCTACAACCTTTTCTCTCTTGGTAAAGGATCTTAAAAGGTCAATGGTATTTTCATCCATAGTCTTAGCATCGTGGGGATGGACACCTACGGCTGCATATATATTTGGATATTTTTCTGCCAAGGCTACAGCCTTTATACTAGAGCTTACATCAGCACCAGGATTTATTACTAATTCTACCCCTGCTTCTTCCAGGGATTTGATTATTTCATCCCTATCCTTGTCAAACCTTCTATCATCTAAGTGTGCATGGCTATCTATTAGCATAGTATCCTCCTTTAAGATATGGTGGCTCCTGAATCTATATCTTCTAAAGTAGATACTAGAGTTAGCTTATCACCTATTTCAGCAGCCAATATCATTCCATTTGACTCTTCTCCCCTAAGCTTAATTGGCTTTAGGTTTGTAACTACTACAACCTTCTTGCCTACTAAATCTTCTGCAGCATAGTACTCCTTTATCCCTGATACTATTTGTCTTGTTTCTTCTCCTATTTTTATCTGTAATACTAATAGCTTATCTGCCTTTGGATGATCCTTGGCTTCTATTATTTCTCCTACCTTAAGTTTAATTTTACTAAAATCATCAATGGTTATAAATTCCTCTTCCTTAAGCATTTTTTTAGTCCTCTCCTCTATTAATTTTTGATTTGCCACTTCTAATTTTTCCAATTCCTTTTTTACATCTAATCTTGGGAATAAAACCTTTCCTTTTTCTACTTTAGTACCTGCAAGTATTTTACCCCACTGGCTTGTATCATTAAACACTACTTTATCTTTATACCCAATTTGCTTTAATATTTCCTTTGACGTATTTTCCATAAATGGATTTAGTAAAAAGGCTATAATTCTAATACTTTCTGTTAGATTATATAAAACTGTATCTAATCTATCCTTCTTATCTTCCCTTGCTAAAATCCAGGGTGTAGTTTCATCTATATATTTATTAGTTCTCCTAATAACTTTCCAAATTTCTTCTAAGGCTTGGGAGAAATTAAGTTCATCCATGTATTTTTCAACCTTTTCCCTTGCACTTGTGGCCATATCTATTAATGAATTATCTATTTCTTCTTCTGCCTTTGGACCAGGTAGTATTCCATCATTATATTTTTCCACCATGGTAACAGTTCTGCTTACTAAGTTGCCTAAATCATTGGCTAGGTCTGAATTTAATCTTTGTAGGAACTTTTCCCTTGTAAAGGATCCGTCTTGGCCAAAGGAAAATTCTCTTAATAGGAAGTACCTAAAGGCATCTATTCCATAAAGCTCTATTATTGGCTCAGGATATATTACATTTCCTTTTGATTTTGACATTTTATCATCATCAAACAGGATCCAGCCATGGCCAAATACCTTCTTTGGCAACTCTAGTCCTAAGGCCATTAAGATGGCAGGCCAAATAATAGTATGGAATCTTACAATTTCCTTTCCAACTAGGTGAACATCTGCTGGCCAAAACTTCTTAAAGTTTTCATCATTATCTGTTCCATAGCCTAGGGCTGTAATATAACATGATAGGGCATCAATCCAAACATATACCACATGCTTAGGATCAAAGGGAACCTTAACTCCCCAATCAAAACTACTTCTTGATACAGATATATCTTCTAAGTCCTTGAGGAAATTGTTTATCATTTCATTTCTTCTAGATTCTGGTTGTACAAATTCAGGATTTTCTTCAAATAGCTCAATAAGCCTATCCTTGTACTTTGATAGTCTGAAAAAGTAGGCTTCTTCCTTAGTCCAATGGACTTCTCTGTTGCAATCTGGACACTTTCCATCTACCAGCTGGCTTTCAGTCCAGAAGGATTCACAAGGTGTACAATACCATCCTTCATAATGGGATTTATATATATCCCCTTGCTTATATAGTTGTTCAAATATTTTTTGCACTACTTTTTCATGGTCCTTGTCTGTAGTCCTTATGAATCTGTCATATTCTACTCCCAACATGGCCCAAAGCTTCTTTATATCTGCCACAATCTTATCCACATACTCCTTTGGTTCCATATTGTTTTCCTTAGCCTTTTCTTGTATTTTTTGACCGTGTTCGTCGGAACCTGTTACCAGAAAGGCTTCATAGCCTTGGGCCATTTTAAATTTTTTAAGGGTATCAGCAGCAACAGTAGTATAAGTATGGCCTATGTGAAGGTTATCACTAGGATAGTATATAGGCGTAGTAATGTAATACCTTTTCATTTTCCATCCCTCCTTAATTTATGTATAACTAAAAAAACCTCCATCCCACATAGAGACGAAGGCATAAGTTTCGTGTTACCACTCTAATTTGTTTAAGCTTCGCAGCTTAAACCTCTGTAGGTTACATACATAACCTTGCACTTGATAACGGGTACAGCCGTTGCAGCCTACTTAAATTTCAACTGCAATGTTTAGGGACCATCTTCAGATTAATCTTAGACACTGGTTCCCACCCTTCCCAGCTCTCTGTAGAATGAGATTAATCCTACTCTTCCCTTCATTACATTTGCTTTTATACATATATTGGCTTATTTACTTAAACAATATACAGGAAACTTACAGTTTTGTCAAGGGCTTTACATGTGACCTATTAAAGCCATAAACATATAATAATAATAGTTAATAAGTAAAGGAGTGATAGTGTGAATCAACCAGATAATAAATATATGCATCCAGCAGTACCTCCCCTTTATCCAACAAATCCTTGTAGAGGAATGCCTTATATACCAGATCCAATTTTAGATGACCCTTATGATGACTACTATTATAATGAACCTATATACCATTATCCACATCCTGTTGAAGAGCCTGTATATTATGACCCAATGCCCCATGATCCTTATTACCAGGACCTATATGGATACCATCCCTATGATCCTTACATGGACCACCCAATGATGGACAAAAAGTTAATGGACTGTATTAAGGTCTGTATGAGAATGAAATGTGGAAGAAGACATGAAGAATATTATAGATAGTATTAAATGTCCCTTTTAAAGGGACATTTAAATTTGTTACAATTTTTTAATATTTAGCTTAATATTTTTGTCCTAAATTTTTTCCATATTTTCCCTCATGCTAACCTTTCTCCCCTACTAGATTGCATCTTTTTTTGAATTAAGGGAATATATAGAATATTTTGGGAAATACTATTTTTAGGCATGGATCATTGCCATATATTTACATATTTATGGTATAAAATACCAAAATTCATTGACAAAAGAAAAGCTTTTGAATAGAATACTTAATAGTTTAAAAATAGGAGGTAAAAAAATGGAAAAAAGTCAGACCCATAGGGTCAAAGCTTTGAAGGTTTTTACTGTCCTGGCTATTTCTACAACCCTATCTCTAGGAGCCTATATGCTAACTGCAAAGGATGTTGTATTGACTATTGATGGAAAGGATGAAGAGGTTAAAACATACTCCAATACAATAGAAGAGCTCCTAGATGAAAGAAAAATATTTATAGATAAATACGCCTATATAAATTATCCCTTAGACACTAAACTAGAAGATAATATGAATATTATAATAGAGACAGCTAAACCTTATATTATCTCCATGAAAGGTGTACAAAATGAAATAGTATCCATTTATAGCACCGTTGGAGACATACTTAAAGACCAAAATATTGAACTTGACGAAGATGACTATACTTATCCTCATATAGATCAAGAAGTTGCTCCTGGAACAGAAATAGCCATTTTCAAAGTTGAAAAAATCATGGAAGAAGTAGAAGAAGTTATACCATTCCAAAAATTAGTGAAAAAAACCGATGAATTAGATATTGGCAATGAAAGACTTGCACAGGAGGGAGAAAATGGCTTAAAGAAAATTAAAATAAGTAAGACCTATGAAAATGGTCAATTGGTTAAGGAAGAGGTTGTAGATGAAATAGTAGTAAAAGAAGCAGTGCCTGAAATAGTTGAAAGGGGAACTAGAAGTGTAAAGACCTCTTCAAGAGGTACCTTTAGATATAGCAAGGTATTAACTATGACTGCTACTGCCTATGATCTATCCTATGAAAGTACTGGTAAAAGACCAGGAGATAGGTGGTATGGAATAACAGCTTCTGGAACTAAAGCCAGGCCAGGGGTTGTAGCAGTTGACCCTAATGTTATACCTTTAGGTACAAAGCTTTATGTAGAAAGCCTTGATGGGACTCCAGATTATGGATTTTGTGTAGCAGAGGACACTGGGGGAGCCATTAAGGGTAACAAAATTGATCTATTCTTCGAAACTGCTGAAGAGGTAAGAAGATTTGGTAGAAGAAAGGTTAGAGTGTATATATTAGATAATAATAGATAAAGGTGGTATGACCACCTTTATCTATTTAGATTATAATTACATAAAACTTGTTCTTTTATATGCCTTTTCCATAAGTTTTTGTTTATTGACAATTACCCTTTCATATTTGCCCTGACAGATTACACCACCTGAATCATGACCTATTACATCTAAAAATATTCTATTGCCCTCTACTTTACTTACAGTAATTTTAATAGTTACCTTTTCTCCAATTACAGTTGGATTTGTGTGGGATAAGTTTATATTATATCCAACGGTTGTATAATCATCTGGAATTAATTGGTGGAGGAGCTCGCAACTACCATCAATAATCATAGAAATAAGTGCCGGAGTCGAAAGAAGATAATCTATTGTAGCTTTATCTGTAATGTAGGCATCAGAAGGCCTTGTGACTACATTAATGGTTTTGGAAAGCCCTTGTCTTATCTTATGACTAATCACCTTATCCACCCCCTTTAAAAAGCAAATCTGCAATTGCCCCAATAACTTTTAAGTTAAAAATATCTAATAATCTTTTGTATCTGCATGTCAATGACAGTTTGTTACTAATTAGAAGGGTCCGTATCCTATAAAGTAAGCTATTGCAACTGCTATACATGCTACAACAGTTAGATAAATGGCTAATTTCAATATATGCTTAAACCATCTGTCGTATGGTATGTCTGCAAATGAAATTACATAAATCATGTTAGGCCAGAGCATATTAGTTATTCCTCCGCCCAAAATAAAGGCTAAAACTACAGTCTGTCTGGTTATTCCCAAAATATCCCCCAGTGGTATAAATATTGGAAGGGTAGCAGCTGCTCTACCTGATGCAGATCCTATAAAGAAAGTCATCCCTAATCTCAAATGTTTTAGGATCTACTTCACTTTTATAGCCATATAATATGCTGTTTTTTGGCTCCTCTTTAACTTTTTTGGCATATCGCAAGAAGAAGACTGTACTTATTGCCATAAATACTATGTACATTATAATACGATATGTTAAACCAGACATTATAGGAAGACCTGCCATCTCTTGAGCTACAGTTACAACATAGGGATTTATAGTGGAAGCTGCAAATCCTATCCAACAGGAAGTCCTTACTATGTGGAATCCAACTACCCTGTCATAACCTAAACTAAGTGCCATAGCTACTCCAAGGGCAATAAAGGGAATTATCTCCTGAGCAAATCCCAATAAAGATCCTAAAAGGGAGCATATTAGTATAGTTACCAGCACTAAAGGCAGGTCCTTACCCTTAAACTTGTTTACTAAGGCCATAAGGGCAGCATCAATTGCACCAGTACTTTTTACTATTGCAGTTGCACCAGCTACAATAAATATAAATGAAATGATACCAGATGATAAGGCTATGCCTTCAGGAATGGCTAATAATGCCTCAAATAATCCTACAGGGGTCCTTTCTATATACCTGAAAGAAAGTGGATCAACAACTTCCCTTCCAGTGGCTTCATCTATAACCCTATCATATTGTCCTGCTGGTATTACCCATGTGGCTATAACAGCAAGAATTATTAATAGGGTAATTATAAAATAGCCATTAGGATTCATAAATCTCCTTTTCTTTTTAGGTTCAGAAACAAATTTCTCACCCATAAATTCCCCTCCCCTTATTTGTATTCTATGCTAATTTAAAAAATTATTTTACAGCCTTAACCTCTTGGATAAACCATTCAAATACCTTGCTAGAAGCCTTGTCCTTTAAGTATAAGGCCTCTGGGTGAAATTGAAAGCCTACTAAAAATGGATAATTTTTCAATTCTATGGCTTCCACCACACCATCTTTAGATGTTGCCGATACAATAAAACCTTCGGGTATCTTTTCAGCCTTTTGAACGTGGAAACTATTAACATTCCATACTTCATTGCCTATTATTTCATACAGCTTGCTATCCTTATTGACCTCTACCAGGTGCCATGGCTCTGTACTTGGTATATTTTGTTTATTATTTTCAATAGTCTCATCAGATAGGCTGCCTCCAAATACTTCCAGCATCATCTGAAATCCTCTGCAGATTCCAAGAATAGGTAGCCTTCTTTCATACGCTTTCTTCATAAGGGCTGCCTCAAAATCGTATCTAACAGGCTGCTGTTCTCTCAATGTAAGGCGGCCAGCTGATGATTGCCCCTTAACAT
>JAAYFE010000186.1 GCA_012728365.1 Tissierellia bacterium
GAGATACAACTTAATGTTAGTGAGAAGGATAAGAATTTTATCTATAATTTAAAAAAGACATCTATATTCCATTATGCTGATAAAACTTGGGGCTGGGATGAAGAGTATCAAATTAAAGACTTTGAAAATGATTTTAATACTACAGACTTAAAGATAGTTGTAGTAGTAAGTAATAGACCAAATAGCTAAAGAGACTTTTGGTCTTTTTTATTTAGTTGACATATGAAAATAAATGAAATATAATGAAAATATATGAAATAAGAGAGGGGTATTTCCATGGAAAAACTTTATACTGTAAAAGATGTAGCCCTTATGACAGGTCTTACGGAACGAACCATTAGAAACTACATAAAGGATGGAAGACTTAAGGGAAAGAAAATAGGCGTACAATGGAGATTTAGTGAAGATGATATAAATAATCTATTTGAAGATGAAAATGTAAGCAATAAGATTACAGAAAGTAATCATAGCAAAGTATTGGAATTTATTAAAGGGGAAGTGGAGCCTAATACAGGTGCAGTAGTTCTTAATATTCCTGTTACAGGTAAGGAGGAGTTAGAGGGGAAGCTGCAAAGAGTTATTCAGTTAATCAATGAAAATGTAAATCTAAAATTTTCATATCAGTACTTTGAAAAGGTGGGCATTGCTCAATTTATATTGATTGGAAATATAAAACTATTACAGGAATTTATGAAAGAAAGGGGGATATGTGATGAATAGTGTATGGAATGAAATAGATAGTCTTTTAAGAAATATAGAATTTAATAAACTATGGAAGGGATTTAAAAGATATAAATTCGCTTTATATGATGATGAGAAGGCTTATTTTGGAGATAAAGAGATTACAGTTGATAACAGATTTATAGGGAATACAGCTATAGACTATGATGGAGAGAAATTGGCAATCTGGAAGGTTTCAAAAGAGGAATTGGAAAACTTACAAGTATTAGCAGCAAATATAGTTCATGAAATGTTTCATGCTTTCCAGATTGAAAACCAGGAAAAGAGATTTCCAAATGATATAAAGGGATTAAATAAGCCCTTTGATGTAGAATACTATAATATGAAATCTAGAGAGGCTAAACTGCTAGCTGAAGCTATTTCATCTGATGATTATAGTGTAAGACTGTCTAACTTAGTTGAGATTATAAGTCTGAGAGAATTGCGAAGTAAACAATATAAAGATGTTACTGATTATGAGTTTGGAATTGAAACTATAGAAGGTGCTGCTGAATATGTGAGCATGAAGGCACTAAATAAAATTAATAAAAATGAGTATGAAAAGCGTATTAATAGTTACTTACAAAATATAATAGATAATAATATGTTATTTGATACTAGAAGATACAGCTATTTTTTTGGTTCAATGCTGCTCCTACTATTGGATTCATTGAATATTGAACTGTCACAAGATATAAGAGACAATCCTATAACTGTTATGGAAGAGGTTATGAGTAAAATTGATAAAAGAGTAAATATAGAATTCCTTCCAAAGGACCCTATTATAGAAGAAAATCTAGATAAATACTATAGAGAATTATATAATAGGTTTAGAAATTTACATAACTCTAGTAATAAAAGCCATCCTGGATGCTATAGTATCAATGGTTATGATTCAATGAATATGTATAAGCTTGGTAATGAAGTATTACATGAGCATTTCGTTATTTTATATGACCATGATAAGGATAAATCCCTTTTTATCAAAGGACCGGTTATAACAGTTTTTAACCAAGATGAAAGCCAAGTAATAGATTATATTACAGCACAATAAAAAGCCAATTGTGTAAAACTGTTATTGTTAGAAGGGTTAGTATGACATCTATAGGGATTACTGTTTAAAATATCATAAAGGGGAATTGAATATGATTGTTCTCTATTTTATAGAACTAATGATTATGCCTATTGTAATGGTTGGGTGCGGAGGGTTATGGAGAAAGCAACCACCAAAATCTATTAACAAGTTTTACGGATATCGAACAGCTCGGTCAATGAAAAGCAAAGAATCCTGGGATTTTGCTCATAAATACATTGGCAGGATATGGTTTAAGTTAGGAGTAGGAATAGCTATTTTTACTATAATAATTTTCTTTATATTCAAAAATAGTAATGATAGTACATTGGGAAAAGTATTTGTTAATCTAATGATAATACAAATCATAACTTTAATTGTTCCAATAATTTCAACTGAAATAGCCTTGAAAAGAAAATTCGAAAAATGACATATTATTTTTCTTCATAAAGGATTCAAATGGCTTAAAGATTTAGTTTGATAAGGAAAGTAAATAGGAAATGGCAAGTAAATAAAAAACTCCCGCATAATATGCGGAAGTTTTTTATTTAGGTTTATATATATTTTTGCAATTTGTTTCTTTAACTAAGAAAATAGCAATATATCCTATAACCACAGCTATTAAACAATAAAGAAATGAATTTTGATATAATTTAATGGGACCTAATACTCCTTCATACTTATCTATTACTGATCCTACAATTGGTGGCAATATGGCTCCTCTCAAGAATCCTCCTATATTAACTACAGAGGTAGCTATACCTGTTATTTCAGGAGGATTTACCTCTTTAGAACAAGCCCAACCTAATGCAAAGGCAGGAGAGCTAAGTCCCATTATAAAGAGTAGGGGGACCAAAATTTCTATTGGTGGTTTTCCACCATTTGTAAATACTAATATAAGCCAGCTTACTATATATACACTTCCATATATTAACATGGGTAGTTTTCTTTTCCTTATTTTATCAGAAAGTCTACCAATAGTTGCAGAACCTATGGC
>JAAYFE010000187.1 GCA_012728365.1 Tissierellia bacterium
CTTATAAACCTTGACCTGATAACGGGGTCCACCGATATGACCTACTACCTGCTAAGGGTTCAGCCATATGACTCAGAAGTGAGAGATCCCTATTAAGCCATTACTGGTTCTCAGCTGCCCCAGCTCTCTGTAAATGGCTTGTTAATAGTTCACGTCTTCATCATAGTCTTTGAATTGTCATAAAATTATGTTATTTTCAATATTAATGATTAATAATATACCATCATAAAATTTACTTGTCAATAGTGTTTTGAATTTTTATATTAAAAAGTTTCACAAAAACGTTTTCATAAAATTTTTAACATATAAACTAATTATACCAGAGAGTAAATATAGCTAAAAATAGAGGAATTAAATTTAGGACAAATTTATAAAAAAGTCAGGAAAACATTTTCTTTCAGAAAATTGCAAGAAGGCAAAATAAAGTTGCAAAAAACTAAAAAAAATAATACTAGACAATAACTTTAGCAATTTACAGAAATAAAGGAAAAAGACTTAAACTTAGTGAAATTTCAAACAAATTAAGATAAAGCTTAATGAAAGTATAAGGAGAAAATATTTTAATTGTACATGGAGCATAAATATGATAAGATAGTAAAGTACTAATTTACTAATTTAGTAAAATTAACAGGAGGTTAAATATGAAAATACCAACAACTTTAAAACATAAACCAGTTATTGTATCGGAAAATTATGAGAATGTGGATGGAAGGTACGCCTATAAAACAGATGCAAAGGGAATTTCTTTAGGCTTGGCCCAGTGGAATGACAGGGGCAGGGTAGACATATCAGCCAAGGTATGGAGGCATACTGGGGAAAAATGGTCAAGACAATCGGAAGAACTACCCCTCCATAGGGTTTTGGATCTGGCAATACTTATTTGCAGAACTAAACAGTATTTTCAGGAAACTGCCTACAGGCACAAGAAATTATATGATGAAGAAAATTCCCTTATTGATAGAATAGGTATCCAGGGAGATGCTATGACAATAGAGGTTTGTACTGAAAATGAAAAAATAGATGAGGATATTAGACTTTTTCAACAGGCTTTAAGTGATGATGACGAGCTTATAGGTGAGCGCTTGAAGGTTTTATCCAGAATACTAAAGGAAATGGGGTATTAAGATGGACAGGAAAAAGGAACTTAAGGAACAATATAAGATGATGAAGCCAGATATGGGATTGTTTGTGATTAAATCTAAATTTGAAAATAAATGTTATATAGAAGGGACTCAAAACATAAAGGGGGCTATTAATGGAACAGTCTTTAAGCTTAATTTTGGAAACCATCCTAATAAGGAATTACAAAGGGCATGGACTGAAAGAGGGGAAAATAGTTTTACCATTGAAATATTAGAAAAATTGGAATATGATGAAGATGAAACAAAGACAGCCTACAGTGAAGAGTTAGAAATACTTGAGCTAGAGTGGAAGGACAATCTAAGGAAAGAAGGTATGGACTTTTACAGGAAGTAAATGATTTTCTTTGAAGGGGAAGGGGGGATGATATGGATAAAAAGATTACTCTATTGTATTTTAGTGCAACAGGTACCACTAAAAAGATAGTAACTAAAATAGGTAACAGCCTTATAAATAAAGATAAAAATATGAATTTAGAGAAAATAGACTTTACCTTACCTAGTGTAAGAGATAAGGAAATAGATTTTTCAGAAGATGATTTAGTAATATTAGGAGTACCTGTATATGCAGGAAGGGTGCCTAATGTACTGCTAAAATATCTGTTCACAATTAAGGGAAATGGGGCCTTGGCAGTGGCAGTAGTTGTATATGGAAATAGGGATTATGATGATGCCCTTATTGAGTTAAGGGATATTCTGGTATTAAATGAATTCAAGGTAATAGCAGCTGCTGCCTTTGTGGGAGAACATGCTTTTTCCTATACACTGGCTAAGGACAGGCCTGATGAAAAGGATATGGAGCTGGTGGAATATTTTGTAGATAACTTGTATCAAAAGCTAGTAGGGGAAAAGACTTTTAAAAATATAACTGTAAAAGGTAATAGACCCTATAGAAAATATTATATGCCAAAGGATGAAAATGGAGTTCCCCAAGATATAAGGAAGGTTAAGCCAAAGACAAAGGACAAGTGCATGGACTGTAAGCTCTGTGCAAATATATGTCCCATGGGTTCAATAGATTATGATGATGTTTCTCTAATAAATGGAATCTGCATTAAATGCAATGCTTGTGTTAAAAAATGCCCTACAGGTGCAAAGTATTTTGATGATAGAATCTACTTAATGCATAAAAGGGAACTGGAAATTGAATTTGCAGAGAGAAAGGAGCCTGAATTATTTATTTAGGTATACCAAGATTTAAATTCAAAATACTGGCAGGAATAGGACTTTTTTTGGAGAACTATATATTAGTACAGTAAAAGGAGGGATTTTATGAAAGGGAAGTATTATCCAGAACCTTTTAAAATTAAAATGGTAGAGCCTATAAAGATTTTAACTGAGGAAGAGAGATTAAAGAAAATAGAAGAGGCCCACTATAATTTATTTTACCTAGATTCAGAGGATGTCTATATTGACCTATTAAGTGATAGTGGTACAGGTGCCATGAGTACAGAGCAATGGGCTGGTATGATGAAGGGAGATGAGGCCTACTCTGGCTCCAAGAATTATAAGAAATTGGTAAGTACTGCTCAAAATATTTTTGGCTATAATTACATACAGCCCGTCCACCAGGGAAGGGCAGCAGAGAAAGTAGTTATGCCAATTTTTTTAGGGCCTGGTAAATATGCCATATCTAATATGCACTTTGATACTACTAGGGCCCATGTGGAACTGGCTGGAGCAAGGGCCATAGATTGTGTAGTAGCTGAAGCTTTGGACACAGAAACCTACAGTCCTTTTAAAGGCAATATGGATACAAAAAAGTTAGTAGAATTAATAGAAGAATATGGAGCTGAAAATATAGGCCTTATAATTATGACTGTTACCAACAACAGTGCTGGGGGACAACCTGTATCTATGGAAAATATAAAAGAGACTTCAGAAATAGCCAAGAAGTATAATATACCACTCATGATAGATGCTGCTAGATTTGCGGAAAACGCTTACTTCATTAAAACTAGAGAAAAGGGCTATGAGGACAAGTCCATTAGAGAAATAGTACTGGAAATGTTTAGCTATGCCCAATTATTTACCATGAGTTCAAAGAAGGATGCCATAGTAAATATAGGAGGCTTAATAGGCATTAAGGATGATGAAGAACTATATGAAAAAGTAAAGGCTAATACCATACCCTTAGAAGGTTTTGTATCCTATGGAGGCTTAGCAGGTAGAGATATGGAGGCCTTGGCCATAGGTTTAGAAGAAGGAATAGATTATAATTATTTAAAATATAGGATAGGCCAGATGGAGTATTTAGCATCAAGATTAGATGAAGCAAATATTCCTTATCAATATCCTGTAGGTGGCCATGCAGTGTTTATAGATGCAAAAAAATTACTTCCCCATATACCCTACTATGAATTCCCAGGCCAGGCCTTGGCAATAGAACTATACAAGGAAGCAGGTATTAGAACTTGTGATATAGGTTCCTTTATGTTAGGTAATGATCCAGATACAGGTAAGCAGCTTGAATCACCCTTTGAATTTACGAGATTGGCCATACCAAGGAGGGTATACACCCAGTCCCATTTAGATCTTGTGGCCGATGCTTTAATAGCCATAAAGGAAAGGGCAGAATCCATTAAGGGCTATAGGATTACTTGGGAGCCTAAAATACTCCGCCACTTTACAGCTAAATTGAAGCCTATAGAATAGTAAAAGATATGGGAGATATGAGGTCACTAAAAAGTAATTTCAAAAAAGACATATTGTAAAGATAAGAGCTGACTTGGGAAAGATTTGCATGAACTATCCCACTAAGGAAAAAATAATAGGGCTGCATCTAAAGCCTAAGTGATTATGCAGCCCATTTTTTCCGTGTCTTGATAGTTCACAAATCTAGGTTTCATTTAAATATGAATATTTTTTCTCTAATGGTTCAATAGACTTTATTATAGCTCCTCCTAGGCAGACTTCATCTTGATACAATACTGCCACTTGACCTGGTGTTACTGCCTTTACAGGATACTCGTATTTAATATGAATGTTTCCATCTTCCAGCATATTAACTTCAACAGGTATATCCTCTTGCCTGTATCTAAATTTAGCAGTGCATTTAAGTGGCATTTCAGGTGCCTCTCCCAAGATCCAGCTTGGAGATTCTCCAATCATGGATACAGAAAAGAGGGCTGGATGGTCTCTACCCTGTGCTACATATAGTATATTCTTCTTCAGGTTTTTACCAACTACAAACCAGGGTTCACCTGTGCCTATACCTCCAATTCCAATTCCCTTTCTTTGACCTAGGGTATAGTGTATAAGGCCACTATGTCTGCCTAGTTTATTTCCATCAACATCAATTATATCTCCTTCTTTCGCTAAAAGATACCTATCTATAAATTCATCAAAGTCCCTTTCGCCTATGAAGCATATGCCAGTGGAATCCTTCTTTTTTGCAGTATATAGGTTGTGCTTTTCGGCAATTTCCCTAACTTCCTTTTTTTCTAAATGGCCTATGGGAAATAGGGTTCTAGATAAGGCCTCTTGTCCTATTCTTGATAAGAAGTAACTTTGGTCCTTATTTTTATCCTTTCCTCTTAACAGGTAAAACTTGCCATTCCTTTCTTCCACTTGGGCATAATGTCCCATGGCTATATAATCAGCATCCAGCTTTAATGCATAGTGCAAGAAGGCATTAAATTTTATTTCCTGATTGCACATTACATCTGGGTTAGGTGTTCTACCCTTTTTATATTCATCTAGAAAGTAACTAAATACCTTATCCCAGTATTCCTTTTCAAAATTTATAGTATAAAATGGGATATCAAGCTGACTGGCTACCCTTCGAGCATCCTCTGCATCTTCTGTGGCAGTACACACCCCAAATTCATCCTTTTCATCCCAGTTTTTCATAAAAATTCCAACTACATCATATCCAGCTTCTTTTAAAAGTAAAGCAGATACAGAAGAATCTACTCCTCCACTCATTCCTAATATTACTCTTTTTGCCATACAATCATCCTTTTTTAAATTTAGTTCCAACAGATATTATACTATAGTATTTTCTTTTTTTACAGGGCTTATTAAGAGTAAAATTTCCATTTATTTGGAACAAAAACAAAGCCTTCTGAATAGATTTAATATAATGATACCTTGGAGGTGTTATAATGGACATGATTTTAAGGAGTATATTATCCCTATTTTTAATTATAATAGTAGGGGTAATTGGAAGGAAAAGAAATATAATAACACCTGAAACAAACAAGGGATTGATAGACCTTCTATTAAGAATATTGCTTCCTTTTATGATAGTTTCTTCCTTTTCTTTTTCCTATGATGACAGTATAAAGATGAATGTATTTAAATCTTTTTATTTTAGCCTTATAGCCTATTTAATAATTATTGGAATCTCCCTTCTTCTTACTAAGCCAATTAAAGATGAAAAGAGAACTATACTGCACTTTGCAAATGTATTTACTAATACTGGTTATATTGGTTTTCCTATCTTAAATGTAATATATGGACCTGAAGCTGTAATATATGGCTCCATATTTAACATGTTTTTTGTTTTATTTTTATGGTCCTATGGCATAATGATCTTTAAAGGAAAGATGGCCAAGGAAGAACTAAAAAAGGAAGTAGTTAAGGCCTTATTAAATCCATCGGTTTTAGCCGTATATATAGGGGTTACCATGATGGTCTTTAATTTAAAATTTCCAGAGCTAGTTTTAAATAGCATTAAGGCTGTAGGAAGTATGACAGGACCCTTGTCAATGATAATTGTTGGAGCTATATTTGCCAATGTAGACATAAAAGGTCATCTTAAGGACTGGACCATATACTATGGAATACTTATGAAAATGGTGTTTATACCTGCCATATTGTGTTTAATTGCTGTTATTATAGGAGACAGATCAGTGGTAACCAACTCAATAATTATATTAGCATCTATGCCTTCTGCAGCTATGACATCTATATTTGCAGAAAATTTTAACCTTAAAAAGGATTATGCCACTATGATAACAGTAGTAACCACTTTAATTTCCTTATTGACCATACCAGTCCTGTTAAGGTATATAATCTGAAAGTTGCCAATATTTTAATCTTTAATTATAATAATATTGCATTGCTAAAGTACATGAGAAAAATATTACACTAGAAAGGAAAATGCCAATGGATTGTAATAGTATTTTAAAAATAGGAGAAGCCATGTCTAAAGAATTTATAGTTAAAGAAAAAGATACTGCAGACTATCTTGGTAATAAGGGCGTAAGGGTCCTATCTACACCAGCAATGATTTATTATATGGAGCTAACAGCCTCATCTATTGTTTTTGAAAGAATACCTGAAAATTATAGGCCTGTAGGAAGCAGGATTGATGTAAAGCATATTAATCCAGCTCCTTTAGGTAGTGAAATAAGAGTAAATGCTATTGTAAAAGGAATTAATGGGAGAAAGGTTACCTATGATGTTGAAGTCTTGAAGGATAAGACAAAAATTGGCTATGGAGAATATGATCTCCATGTAGTTGATCTAAATAAATTTAAAAATAAGTTGTAAGCATCCTCTGGGATGCTTTAGTTTTTTGCAAATCCCTTTTAACCTTATTGTAACCAATTAATGGATGAGGAAAGATATAATGAATATAGGAACAAGGTAAAAGGAGGTATAATATGAACAACAAAGCAAAAAAAAGCTATTTTATTGGGAGTATGTACTACTATGATTTCTTCCTTTGCAATAACTGGGTGTTCAAGTAAAAATATAACTAATGCAGCTCCAGATACTTATGCCCAAGAGGAAGAAGTAAAGGATCACTCAATAATAGAAAATGAAGTTAGGAAAGAGGTAGAAGCTATTGAAAAGCTGGTAAAGGCTTTTGGAGATAATTTGAAGATGGTTTCCCTCCTTGCTCCAGAGGACATACTTAGGGAGTCCATGGAGGAATACTATGGGGAATTTATATCTGAATCTTTAATGGAAAGATGGATTAAGGAACCTACTAAAGCCTTAGGCAGGCTTACATCAAGTCCATGGCCAGAAGCTATAGATGTATTAAATATAGAAAAGTTATCAAAGGATGAATATAGGGTAGAGGGACAAGTATTAGAAGTGACCAGCCAGGAAATGGATAAGGATGAGGCCTTGTTAAAATATGATGTTATTTTAATAGTTAAATTTGATGGAGATAAATGGTTTATAGATGATGTAATAATGGAAGAAGATAGTGAAGAAAACAGTCAGGTAAATAGTAAAGCTAGTTCCCTTATATATGAAAATAAAGAGTATGGATTTCAATTTCATCTACCAGATACTTGGAAGGGCTATAGCATAATATATACCAATCATGATATTTACTAAAGATCAATGGAAAGCTTTACAAAGGGAAGAGTTCAGTCTTGGTGCAGCACCAATAGGACCAAAGGAGTTAGGCAACAATTCAAAATATATATTTGCCCTCCCAGCCCGCTATAACTATGAATTTTTAGAAGGCTATGAAGAGGTTGAAGCTATACTAGAAGGCAATCCTCTGAAGGTAGTCAAATAGTAGAGTTTTAAGAAGCATCACCTTAAGGTGGTGCTATTTTTTAATAAATTTTTAGATTGAAATTAATAAAATTTTAAGAATTAGTTGATATTGTAATTATAAAGAGTTAAGATGTAATTATTTGTGAATATTTTAATCTGTATCTGAGATTTAGTTTATATCATATATCTGTAGTTAAAGGGGGATTTATATGAAGGAATATTCTATATATGTGGTGCTGACAAGGACTAGTACTATTATTTCAAAGCTTATTCATAATTTCACCAGGGATAAATACACCCATGCTGCTATAGCTTTAGATAAGGACCTAAAGTACATGTACAGCTTTGGAAGAAAATGGACTTACAACCCCTTTATAGGAGGATTTAAACATGAAGATTTAAATGAAGGTGGCTATAAATTTTCTAAAAACTTACCTGGAGTAATAATTAAGCTACAGGTGACAGAAGAGCAATATAATAAGGTAAAGAGGTTGTTAGATCAATTTATATATAATCAACAATATTATAAGTATAACTATTTAGGCCTTATTAATAACTTAAGGAATAAAGAAGTGTATTATGATAATAGGTTCTTGTGCTCTGAATTTGTATACTATATTCTGAAGGAAAGTGGAATAATAGATTTTAAAAAGGCAAGAAATCTAGTTAGGCCTGAGGATTTTCTCAAACTAAAAGGAGAAATTATATTTGAAGGGGATTTAAGAACTCTAAAACCTGCAGTGGAAAGAAAAAGACATACTATTCCATATGAGTTTTGTATTCAAGCTGCTAAATTAAATTGGTTCAAAAGCTAGACACTACCCACTAAAGGTAGTGTTTTTTATCATATAAATTAAAGAAACATATATTATAATTATAGTGTATAAAACATTAAGGAGAAGGCAATGAAGAGGGAGTTAAAAAAGCAATTAAGACGCTTATACAAAAAGGAAGAAAAGTTATTAAATAGAAGAGAAATAGGCATTGTAAGAAACAAGGTAAGCCCCATAGTCGGCAGAATTCAAGATAAAATTCCAGGAAAACTAAAGGATACCTTAGAAGATGCCTTTTATATTGGATTTAAGCTGGTATTTGAAAAAGGCCATAAGTATATTGAAAAAACCTATGATAAGGATAAGCTTAAATTAGAACATGACTTAAACAATTATATGCTAGAAATAAATTCAAATAGGAAAAATTTTAAAAGCCTGGATAAAAAGGCTAAAAGTTCAAAGAATATTAATTCTGCTATATCCATATTAGAAGGTGGGGTCTTAGGAGTCTTAGGTATTGGTCTTCCTGATATACCCCTTTTTATATCCATAGTGATAAAGACCATATATGAAATAGCTTTAAGCTATGGTTATGATTATAATAAAGATGAAGAAAAGGCATATATACTGCTATTAATAAGCACTTCATTGTCAAAGGGGGATAGAAAAAAAGAATTAAATGAAAAAGTTGACATATTAGCTAGACAAATAGATAAGGGAAATAATATTGAAATAGATTTACAAAACTATATAAAAATTGCTTCATGCACTCTTTCCAATGCAATGTTAACTGCTAAATTTATCCAAGGGATTCCTATTGTAGGAGCTGTAGGAGGCCTTGTTAACTATAGCATTATAAGGAAAATTGGAAATTATTCCAGTTTAAAATATAAAAAAAGATATTTAATGAAAAAGGCTAGAAAGGATCTGCTCTAAGGAGTAGGTTTTTTATTTAAAAAGGACAAATTTTTAATAAATAGTAGCACAAAAGTTGTACATGCATACATATGTACTAGGACAAGATGAGGAGGTGAAATGAGTGGCAGATAGAATTTATGCATCTATAGTAAATCAAAAATCTGTAAACCAAGTTCAACTACAAGTATTGACTATTATAGCAGCTCAAGTAGCTACTGTAATTGAAGCACAATTAGGAATAGCTGCACAATTTGATAGTGATTTACTAGATCTATAATAACTAATATTAGGGGGGCCCCCTCTTCCCCCTTTCAATAGATTAATTGGTGTAAATTAATAGGAAAGGAGAGATGAGTTTGAAGGTAGGATTTTCTAAAGATGGCTTAAAGATAAATGGCAAGAAGTTTCATCCCTTAAACATGCCTCTAAAAAATGTAACTATAGAATCAGACATACCAGCAGAAGTACCAAAGGCTGAAGATATATTATCAGTATTCCAAGTACCAAATATAAGAAATGCTTCTAGAGAACAAGGAGTAGAGATCTTAAGGCGTATATTAGAAAAAATGGGTTAATAGATAGAACTGCCTCAAATTGAGTTTTGGGGCAGTTCTTTTTTTTAAATAAGAACCATTGTTGTTCTATTACATAAGATGTATTAGAAAAATAAAATAGGGGGAAGGAATATGTCAAAAACATCTGTAAAATCATTGCCAGCTACCAGAGATAATACCTACATGGGGGCTAAAATTACCAATCAAGTAAATACAAACCAACAATCAAATATGTGCCTTACAGCATACAGCGTGGTTACCCAAAGCTCTTCTACAGTTAATATAAGTTTAGCCTAAGGAGGATGAAATATGACAGATATTAACAGAGGAAATAATGATTGGATCAGATTGAAATTTAAAAAAAGATTTAAGGATATACCAGAGGAAATTAGAATTGATATAGATGGCAAGGTATATATAGATGGTGAACCATATGATGAAAAAACCTCTAAGTATGAAAACTTGAATGTGGAAGTAGAGCATCACAGCAGAATGAGCTCAGGTGAGGAAACCCTAAAGATAATAGAAGAAAGTAAAAAGGCTAAAAAGGGAGAAATGGTTATAATCAAAGATGAAGAAGGACCTGACAAGAAGGAACGAAAATACCAAACTAAGTGACCAAGAGAAAACTCAAGAAGTAAGGAAGATAATGGAAGAATATCTGAGGTGATTTTAGTGAATAAGGCTAAGCATTCCCTGCTACTAAATCTATCCAATCAGGTAAATACCTTTAGATGTA
>JAAYFE010000188.1 GCA_012728365.1 Tissierellia bacterium
AATAAGGTTGCAGTTATGTATGCAGGAGAAATAATGGAGATGGGCCATGTAAAGGAAGTGTTAAAAGAGCCGCTACACCCTTATACAGAAGGTCTTTTGGCATCTTTTCCATCCCTAAGGGGAAAGAAGGAAAAGCTAAAGGGCATAGAAGGTTTTTTACCAGATTTATCACAAAAATATGAAGGCTGTATATTTGCACCCAGATGCAAGAAGGCAATGGATATATGTAGTAAAAAGCCAACTGAAGTTAGAATGGATAATGGAACTGTTGTGAGATGTCACCTATATGGAGGTGAGAAAAATGACTAACAATGCCTTCATTACTATAGATAAGGTATCTATGTGGTATCCAGTAAAGAAGGGACTTTCACTGGCTTCTAAAGAAAAACAGTATGTTAAGGCAGTTGATGGAGTTTCTCTTAAAATGGATAGAAGAGAGATACTTGGCATAATTGGAGAATCTGGATGTGGTAAGTCTACATTGGGGAGAATACTTGCAAGGCTTGAGGAGCCAACTGCTGGTGATGTATATATCCAAGGGGAATCTACAAGTAATCTTGTGAAAAAAGATCCTAAGGCTTTTAGAAGATTAGTTCAGATAGTATTTCAAAATCCCTATGATTCCTTTACCCCAAGGGATACAATTGAGAAAATACTCACAAGGCCTTTGTGTATTCATTCCATAGGTAAGGATAAGGAAGAAAAAACATTAATTGTAAGGGCTTATGGTGACCCAATGTCATTTAATCCAAATGTTATAGCAGACGATTATGCTTACCCTATTGTACAAAATATATACAACAGGCTTGTAAAGCTGGATGCCAGTAAGCAAGTAATACCAGATTTAGCTACTGACTGGGATGTAAGTGAAGATGGTCTGTCTATTACTTTTCATTTAAGAGATGATGCCCATTGGCATGATGGAGAAAAAGTAACTAGTGAAGATGTTAAGTATACTTTTGATACCATAAAGGATAATGCATCATATTACTTATCAAGTAGATTGCAGATTGTTGATTCTATTGAGACACCAGACCAGTATACTGTAGTGTTTAATTTAACACAGCCAGATGTTTCTTTTATAGCAGATATAGGATGGTATGCTTGCTTCATATTACCAGAACATATATTTAATAATGGACAAGCTTGGGAGGATAATCCAGCTTCCAAGGAGCCTATTGGTTCAGGACCATTTAAGTTTGTAGAACATAAACAGGGAGAATATGTAACTTTAGTTGCTAATCCAGAGTACCACGAAGGAGCACCTAAACTAGATAGAGTAATATTTTCAATAATTCCTGATGATGCCACTGCTGTACAAGCTCTAATTAATGGTGAGATAGATGTATTAGAAAGTGTACCTGCAGCAAATGTGGATGAACTGTTAGCTAATAACAATATAAGGATGGTATTAAATGAGTATCCATCACCAATGAGAATTATATTTAATATGGATAATGAAGTATTACAAGATGTAAATTTAAGAAAAGCCATAGCTACAGCCATAAATAGGGAGGAAATATCAGAAAAAGTATACAATGGAATACAAAAACCTGAGTACAATATGTATCCTTCTCTAATTGAGTGGGCGTCAAATAGTGAAGATACAGCTCCTAAGTTCAATATTGAAGAGGCAAGAAGAATATTAGAAGAAGCTGGATATACACAGGATAGCGAAGGTTACTATGTAAGAGGCATTACAATTGATGTATTTGAAGATGGAAATTATCCTGACGCTGCAAAGCTTATGGCAGCAACCTTGGCTGAGGCTGGCATTGAATTGATAGTTCAGGTTCATGAGTTTAATGCCTGGAATGAAAAGGTAATAATACAGAGAGATTTCATGCTTGAATTGCAAGGTGGATTTATGGGCCCAGACCCAGCAGCCTTATATAAACGCTTTGGCACAGGACAGGGAAGCAATGTAGGAAACTATAGCAATGCTGAATTTGATGACCTATGCCTAAGAGCTGTAGCAATAGGAGATCAAGCAGAAAGGGCTAGATTGTACAAAGAAGCTCAAGCAATTCTTGCAGAAGAACTACCTTATATACCAATAGTAGCATATGCTGCATATGACGCAAATAATGTAAGATTTACAAACCTACCAATAGATGGAACTGGAAAATGGGGTTGGCAAGAATATACATTTACAGATATTGTAGAATAACAAGAATAAGCTAATTGCATATTAAATATGCAATTAGCTTATATTTAGGAGGTTATGAAATGAAGAGATTATTTGAGGATGTTATAAATAGAATACCAGATTATAAAACATTCTTGACTGTAGATGAGATGGATGAAAGTAGTAAAAAATTAGCTGAAGCATATCCCCATGTGGTAGAGCTATTTGAAATTGGGAGAACAAGAAATAATCATCCAATATACTGCTTAAAAATTGGAAATGGTTCAGATAATGCTCTTATGTTTGGATGCCCCCATCCTAATGAGCCTATAGGAGCAATGCTTTTAGAATATTTTTCATGGGAGCTTGCTGAAAATAGGGAATTGAGAGAGAAACTAGATTATACCTGGTATATAATCAAGACCTGGGATGTTGATGGCACAAAATTAAATGAAAATTGGTTTAAAGGACCTTTTACTCTATATAATTATGCAAGGAATTTTTTTAGACCAGCAGGGCACCAGCAAGTTGATTGGACTTTTCCAATAGATTATAAGAATTTACATTTTCATGATACCATACCAGAAACTAAAGCAATGATGAATTTAATAAATCAAATAAGGCCAAAGTTTATTTATTCCCTGCATAATGCAGGATTTGGAGGAGTTTATTGGTATTTAACTAGAGAAGCTCCAGAAATATATGAAGATCTAAAAAATGCAGCTAAAAAGCAGGGGATTCCTCTTAACCTTGGAGAACCAGAGGCTCCCTATTGTGAAGCTTTGGCACCTGCCATATACAAAAACTTAGGAATTAAACAGCATTATGATTATCTGGAGAAATATGGAATAAAAAATCCAGAAGAACATATAAAATGTGGAACTTGTAGTGCTGATTATGCTGAGGAAGTTTGTGGTGCATTTACATTACTAACAGAGCTGCCCTACTTCTATGATAGAAGAATAGGTGATATGACGGAATCAGATATAACAAGAAAGGAAGTAGTCTTGGAGAGTTTAGGATTTTCAGAAGAGGTAGATGAATTTATTAAAGGTATTTTAAATGATACTGCAAAATACATGGATGAAAAGAATCCCTTTAAATTAGCATTGGAAGCCTTTACTAGCAATAAGAATGACAATGAAGCTACGAGAAAGATGGTAAATGAAAATCCTGACTATAATAGATTGGCTACAGTAGCTGAAAAATTTGATAATCTATTGGTTACTAAATTTTACAAGATGCTTTCACTGGGTTTGTTGGTTAGGGCAAATGAGATTGAGTTAGAGAAAATGAAGGAAAACAATGAGGATAATAAAGAAAAAGAACAGGCTCTGGAAAAAGCTTTTAATAAAGCTTTAATTAAACTAGAGGAGTTAAGTAAATATCTTGAAGAAAATATGGACTATGAAGTAATACCTATTAAAAAATTAATAAGCATTCAGCTTGAATGTGGTCTTTTAATGGCAGAGTATTTAAAGAAAAACTAGGGGGAAAATGATAATGCTTCTTATAAAAGCTGGAACAGTTCATGATGGAAATGGAAATATATTTGAAAATACTGATATATTAATTAAAAATGGTATTATTGAGGCTATAGGAAACTCCATAGACATTCCTGAAAATGTAGAAATTTACGATGCTAAAGGTAAGGTGGTTTTTCCAGGTTTTATTGACTCCTTAAATGTATGGGGGGCTAAGGGACCTGGATGGGAAGATGATGATTTGAGTGAACTATCAGATCCTGTTACTCCACAAATGGATGTAGTGTATTCCTTTGACCAAGATAGCATGTATTTTCAAAGGGTATTTGAATATGGGGTAACCAGTGCAGGCCTAGCTCCTTCTACTTCAAACGTACTTGGAGGATACATGGCAGTATTTAAAACTTATGGAGATCACCCATATAAAATGCTTGTAAAGGATAAGGTAGGGCAAGTGGCATCCATATCCTCAAAAACAAAGATTGCTTATGGCAAAAGAAATATATGCCCTATGACCAAAATGGGAGCTGTTTCCTTACAAAAAACCTAGCCGAAAGCCCATGACTTTAGTCATTGGGATGAAGGCTTATTGGATATTTGCCACCTATCTAATAT
>JAAYFE010000189.1 GCA_012728365.1 Tissierellia bacterium
AGTTCAAATATTTGAAAATGGAAATTGGGCACTATAAAAGCGGAGACAAACTCCGCTTTTTTAATTAAAAATCCTTGCCCTTTTAAGGGATGTATATAATACTACTGAAGTAATGGCTCCAAAAAGACCCTGGGCTATATTGCCTGGTATGGAGGCTATGGCTGCCTTGCCATACATAAATATTTCAAAGGAAAAGTATCCAAGGGCCATAAATACACCAGCTATGGAAGTGGCCACTATTGGCTTTCTTCTTCCTATGTCAGTTTCTAAAAGGCTGGCAGCAATGTATCCTTCTAAACCCTTGACTATAAGGGTTACAGGTACATAGTGCGTATATCCTAAAAGTAGGTCTGCCATAGCAGAGCCCACTCCCCCCACTATTAGACCACCCTTTCTTCCTAGGGTAAAAGCTGCTATAAATACTACCATATCACCTAGGTTCAAATATCCTTCAGTTGCTACAGTAGGTATGGTAATCACCATGGTCATAACTGTAGTTAGTGCTATGAGGACAGCATATCTGGTTAAAAGTTTTAATTTAATCCTATTCATGCCTATCCCTCCCCTTTATATGTATGGGTACAGTTTTATTGTGTATTATAAGTGTTCCTATTTATATAATAACACTTATAATACACTTATGCAATAAATAATTAAAATATAATTCTTTTTGACGATTAATATGTTTAAAATGTAAAAGATTATATTATAATAGTAGGTGCACCATAAATTTAATTTCCTTTTAAAAGTGTATAGCTTTTTTAATAGGGTATCATTTATTTGATTATACTATTAGATAAGGAGAGAGATGAAATGGATAAGGATAAGGATAAGGAAAAAGATCTGGATATGGAAAGGGGAAAATATATACCAGAGATAAAATCACATTTAAGGTCTAGAATAATTGAAGTTCCCCAAGTAATATATAGGGCTTCTGGAATTAAAATTTTAGGCACTAGAATAAAATCACTGTTGTTCTCAACAGATGTTGCAATAATAAAAAATACAAATGCACATTCTATAATTGCTGTATATCCTTTTACTCCTCAGCTTTCCATTACACAGGCTATTTTAGAAGTAGCACCTGTTCCAGTATTTGTCGGAGTAGGAGGAGGTCTTACTACTGGTAAAAGATCTGTAAGTATTGCCCTACAGGCGGAGCTTATGGGAGCCTATGGTGTTGTAGTTAATGCCCCTACATCTAATGAAGTTATTAGGGAAATATATGAAACAATAGATATACCCATAATTGCAACTATTGCTAGTGAAAAGGATGATTACAGGGGAAAATTAGAGGCTGGAGCAAGAATTTTAAATATTTCAGGAGGACCAAAAACTCCTGAATTAGTAAGAAAAATTCGCGAAGAATATGGAAAGGAACTACCAATAATTGCAACAGGTGGACCAACAGATGAAAGTATACTAAAAACTATTGAAGCTGGTGCCAATGCCATTACCTATACCCCTCCTTGTACTGCAGACATATTTGCTGAAGTAATGGACAGATATAGAAAATAGAGTAAAGCCAAATAGGCCTTACTCTATTTTAATTTTTACTAATAGCTGGTTTTGAATGAACCATCTTCTCTTTTAAGTCAAATTTCTTTTCTAATACCATTAAAACACTAGTTCCTAAATATCCACCTATTATACCTGCTACTGCAGCTAATCCTAAAGCTAATAATACTTTTAATGGTGGATTAAATCCAAAGGGTGCCAATAGTCCAGGTATAGGCGATGCAGTTCCTGGAGCATTGTTTATTATTCCTAAAACAGCTGCTACTATTCCAGCAAATCCTCCACCAAAGAAGTTTGAGAAAAATATAGGAACTGGATGTTTTGTAACAATATGGGCTTGAGTTAATGGTTCAAGCATAATACCAATTATATTGCTCTTGTCACCAATTTTCATCCTCTTTAGTACAATTCCGTTAGTAAAGGCTCCTCCAAAACAAGCTATAGCAGATATACCCATAGCTAAACCTTTTAAGCCTATCATGGCAGTTATGGACATAGAGCTAAGGGGTGATGTACAGATGATCTTCATTAAGCCACCTAACAAGAAGCCCATTACTATAGGTGATTGATCTGCTGCAGCAGTTACAGCATCTCCTACCTGTAATAAGGTAGCGTCAACTACAGGTGTTACCCCTACAGCAATAGCCCTTGCCAAAGGCGCAATAACTAGGGCACCAACAACTACATCAAGTCCTTCAGGTAATTTTTTCTCTATTATTGGAGCAATTAAACCTACAATATATCCCGCTATAAAGCCAGGAAGTATACCTAAACCAGACAATGCAACTCCAGCCACCAAGGCAAAGACTGGATTGACACCCATGTAAAGGGGTACTAAACTAGCTGCTGCCACTCCAGCCAAGCTACCAGATGCTTCTCCCACCTCTCCTAGGAAAGCAATATTTAAGAAATCTCCACTTATATACTTATGAATTGCTTCAACTAAAAAGCTTGCAATTGCTGCTCCTGCAAGACCTGACATAGCCTTGTCCCCTTTTGGGGCCTTAAAACTAAAGAAGGAAAATAATACTAGGGTTAGGAACAATAAACTTACTCCCTTTATAATTGTTAACATGTAAATATCCCTCCATGAAATTGTTTTTTAATCTTTTACCGTTTCTTATACCGTTTCTTACCTGTAACCGTTTTCAGAATACCTTATATGGAGGGAGGTAAAATAGCATAAAAAGTCACTACTCTACCACCCTGTCCTTGTATCTGAAAGTTTCTCCCTACAGCCCCTTGGCTGTAGGGATTGCCTCTTCGATGCCCTTTTTAGGGACTCTCCAGGGGTGTGTCAGATCTGCTGTCACTAAAAGGGTATGGTTGCCCCTACAAAGGAAAGAATTATCCATGCCCATTTATACAGATTTACAGCCTTTACTCCAGCTATAAACTCTACACATTTGCAACCATAATAATACCAGCCAATTAGGGTTGAAAAGGCAAAGAATACGATTCCAAAAGTAATTATATATTCTCCTACTCTTGGTATTAGCCTGTTAAAGGCTGCTGTAGTTAAGGCTGCTCCGTCTAGGCCCCCTTCTATTATCATCAGGCCTGTCTTATCAAAGCTTAATATGCCTGATGCCAGTATTACAAAGGCTGTAAGGGTGCAAACTATCATGGTTACTATAAATACACCTAGAGAAGCTATTAGTCCCTCATTTACTGCATCATCATTCTTAGATGCAGCATGGGCTATGGGTGCACTACCTAAACCTGCTTCATTTGAAAACATACCTCTAGATATTCATAGCCTAATAACCGTTCCCAAAAGGCCTCCGCCTACTGCTTTAGCAGTGAAAGCATTTTCAAAGATTATTTTAAAAACAACTGGTAATGCTTTTCCATTAGCCAGTACTGCAAGAGTACATCCTCCTAAATAGACAATGGCCATAAAAGGTACAAGTTTTTCTGTGATTCTTCCTATACTCTTTACTCCACCAATAATAACTAAGGCCGTTAATACTGCTATTACTATACCTGTAACTACCGGATTTATGTTAAAGCTAATGTACATAGACTCTGCCACAGAATTTGATTGGGTCATATTTCCTGTACCTAGGGATGCAATAATGGCAAAGAAAGCAAATAAGTAACCTAACCACTTGAAATTCTTCCCACATACTTCCTTCATGCCATAAGTTATATAGTACATGGGTCCACCAGATTTTTCACCTGCTTCATTGGTAACTCTAAATCTCATTGCCAGAACTACCTCTGCAAACTTTGTAGCACCACCAAAGATACCACTTATCCACATCCAAAATACTGAACCTGGCCCTCCAAGGGCTATGGCTGATGCTACTCCTACAATATTTCCTATTCCAATTGTTGCTGCCAGGGAGGTCATCAAGGCTTGAAAGGGGGTTATATCGCCTTCACCTTCATTTTCTTTAGAAAACAAGGAAAGAAAAGCTTCTTTCATCTTCTTAAATTGAACAAACCGAGTACCAAAGCTTAGGTACACGCCTGTCCCTAAAAGTAGCACTATAGTTATAGGGCCCCAAACCATAGATGCCACCTTAGTGACTATGTCATTAAAAAAGTCCATATAGTATACCTCCTGTAGCAGGCTAGCCTTTTTGGAAGTATAATATATGGACTTCATTAAACTACAAAATATATATAAAAGTAACAAAAATTTTTTATTAATTTTCTAATTATTTATATTTTCAATATGATATATTAAACCTATTAAAAACTTTTTAATATTAGTAGAACCACCCCTTTTCATATTCCCACGTATATATTCCATCTCTGATCTTACCTGTTCAAAATTAAATAGGGTATTTGAATATTCAGTGAAGGTATAGTTCATATAATCTTCTATGCCTAAATTTGCAATATTAGTTAAGGCCATATTAATAGCCCTTCTCATTCTTTGCTCCATAGACTTTGGGTTATCTGTAAATTTACTTAAAAGGTCCTTTATAGTAATTTCATTTAAATTAATCTTATTTTCCATTACATATTTTACTATGGCTATAATATCCTGACTTCCCTTTTCGCCAATAATTCCAAGCTCTGTTAATATGCTATTAAGACGATTTTCATAGGATTGTTTGGCTTCTGATGTCTTTGCTGGTCTTTTGCCACTAAGTATTCCCTGCATACTGGAAATGGTCCTATTTATATGGATCCTTTCCATTACCTTCCTTATTATAGTTTCAACTTCCACTGCATTAATAGGCTTATATATAAAGTACTCTACACCATATTGATAGGCTTTTTCCACCATGTCCTTCGAAGACACTTGGGATATCATTATAAATTCAATATCATCATATTCTTCCTTTAATTTTTTCACTATATTTAAACCGTCCATTCCAGGCATTAATAGGTCAATTAAAACTATATCTGGCCTAATAGCCTTAATTTTTTCCATGCCCTTAAGGCCATCTGTCTCTTGACCTACAATAACCCCCAATTCCTTATCTTCAATTATCCTCTTTAAAATTTGTATAACATTCATATCATCGTCAAGTATGAAAAACCTCATTAATGTTCACTCTCCAATTCATCTATGGGTATGGTAATTGTAAATTTAGTTCCAATGCCATATTCTGATTCTACACTAATGCTGCCCTTCAACCTGTCTCTAATAATATTTTCTACCAATGCTAAGCCTAATCCTCTATTTATTTCTCCTGTACTATAATTTATTTTACTGGAATAGCCAGGAGAAAATATATAGGCTAGATCTTCTTCCTTTATGCCAGAACCATTATCTTCAACTATAAACTTATGGTCATTGCTTTCTTTTATGTGGGAAAAAACAATCCTTCCCTTCTTTTCAATAGAATCTACAGCATTGATCATCAGGTTCCTAAATATGGACATTAAATAATAGTGCTTTTCTGTATAGAAATCTTCAGATATATTGTAGGCAATTTGAATATTTTTATTTTGATTTTTTATCTCTACTTCCATACTATCTGCTAGTATGGATACCAATTCCTTAAAATACATTCCCCCATTTTCCAATTTATTTGCCATTACTTCTTCTATACCCTTTACAACTAGCCCATATTCTTTTTTAATTTCGTGAATATCCTTGGCTATTTCCAATGCCTTGTTTGTCCAATCAGGCCTAGCTTCATTGTCATTCATGTCGGAAAAAAGCTGGTAGGCTGTGGCCATTACCCTTTCAATATGGTCCATATTTTTTTCCATCCAATATACTTCCGTTTTTAACTGGGATATAAGCTGCAGTAGGTGCCTATATCTTCTTTCATGTTCCTCCTTGGTTAAAAATAGTTTGTAGTAATTATATACTATTACCATAATAACTACAGCTACAGCCCTGATGGCTGCCACCAATAAAAAGCCCTTCATTATTTCAGAGTTTCGAGAAAACATTTCTCCACCTATTCTAAAATAGGTCTCTACCATATTAGCAGTAAAATCCCCTAGGGCAGAAACAATGAATACATTATGGTACTTCTTAGATATATTCCTTTTTATAGCTATAAAAAATACCAAACCATATACTAGATAAAATATAACCTCTGGCACCGTATAGTAAACCTGCTGTCCAAACATACCTAAGGCTCCATAAAATACAAGCCTGGCTATAACCAAAAACAAGCCTGATACAATACCAAAGGGTATAGGATTTAAATCCTCATGTACATATAGGAAAAGGGGAAATACAACTGCTGCAAAGGAAAACTTTATATTGCCCACATAATAGTCAATGTATAAAAGGGAGGCAAGCCCCACAATTACAGAAGAAACTAATAAATTTCTAATTCTATTCACCTGTTCACCTACTTCTACTACAATCTTTAGAATAGCCACGTATATTTTATCAGTATTTTAAATTATTAACAATAAGTTGTAACTATTTTATAGCTCCTAAATATAATGATATTATCATTGAATATAAGGGTGGTATTATGTATAGAAAGTATGTCCATGGCCTAAATACCCTAGTACCCATAGAAGGAAACAGGAGGGTCCCCTATATTAATTTTGACAATGCAGCCACTACCCCTCCCTTTAAGGCTGTAATGAAAAGAATCAACAGCTTCTCCCACTACTACTCATCTGTTCACAGGGGTACTGGCTATAAATCTATTGTATCCTCCTTACACTACGATAATGCAAGGGATATAGTATTGGACTTTGTAGGGGCAGATCCCCAATTTTACACAGCCATATTTGTTAAAAACACAACAGAAGCCATAAACAAGCTTTCCTATAGGCTGAAGGATGAAATAAAGGATGGTATTGTGCTATCTACCTATATGGAACACCACTCCAATGACCTACCCTGGAGATATAAATACAGGGTAGATTATGTGGAAGTAGATGAAAGGGGAAGATTATCCCTCCACCATCTTGAATATCTGTTAAAAAGATATAAGGGCAAGGTAAAGCTGGTCACTGTAACTGGAGCTTCCAATGTAACAGGCTATGTAAATCCTATACATAGGATTGCTAGACTTTGCCACAAATATGGCAGCAAGATAATGGTAGATGGAGCCCAGCTAGTTCCCCACCACCCAGTGGATCTAAAGCCTGTAGACCATCCAGAGCATATTGACTATATAGCCTTTTCTGCCCACAAAATGTATGCTCCCTTTGGCATAGGAGTCCTAATTGGCCCAAGGGCTAGCTTTGAAAAGGGCTTTTCTGAAAACATAGGTGGAGGTACTGTAGACATAGTAACTCCCAAAGAAGTTATATGGGCCCCTCCACCTGAAAAGGAAGAGGCAGGGACTCCAAATCTATTTGGTGTAGTGGCCCTGGTGGAAAGTATAAAGGTGTTAAAAAAGTTAGGTATGGAAGCCATATCTGGCTATGAAAGAAAACTTACTAAGTATACCTTAGAAAGGCTAAAGGAAGTACCTAATATAGTCATTTACGATGATGAAGATATTAAAAATAAGGTTTCCATCATATCCTTCAATATTCATGGACTTCACCATGCCTTGGTGGCAGCAGCCCTGGCTGTGGAAGGGGGCATTGGTGTAAGAAGTGGATGCTTCTGTGCCCAGCCCTATGTACAAAAACTACTTAAGGTAAGTGTAAAAGAAATGGAAAAATATAAGGGCAACATGAATATTCCAAGACCAGGCACCGTAAGAATAAGCTATGGAATCTACAATACCTTTGATGAAATAAATGTTTTAGTAGAATTATTAAAACAAATAGGCAGCAATGTAGATTATTATAATTACAAGTATAAAAGCCTTCTTTCTACTTAAACTAGTAGAAAGGAGGCTTTTTTATGGACAAAAAGATGAATATACTTATGTTTAGTGGAGAGTACGACAAGGCTTTAGCTGGACTAATTTTAGCAAACTCTGCCAAGGAAATGAATATGGATGTTAGCATATTTTTTGCCTTTTGGGGGCTTTTGCTTATAAGAAAGCCAAATGGTGCAAGGGAAGAAAACAAATCAACCTATGAAAAATTATTTGCAAATATGACACCTAAAAATATTGAAGGACTGCCCCTTTCTAAAATGAATTTTGCAGGTCTAGGAAAGAAAATGCTACTGGAGATGATGGAAGAAAACCATGCCCCTACCTTAACTGACTTTCTCAAGGGAGCCCTAAATAAGGGCATAAAGATGCAGGCTTGTAAGCTATCCTGTGAGATAATGGGCTTTAGTCAGGAGGAATTGCTAGATCAGGTGGAAATAGTAACAGCCCAGGAATATTTAAAGGATGCCCTAGAGGCAGACATACAGCTATTTATCTAAATGGGTTAGATTTATCTAGCCCATTTTTTGGCTTTACTCAGCTTATACACATTAATACTGTATCTAATTTAACATTTTGGGACTTAAACTGCTATATGGGGACAATGTCCACTGCTTCTTTGCTGAACCTACCCACTCTCCGCCATGCTTTAAGACCTGATGACAGGACTACATTATAAGATAGCTGTATAGGATGTGGGCATAGACAATAAAACCCATTCAGATTGTCTAGATATAGGCCGGCCTTCTTCCTTTGTGGCAAGATAATGGAACAGCTGTTAGGTGGAGAATTTACCATAGATGATGGAAGACTCTATAAATTCCTAAGGGATCTTGCTGATGAAGAAGATATATATCTTGAACCTTCAGCCCTGGCAGGATTTTTAGGCCCCATACTATTGTCCGGTGAAAAAGGAGAAGAATACTTAAAGAAACATAATCTGTCAGATAAAAAG
>JAAYFE010000024.1 GCA_012728365.1 Tissierellia bacterium
GATACTTTCCAGTTTCTGCATTGCCCTTAAATTCATCAATACATAAAACCTTAGGCAATGTAGGAACGCTATAATTAATATGATTAAAAATACGAATAACAGTAGAAACAGAGACATTAGCCACTTTAGCTATAGAAGTTAGGCTAGTTAGCTTAGTAAGCTCTTGGCAAATAAAAAATGCTAAACGGTTAGTCATGGGATGATAACAAGACAGAAAAGCAGAAGACTTATAAAACCTTTTTCCACAAGAACAAACATATCTTCTTTTTCTAAGTACAAGATAGATGTGTTTAAACTAAAAAGGTAGATCCTTAATTGTTTGTTCTCTGTAGTCATGAATTTTTTTAGTTTAGCACCACATGCAGGGCAAGTATGTTCTTTTGGATCATTTGTAATGTAGATTTTAACAAAAGAATCGCCATGTGATATTTTAGTTACTTTAACCCCTTCTAAATTTAATAGTTGTGTGATAAAATTAGATTGCACTTGTGAATAAACCTCCTTTTTATGTTTGTTTGGGTAATTAACATTTTAGCAGGTTTATTTCACGAGTGCATTTTATTTTTAGGGAAAAATAAATGTTGGAGTACATTTTTTTATGCACCCCAACATTTATTATAGATCCCATATTTGTTCTTTTCTAGATATAGGGAGTGGTTACTTGTATTTTTATCACTATGGTTTGGATTTATTATTTGGAATATTTTCAATAGATATAAGCATTTTTTCAAAATTCTTTGGCTAGGAGATAAAGGAGTATTTAACATAGAAGCCAAAAACTACATTGGAGATCTAACAATAGACGAAGAAGGAAACTGGTATAGAGTTGTAAATGGTCAGAAGTTTGGTACAGAAAATCCTGTATTCCAAGTAAAAAGACACAATAAAGTTTTAAATAATATTTTAGAGTCTAAAATACCTATAATAGATTTAATCGTTTGGACCAATGTAGAGAGCATAATAGAAGGTGCTCAGTATTCTCCAGTTAAGGTATTAAAAGTAGACCAGCTTACATATTTTATTGAAAGTTTTAATGGGGAAGAAATTTATCAAGGGAAGAGGTAAATTTTGCTATAGGGGCAATAGAAGGCAACACTAGGAAAAGTGCATAAAAATGTAAATAAGGTTATTAAAACATGGTTTAGGAAAATACCGATACTGGAAAAGTGTATAATAAATTAGATAAAAAATGTATGGAAACAAATTGGCTAGTAAGGAGAATAGAGAGGATTGGTAGAAGAAAATCCTCTCTATAATTTTTTAAGGAATTAAATTTGACACTAAGATAAGAAAAATATAAAATATAATTAGCATATGCCAATAATACAATTAGAGGTGTCCTTATGGAACAAATGGTTAATAATAAAGTAACAAATGATAGATTTGCCCTTATAAAAAAGATAATTGAAAGAAATGGTTTTAAGTTTACAAAACAGAGAAAATTAATATTGGAGCAATTATTTGTTTCTGATAGGCATTTAACTGCAGAAGAAATATATGAAAAATTAAAGGATGACAATATTGGTCTTGCTACAGTCTATAGGAATGTGAGGATGTTTAGCAATATAGGGATAATAAAGGAAATTATTGTAGATGGAGTAAGCCATTATGAATTAAAAATATACAGTAAAAAACCACTGCATCTCCATTTCCACTGTGTTAAGTGTAATGATATAATAGACATTGATACAAGGGAAATTATATTAAAGTATTTAAAATTAAATAAAGCCATAGAAGATACAAATGATCTGGAAATATATGATATTGATATTATGTTCTTTGGCCTATGCAAAAGATGCAGGGGGTGAAAAAATGGTAAGACCAATAAAATGCAGGAGAATTAGATTTTTTCCCCAATACACTTACTATATGCCCTTAAACAAGGATAAGTATCAACTTGAAGAAATTACCCTTAAGGTAGAAGAGCTTGAAGCCTTAAGGTTAAAGGATATTGAAGGACTGAGCCAAGAAGAATGTGCTAAAAGTATGGAAGTTTCAAGGCAGACCTTTCAAAATATTATAGATAGTGCAAGGAGAAAGGTTGCAATGGCCCTGATACAGGGCAATGCCATACATGTAAATGGTGGAGACTATACTATAGGTCTATGTAAAATTAAATGCCTAAGCTGTCAACAGCTTTATATTATGGATCATGAAAAGGATAGACCTGTTTGTCCCTTTTGTGGTTCAAAGGAAATAATCTGTCATAAAAACAATAGATTTTGCCATAGATGGTCCATAAACAGAATAGAGGATTGAAACTTATAATACTTTGAAAGTACCATAATCTTTCAAGGTATTTTTTTATAAGAAATATAAAAAATATTAAGAATATATTGAAAAATAGCAAACCCCTTCCAAAGGATGAAATTGAAAAGAAAGGTTTCATAGGATAGACAGGAGGGTAAGAACCTCCTGCTTTTGTTTTTTTGTATAAATATAATCAATTCATAATAAAGGCTATGGCAACATAAAATTTATATAAATCACCACAAAATACCTCCCAAAAACAAGAATATAATGAAAAACTAAAAATGAATTTACTAATTAGCCCCAAGATAAATTTTTAAGGAATAAAGCTATCTAGAGTTCTATAAGAAGGAGGTAGAAAAATGTCCACAAAGGTTAAATATCCCATATGGAAAAAGGAAGATTTAGACGGATTCTTTTCCTTATTTCAGAACAATCTAGCTAATTTTGTTGTCATTGCCATTACTCTACTTGGAATGGGATATCCCAGCCGTATAGTCTTTGGAAAGGTTATACCTGGAGCAGCCATATCAGTCTTAGCAGGAAACCTATACTATGCCCATATGGCAAAAAAGTTAGCAGAAAAGGAAAACAGGGCAGATGTTACAGCCTTATCCTATGGTATTAGTACCCCTGTAATGTTTATTTACTTATTTGGTGTAGCAAAGCCTGCCCTTGACTTGACAGGTGATCCAGAATTAGCCTGGAAAATTGGAGTAGCAGCTTGTTTTATAGGTGGTCTTGTTGAAGCCTTAGGAAGCTTAGTTGGAAGATGGGTTAGGGAAAATTTACCTAGGGCTGCTATGCTTGGTGCCTTAGCAGGAGTGGCCTACTCAGTTATAGGAGGCCAGATGTTTTTCCATACCTTTGAAATGCCAGTTATTGGTATGATAGCACTAATTATTATAATAATAGGCTTTATAGCAAGAAAGTCTATGCCTTTCAAATTGCCCACATCCTTATTTGCAATTGCTTTAGGTACAGTCTTGGCCTATATTTTAAAACAAGCAGATCCTAGCCAAGTAGTGGAAGGCTTTTCAAGCTTTGGATTTTATCCCCCTATACCAACTTTAGCCTTTTTAGAAGGATTCAGCTACCTATTTGGAAGTATGGCTTACTTACTACCAGTCATAATTCCCATATCTGTTTACAATTTTATAGAAACTATGAACAATGTGGAGGCCATGGCTGCAGCTGGTGATGATTACAATGTTCAAGAAGCCCAATTAGCAGATGGATTAGGTACAATGATAGGTACCTTCTTTGGAGGAGTATTCCCTACAACAGTCTATATTGCTTCCATAGGTGCTAAATGGGTTAATGCTGGTAGGGGCTATTCCATAGTTAATGGTATTGCCTTTTTAATAACTAGTTCCCTTGGAATAATAGCAGCCATATCAAATATCATACCGCTACCAGTTATAGCCCCTATACTAGTATTTGTTGGAATTTCTTTAGTTTCACAAGCCTTTGGTTCTGTAGACAAAAAACATTTCCCAGCTGTAGTAGTAGCCATGTTCCCATACTTGGCGAACTATATTTCCAGTAAATTTAATTCTGCAGCCCCTGAAGCTGTTGCTAGTGTATCACCAGCCATAGTTCCCCTAGGCCAAGGAGCAATGTTTACAGCCTTAATATGGGGTGCCCTAGTGGCCTTCATACTGGATGATGACTTTAAAAAAGCTGCAATTGCAGCCTTTGCTGGAGCTCTTCTTTCAGCAGTAGGTCTAATGCATGCACCACAGCTAGGCTTTTTACAGGACTATACCTTTACACTAGGATATGTAATAATGGCCATATTAATATATGCCTATGGTGTGGTGTTTAAGGATAAGGGAGATTCAGATAAAAAAGCTCCAATAGATATGGCAGAATAAAATAAGCTTTAAGTATAAGAGGGCTCTTTTCTGGTAGTAATAACCAGAAAGGAGCCTTAAAATTTTTTTAAAAATGGTATTGACAATTTAGCAGTGTAGGTTATAATAATAGTAACGATTACTACTAGATAGGAGTTACTATTATGAATAAACGATATAGTGCTCAAAAAATGATGATAGAAGATGCCTTAATGAAGCTAGACCATCCAACAGCTTCGGAAATATACGAGCATATAAGAAAGGACTATCCTAATATTAGCTTAGGCACAGTATATCGTAACCTAGGCCTTATGGCTGAATCTGGTGAGATACTTAGAATTAGCTATGGAAATGCTCCTGACCGCTTTGACATCAATACCCACAACCACCTACACGTTTTATGCAAAGAGTGTGGACAGGTATTTGATGCAGAAAGTCAAAGGATAGATGAGCTTATAGATGAAATTGAAGAACTTTTAGAAGAGACTACAGGAGTGTCCATAGAAGACAACAGCTTGTATTTCAAAGGCATCTGTTCATCCTGTCAAAGTAAGTCATAAAGAACTATAACCGGTTTTACCGGATAAAATATTAAAAATTAAAGGAGGAGATTTTTTAATGGCTCTTATAGGAAAAGAAGTATCAGATTTTACAGTAAAGGCTTTTCATGATGGAGATTTTAAGGATGTAAGCAAGGAAGATCTACTAGGTAAATGGTCAGTATTTGTATTCTATCCAGCAGACTTTACATTTGTTTGCCCTACAGAACTAGAAGATCTAGCAGATCTATATGATGAGTTCCAAAAAATAGGTACAGAAGTGTATTCCGTATCTACAGATACTCACTTTGTTCATAAGGCATGGCATGATGCATCTGATACTATTAAGAAGGTTAAATTCCCAATGCTAGCCGACCCAACAGGCAAGCTATGCAGGGACTTTGGAGTATATATTGAAGAAGAAGGGGTAGCCCTAAGAGGAAGCTTTGTAATTAATCCAGAAGGTAAAATAGTAGCTTATGAAGTACATGGTGATGCCATCGGAAGAGATGCTTCAGAACTATTACGTAAAGTACAAGCTGCTCAATTTGTAGAAAAGCATGGAAATCAAGTATGCCCAGCTAGATGGAGACCAGGAGAAGAAACACTTGAACCTGGTATTGAACTAGTAGGAAAGATTTAATATTTATATAGAACTTACTTATAAAAACACCTTTCTTATACTGGCAAGTATTAAGAAAGGTGTTTTTAATTGTATAAATTTGAAATATTTTTATCAATTATGTACTATTTTATGATATAAATAATTATATAAATAATTATATAAAGTTGTCAGGCATATATATAGTTAAGGCTAAAGGGGGGTTAAAATATGGGCAAGGAAACGGTAATTGTTACAGATTCCAGTTGTGATTTATCAGCTGATTATATTAAGGAAAGTGGTATACAGGTTATACCCTTTACTTATAATTTAGATGGTGTTGATTATGAAGATGATTTTGGACAAACATTAACATATAAAGAATTTTATGAAAGAATTAGGGAAGGAAGTAGATCTACCACATCCCAAATAACTACATATACCTTTGAAAAAGTTTTTAAGGACTTATCCCAGGAAGGGAAGTCCATAATCTATATAGGTTTTTCTTCTGCCTTAAGTGCTACCTTTAACAATGCCCTTATGGCTAAAAATAACTTAGTGGAAGAGGATCCATACATTGATTTGACTATTATAGATTCAAAATCTGCCTCGGTAGGCCTGGGTGCAATAGTTTATTATGCAGCAGAAATGCTTAAGGAAGGAAAATCAAAAGATGAAATAGTGGAATGGGTAGAAAACAATAAGCTTAAGGTATACCATCAGTTTACTGTAGATAGCCTAGAGCACTTAAAAAGGGGAGGCAGACTTTCTGCCACTGCTGCAGCCGTAGGGACATTGTTAGACATAAAACCCTTTTTAATAGTAGATGATGAAGGCAAGCTAGAGGTAGTAAAAAAGATCAGGGGTAGAAAAAGATCCATCAAGACTTTACTGGAAACCCTTAAAGCAAATATTGTAAATCCTGAAGAACAGACCATATTTATTAATCATGGAGACTGTTTAGAAGATGCGGAAAAATTGAAAGAAATGTTATTAAAGGAAGTTAAGGTAAAGGATGTAATGATTAACTATGTAGGCCCAATTATTGGTACCCATACTGGTCCAGGAATGTTGTGTATGGTATTCATGGGTAAAGATAGGAGCATATAAGGAAGTGATTTAATGGAAGCATTACCACTGTATAGAAAAAAGTATAGAGTAGAAGTAAGGGATATAGATTTTACAGGAAAAATCAAATTAAGTTCCCTCTTTTTATACTTTCAAGATATAGCTGGTATCCATGCTGAAAATCTAGGTATGGGCAGGGCTATGATGGAGAAAAATAGTGCTCTATGGGTATTGGCTAGGGCAAGGGTGGACATATTAAGGTATCCTAGGTGGAAGGAGGAAATAACTATTGAAACCTGGCCCCAGGAACCTAATAGACTGGAGTTTACCAGGGATTTTTATGTTAAGGACTCTTCAGACAACATCCTTGCCAGGGCTGTTTCCATCTGGGTTGTAATAGATGAAAAAAGTAGAAGGTTAAAAAAGACAGAATCAATCTTCCCGGGCTATCCTCCTACAACAAAGGAAAGGGCCATAGACTGCAAACTTGGTAGACTAAAACCAAAGGGTAAATTAATTAAAATATATAATAGAAAGGTTAGATATAGCGATATTGATCTAAATGAACACTTAAATAATGCAAAATATGTAGACTTTATAATGGATGCCTTTAGTATTGAAGATCATAAAAAGCATATAGTCAGATCCATTGAAATAAACTATAGCAGGGAAGCCCTGCCTGGAGAGGATATATCCTTTTACACAGATAGGTCCCAAGCTCATGAAAATATAATATACATGGAAGGGATTAATGAAGCAAGTGGAGAATTAAAATTTAAAGCCCAAATAAGATTTGAAAAATTAGATTAATGGAGGAAGAGGTATGAAATTTATAGACCTAAGAAGTGATACAGTAACCCAACCAACTTTAGAAATGAGAGAGGCCATGTATAAGGCAGCCGTTGGTGATGATGTATACGAGGATGACCCAACAATAAAAAAGCTAGAAGAGTTAGCAGCAGAAAAGGTTGGAAAGGAAGCTGCCCTATTTGTAGTATCTGGCACCATGGCAAATCAAGTGGCCATCATGACCCATACAAAGTTTGGAGATGAAATAATAGTTGGGGCCAATAGTCATATAGTCCAACATGAAGTAGGAGCAGCAGCCAGGCTATCTGGTGTAAGCTATGCAATTGTAGATAATGAGGATAACAGGATTTATAAAAAAGATGTACTAGATAAAATAAGGACTGAAGATATACACTATCCAGAAACAGGCCTTTTATGTTTAGAGAATGCCTTATCGGATGGTACAGTTTTATCCTTGGAGGAAATGAAGGAATTGTACCAAACAGCCAGTGAAAGAAATATTCCAGTCCACCTGGACGGAGCCAGATTATTTAATGCAGCCCTATACTTAGGAGTAGATCCTAAGGAAATTTGTAAATATACAGATTCAGTTATGTTTTGTCTATCTAAAGGTTTAGCCTCTCCTGTAGGTTCAGTCTTATGTGGTAGCAAGGACTTTATTAAAAAGGCAAGAAAGATGAGAAAGCTGCTTGGAGGTGGCATGAGGCAGGCAGGAGTTTTAGCTGCCTGTGGCATAGTATCCTTGGAAAAAATGATAGATAGGCTTGAGGAAGACCATGACAATGCTATGTATTTAGCTAAGCAGTTAAATGAAATTGAAGGTTTTTCAGTAGACTTAAGTAGGGTTCAAATAAACATGGTCTTCTGCAAAGTAGAAAGGGAGAATTTTGACTTCAATAAATTTGCAGAAAGATTACTGGTAAAAGGAATAAAGACTAACCCAGGAGAAAAGGGCAGCATCCGTTTTGTAACCCATAAGGATATAAGTAAAGAGGATATAGATTATGCCATAGTTGCCATTAAGGAAGTATTACAGGATCTTTAATTTCTTTATTTTCTTTAAGCTTTAGCATAGCATTTCTATATTTTAAAGGGGTTGTGCCCATTATTTTCTTAAAGGCCATATTGTAGTAGTTTTGATTGTTGTATCCAACAGTCAAAGCTATTTCCAATATGGTCATATTTGTATTTAATAATAGATCTAAGCTCTTTTTAACCCTAATTTCATTTAGTAGCTGGGAATAGGTCTTTCCAGTTTCCCTTTTAAATAATTGACAAAAATAGCATTTATTCAATCCTAAAAAATCTGCCATTTCATCCAAGCTTATAGACTCACTGTAGTTGTCATTCATTTCCTCTATTGCCATTTTTATATGAAAGTTGCAGCATTTGCTTTCATCATGTAAATTACATTTCATTACAAGTCCCCCTTAGTAATAGAAGTTTAAAAATTTAATACCTAAATATCTAAATATATTTAAGATTTTTGTCTAAATAAATGGTAGACTTAAGTTAATGATAATGATTATCACAATCAATAACCCGTAATATAGATTATACATAATATAAAGAATATTTGCAAGAAAAGCATTAGGAGGCACCATGAAGAAAAACTATCCATTACTAATAATATTAATTTTACTATCCTTTATTTCACTTTTTATAGGAGCTAAGGAAGTATCTTTAAAGGGCATATTAAATTTAAAGACTGACCAGGTTCAAATACTGGTGCTAAGTAGAATACCCAGGCTTTTAAGTATTATTGTAGCTGGCATGGGCATGAGTATTAGTGGCCTTATAATGCAGCAAATAAGTCAAAATAAGTTTGTGTCTCCTACTACAGCAGGTACCATAGACTCGGCCAAACTTGGTATCCTAGTATCCCTTATGGCACTACCTACTTCTAGCACCATGGTCAAGATGCTAATTTCCTTTATCTTTGCTTTAGGGGGAAGTTTCTTGTTTTTAGGCATATTAAAGAGGGTAAAGCACAGGGGGACTATTATTATACCCTTAGTTGGTATTATGCTTGGAAGTGTAATGGACTCTATGACTACCTTCCTTGCCTATAGGATGGATATGATACAAAATATAACAGCCTGGCTACAAGGAGATTTTTCCATGGTAATTAAGGGTAGATACGAACTCTTATATGTAACAATACCCTTTGTACTTCTTGCCTTTTTATATGCCAATAAGTTTACATTAGCTGGTATGGGGGAAGATTTTTCAACCAATTTAGGTCTTGATTACAATAGGATTGTTAGGATTGGTCTTATTATAGTATCCATCATATCTGCCTCTGTAATTATTACAGTTGGAAGGATACCCTTTTTAGGCCTTATAATACCTAATATGGTTTCCTTGTATAAGGGGGACAATCTAAAGAAAAATATTGTACCAACTATATTGCTGGGTTCATCTTTTTTACTATTTTGCGATATATTGGGAAGGTTAATCATATATCCCTATGAAATACCCATTAGTTTAACTGTAGGCATATTGGGAAGCATCATATTTATTTACTTGCTCTTTAGGAGGAATAAATAATGGCAGCAAAAAAGAAAATATACATCCTAACAATTGCATTAATGGTATTGGTGATGCTTTTTCTTACTATAGGGTTAAATAGCAAGAACTGGGACTATGCACTTTCCAGAAGAATACCCAAAACTATAGCCATAGTACTGGTAGCTAGTTCCATTGCCTTTTCATCCACCCTATTTCAGACCATAACCAATAATCGCATATTAACACCTAGCGTTCTAGGCTTGGACTCCTTATACATGTTTGTACAAACTACTATTGTATTTATTCTAGGTTCAACCAGGTTAGCCCAGTTAGGGCAAAAATTTAATTTCATGGTATCTGTAGCCCTTATGGTAGTTTTTTCAGTACTATTATTTTTATTTCTTTTTAAGAAGAAAAAGAATATATTTTTCCTCCTCCTGTTTGGAATGGTATTTAGTACCCTTTTTCAAAGTTTAACTACCTTTATGCAGGTGTTAATAGACCCAAATGAATTTTTAGTAATACAGGGTAGAAGCTTTGTTAGCTTTAACAATGTAAATACAGACCTATTGTGGATAGCCCTTGCAGGAGTTTTATTGGTAGCAGTTTATATCTCTAGATATATGCAAAATCTAGATGTGATGTCCCTAGGAAGGGACAATGCCATTAATTTAGGCATAAATTATGATGTGGAAGTTAAAAGAATATTGATTATAGTAGCCATTTTAGTATCCATATCTACAGCTTTAGTAGGACCAATAACCTTTTTAGGCTTGTTAGTAATAAATATAAATGGAGAATTTTTGAAAACTTATAAGCACAAGCACCTAATTCCTGCTTCCATGCTCATAGGATCCATAATACTAATAGGTGGCCAGCTGATTGCTGAAAGAATAATGAACTTTGAAACCCCTATTAGTGTAATTATAAATTTTTTAGGCGGAATTTACTTTATTTACTTAATACTCAAGGAGGGAAAGATTATATGATTGAAGTTAGAAATGTAATTAAGGAGTACAACAGCCAGAGGGTACTGGATAATGTAAGTTTAACAATTGAAAGGGGTAAAATTACATCCTTTATAGGACCTAATGGTGCTGGTAAAAGTACCCTCTTATCCATAATAAGTAGGTTGATTGAAAGGGATGGGGGAGAAATCTACATTGATGGAAGGGAGCTAAAGGACTGGAATACTGAGGAGCTGGCTAGAAAAATTTCCATCCTAAAGCAGTTCAATCATATAAACATAAGGCTTACAGTTAGAGAGCTGGTAAGCTTTGGACGCTTTCCCTACAGCCAAGGAAGATTAACAAAGGAGGACTGGGAAAAGGTAGATCAGGCAATTAAGTATATGAAATTAGAGGATATCCAGCACAAATACCTGGATAATTTAAGTGGAGGCCAAAGACAAAGAGCCTTTATAGCCATGGTTATAGCCCAGGATACAGAATATATTCTATTGGATGAGCC
>JAAYFE010000190.1 GCA_012728365.1 Tissierellia bacterium
AAGGCCTCCTATTCCATTCACTATAATTAAATATTTTATTTTTCCCATTACACTTCCCCCTTTGTTATTTTTTTATTAAATTAATACCCAAATATATTTTATTACAAAAAATAGAAAATTGATAAGATTTCTTCTATCTCCTGTTAATCCAAAGGGGTCCCACACAAACCTTCTAAACCAATGAAAAAGTGTTAGGAAAATAATAAATATCCTAACACTCTTTCTGTTTATCTTCATCATTATTTTTCTATTATAACTAAATCTTTTTTCTATCAAATATAAAAAATTTATAGCTGGGTTTTTCCTCTCCAAAAAACCAGTACCTCAAATAATCATCGAGTATAATAGCAGGAAGGGATATAAAAAACCATAAAACACTAAAAGCTAAGGATATCTGTCCCATAAAATTATATCTTAAATTACTATAATCCCAAATATTTAGTTTTAACCATAGATTAAGAACTAAACCGAAAATTAATTCTAATGCAGTAACTAATAAGCAAGATATAATTTGCTGAATAATTAAGGGCAAATTTTCTGTTTTAGGACTTTCATTAATTAGACCAATGAACATAAAACATAGTCCTCCAAGCAGAAACATCGAATAATGAGAATATCCCCTCCAAATAATTTCAAGTAAATAATATATATTTCCACCTACTACCAACAAAGTTAAATACTTTTTAAACTTCTTCATTTCCATCTTCCTTTAAACTATATTTAATTTCAATCATATAGTTTAAAGGGTTGACATTTTTCTATTCATATTTTATTTTCCAATAAAAAACAGGAAATCCTTCAAATTGAAGGATTTCCTGTTCATGGAACCTTATTTATATGACTTTATCTTTTGTAAAAAAGTATATTTAGTAAGCTTTACAAGCTTTCATTACACTTATACCATTTTATTTTTATTTTAAACTTAAAATTTAAAAAAATATATTACAAAATATTACAAATTTCCCTTTAAACCAATATCTTCAGCTACCTTTTGCATTCCTTTTATTGTTTCTTCTATTACTTTATTTAAATCCATTCCTAACATTTCGGCACCTTTTTCAATTATACTTCTATCTACTCCCGCAGCAAAACTTGATTGTTTCCACTTTTTCTTAACAGACTTTGGAGTCAAATCCAAAATACTTTTACTTGGTCTCACCAAAGCAGTTGCAGCAATTAAGCCAGTTAATTCATCAACTGTATACAATACTTTTTCCATAGTCTCTACAGGTTCCACATCTGTACAGATGCCCCATCCATGGCTAACAATAGCCCTAATATAATCCTTAGGCCAATTTCTTTCAGCCAATATTTCCTCAGTTTTCTTACAATGTTCTTCTGGATACAGTTCATAATCAAGATCATGTACAAGGCCTATTATCCCCCACTTTTCTACATCTTCTTCTCCTAATAATTCAGCAAAATGGACCATTACTGCTTCTACAGCAAGGGCATGCTTAATATGGCTGTCCTCTTTATTAAATTCTTTTAAAAGCTCAAAGGCCTCTTCCCTAGTTGGTCTATAAGTATTCACTCTACATCCCCTTCCTCTAAAGTAGATGATTTAATCGTAAATATTATATATATTATACCAAAACTTCAAAATTTTTCTCTTTATCTTTTTAGAAAATACAGTAATTTGCCTTATAAATATTTTCATATAAGTACATCATATAAGTACATCATAGTTATAATTTCCTAAATTTAATCAAGAACAGGTAAGTGTATTTACTTTTTCATTTGGTTATGATATTATATTGTAAAAATTAATGGGAAAAGGTTGATTATATGAAAAAACTAACTGTAGGAGAGAATTTAAAAAAAATAAGAAAAGATTTAAATTTAAGACAATATGAAATTGCAGGAAAAGATGTTACAAGGAATTTAATTAGCCTAATGGAAAATAATAAAACCCCTATATATCACAATGTTGCTAATATTATCGCAAAAAATATTAATGAAATATTAACAAAAAGGGGCCAAAATATATATATACAAGCTGAAGATATATTAAACCCAGAAAGATACGAAGCCAGAAGTAAAGCAAATGAATTTATTTTTCAATTAAAAAAACAGTTAGAGGAAAAAAACTACAGTATAGAAGTTGAAGAATTAAATGAAATTGAAAACTTTTTAAATAAATGGGGATTTATAGATAAGAAAGTAAAAATATATGAATTGTTAGGAGATATATTTTATAATGCCAAAGATTTAAATAGAGAATATTACTATTACATAAAAGCTCTAGAAGTTTCATATGAATACCCTAATATGAAAGAAAGGTATAAGCTTATTTTAAAATTAGTATATAACTGTATAGTTACAAAAAAATATGAAGAAGCAATTAGGCTCTGTGATTTTGCTCTAACAACCCAAAAAGATATTACTGACAAATATAAGTGCATATTCTATTTTAACTCTGCCCTGGCTTACTATTATTTAGAAGATTATAATAAAGCTATAGACCAATTATCATGTGCCAAATATCATATATCCTTTAATAACTATAGGGAAATAAAAAGGGTATTAATGTTAGAAGGAATATGTTATGTACACATAAAGAACTACGATAGAGCACTAAAATCTTATAATAAATTATTAGACATAGTTGATAAAAAGAATGTTGAAGAAATCTGTCTAGCCTATGTAAATTTAATTCAGATATATATTGAAAAGAATGACAAGGAAAAGGTTTTAGAGTATCATCAAAAGATCTTAGAGTTGTTACCTTCATTAGATACAAGCACTTATCATTATCCTAAATTGCTACTAAGTGTAGCAGATACTTTCAAATACTTAAAAGAATATAAAGTTTATGAACAATATTTAAAAAGTATTTTAAAACATTCAAAACAAAATAAAGATGAAAATGTTTTTTTAATTACTTTATCAGACCTATTGGATTTTTATATTGAATCTGGAAATTTACATGAAGTAGAAGGTATTTTTGAACAATATAAGAATAGTATTTTTAATTTAAATAAAGACCAAAATTATTATATTTTATTAAAATTTATTTACTCTTATTTAGAGCTAGATAGGGTAGGGGAAGCTAAGTTATTGATAAAAAATATTTTAAAAAAGGGGGGATAACTAGATGAGGAAGAAACTTCTTATCTTGTTGTCAATTTTAACTATTTTAGCTAGCCTTAGTAACATTGCATTTGCAGGTAAACGTGGCCACGTACCACCAGAGCCCATAAGAGATTCTATTATTGTTGATTAGTAAATTAAAATATCTAGCAGACATACTAAAGAAGAAAAAGTGTGATGCATTATCACACTTTTTCTTTCTAAGTACTTACTTGTAGGCCTTATCTATGGGATTTAACTTCCAACCACAGTTCGTCATATACATTTAACATATCCTTCACATCACGAAATATTTCGGTGTTTTCCAAAATTTCTTTAGGAGGATATGCAACTGGATGATTTCTTATTTCCTCAGGTAAAAGTTCTTGTGCAGCCACATTTACAGTTGCATATTCAAGATATTCTATATTTTTCAAGGCCACTTCTGGTCTATTTAAGTAGTTGATAAACTCCTCAGCCAACTCCTTATTTTTAGCGTTTTTGGGTATTACCATACAATCAAACCAGATATTAGTTCCTTCCTTTGGATATACATATTCTAAGTTTTCATTTTCCCAAGTAACCATTGGTATAGCATCTCCTGACCAGACAACAGCCAAAGCTGCTTCTTCAGCTACCATTAACTGCCTAACATCATCTCCTACATAAGCATACACTAATGGCTTTTGTTTTATAAGTTCATTTTTGGCTTCTTCTAGTTCCTCTAAGTCCCTAGTATTCATAGAATATCCTAATTTCTTCAGTGCCACACCAATGGAATCCCTTTGGCTATCTAGCATTAATATTTGACCTGCATATTTTTCATTCCATAGTATATCCCAGCTATCTACCACATCGTCTACCATAGTTTTATTATATATAATACCTAAGGTTCCCCACATATATGGAACTGAGTACTTATTATCTGGATCAAACTCTAATCCCAAATATTCTTCACCAATATACTGCATATTTGGAATGTTTTCTTTGTTTATTTCTGCCAATAAATCTTCTTCTATCATTCTTTCAACCATATAATCAGAGGGAAAAACTAGATCATAGCTAGTTCCACCCTTTTTAATACTTACATACATATCCTCATTAGTAGCAAAGGTATTATAGTTTACCTTTACATTAAACTCTTCCTCAAAATCTTTAATTACCTCTGGTGCAATATAATCTCCATAGTTATAAATATTTAGTGTAGGTTTATCATTACATCCTATTATTGCAAGGCCTATTACTAAAACAAGTAGCAAAAGTAGTGATACTTTTAATCCTTTTTTCATATAACCCCACCTTTCTTTGTTTTACTTTTTATTCTTTATTTATAAAAAACATTACATAAGTAATGTAATGAAATATACTTTAAGCATCCTTCACTGGTAGTATAGCATATAAAAACAACAAAAGCCAATGATACTACTAAATTCCTTTATAAATCATATTTATACATTCTATGTACATAGCAATTTAATTTTTACAATTATATACAATTGTAAAATCTAACACCAAAAGAACCTAAGACTTTTTTATCCTAGGTTCTTTTACCCATAAGCTTTATCTATGTGATTTTACCTCAAACCACAATTCATCATATACGCTTAACATATCCTTTACATCACGGAATACCTCCGTATTTTCTAAAATATCCTTAGATGGATAAGCCACCTGGCTATTCCTTATTTCCTCAGGTAGAAGCTCTTGGGCAGCTACATTGGGTGTTGAATATCCAATATATTCTGCATTTCTAGCTGCAATATCTGGTCTGTTTAGGAAATTTATAAATTTCTCTGCAAGTTCCTTATTTTTAGCATTTTTAGGAATTACCATATTGTCAAACCAGATATTAGTTCCTTCCTTTGGGTAAACATATTCTAAATTTGGATTTTCTCTCATCATTGCTACAGCATCTCCTGACCATACTACAGCCAAGGCTGCTTCTTCAGCCACCATTAATTGTTTAACATCGTCACCTACATAGGCATATACCAAGGGTTTTTGTTTTATAAGCTCATTTTTAGCTTCTTCTAACTCTTTTAAATCTCTAGAGTTCAAAGAATATCCTAGCCTCTTTAATGAAACACCAATGGAATCCCTTTGGCTATCTAGCATTAATATTTGATCTGCATATTTTTCATTCCATAGTATATCCCAGCTATCTACCACATCGTCTACCATGGTTTTATTGTATATAATACCAAAGGTTCCCCACATATATGGAACTGAGTACTTATTATCTGGATCAAACTCTAATCCCAAATATTCTTCCCCAACATACTGCATATTTGAAATGTTTTCTTTGTTTATTTCTGCCAGTAGGCCTTCTTCTATCATTCTCTCAATCATGTAGTCTGAGGGAAAAGCCACATCATAGCTAGTTCCTCCCTTTGCAATGCTTATATACATGTCTTCATTAGTAGCAAAGGTATTATAGTTTACCTTTACATTAAACTCCTCTTCAAATTCTTCAATTACCTCTGGATCTATATAGTCTCCCCAGTTGTAAACATTTAGTGTAGGCTTATCATTACCACATCCTACTATTGCAAAGCCTATAGCTAAAACTAATAGTAAAAGTAATGGTACTCTTAATCTCCTTTCCATATATCATATAACGCCACCTTTCTTTTTAATACTTTTTCCATTTCTTTTATTAATAAATAACAATAATCCTATGGAACCCACAAACATGAGTGAAGACAAAGCATTTATTACTGGATTAATTCCTAATCTAGCCATAGAGTAAACTTCTATACTTAAATTGGTTACTCCTGCTCCTTTATTGAAGAAGCTTATAACAAAGTCATCTATGGATAAGGTAAATGCCATTAGGGCACCTGTAAATATTCCTGGCATAATTTCAGGTATTACTACCTTTCTTAAGGCATACATAGGTGTTGCACCTAAATCCATTGCAGCTTCAGCCAAGTGTTTGTTCATCTGTTTTAATTTAGGTAGTATGCTTAAGATTACATAGGGTATACAGAAAGTTATATGGGACAATAACATGGTTAAAAAACCAAATTCTATCCCAATAAATTTAAATAAAGCCATTAGGGATACTGCAGTTACAATATCAGGATTTAGCACTGGTAAATAATTTAGGTTAAGTATAATTTTCTTACCTATACCATTTATGCCATGTATTCCTATAGCTGCAATAGTTCCAATTATAGTTGATATAATGGCAGAAAGTATAGCAATGGCCACAGTATAATACAAGGCTTTTAAAATGCTATCATTAGTAAAGAGGTCTTTATACCATCTTAGTGAAAATCCACTCCATTTACCCCTTGATTTTGTATCATTAAAAGAAAATACTATTAAAACTATAATGGGAGCATATAAAAACAAGAGGGTTAAATAAATATAAAGTTTTTTAAATACTCTACTTACCATAGACCTCTACTCCCTTCCTTATCAGAGTCAAACTTAGAAGTTATAGCCATTGTAATTAATATAAATATCATCATTATAATTGAAA
>JAAYFE010000191.1 GCA_012728365.1 Tissierellia bacterium
ATATAAGGGTGTATACTTTGAAATCTATCTATTCAGAGATGGTGACGATGTAGTAGTTGAAGTGTATTCAGAGAGTTGGGATTACCTAACCAAGTCAGAAAAAAGCGAATTATTAAGTGGCATTTATTCTCAAATCAAGAAGAAGTTTTCAAAGGCCACAGTATATGGAAAGGTATATGATGAAGCTAAAGGAAAAACAATACAATTTAAATTTAATAGTAAAGGAGAGCCAATTTTCTAAAATTCAACTTCTAGGGACAAATGGGTGTGAAGGTGGAGTGGAATTTTTGCCAGTAGTTAAGGGAGACAATGTTAAAAAGGCCTCTGATTAATTCAGAGGCCTTTAAAGGGCCATTAATTCCTTATGTATCTTTTCAAGTTCTCTTGGTATGTCTATATGCTGTGGGCATTTGGATATGCAGGCATTGCATTTCTTACATTTATCCCCTCTATTTTCTTCCTTAAGGAACCTAAAGTAGCTTCTAAGAGTGATTTCCTTGTTTTCTGTCTTCTTGTAATCATTGTATATTTTAAATACCCTAGGGATGTCCACACCAAAGGTACAGTCCATACAGTAGCGGCAGGCTGTACAGGGTATTGGGTTTATATTTCTTAACTCTTCAACAACCCTATCTATTATCTCTAATTCCTCTTTATTTAAGGGCTGGAAGTTTGTTAGGGTAGATATATTGTCCTTAAGCTGTTCCATGTTTGACATGCCGCTTAAGACTACAGCTACATTTTCTAGGCTTGACACCCACCTTATGGCCCAGGAGGAAATACTTTTTTGTGAATACTCCTTCATATGCCTTTCTACCTGGGGAGCAAAGGATGATAAAAATCCTCCCCTAACAGGCTCCATTACAAAACAGGGAATATTGTGTTTTACCAAGACATCATACAGGCTTTTAGCATCAATTTCCTCCCAGTCCCAATAGTTTATTTGAAGTTGTACTACATCCCATTTGCGTCCAGATATAAGTTCTTCTAATACTTCCTTACTATCATGAAAGGAGAAGCCTATATGTTTTACCTTACCTTCCTCCTTTTTCTTTAGCAGAAAATCATACAGATTAAACTTGTCCATTATTTTCTTCCTTTCAGCACCCATTGCATGAAGGAAGTAAAAGTCTAAGTAGTCAGTTTGTAGTTTTTCCAATTGTTCATTAAAAAGCCTTTCTGCATCTTCTTCACTTTCCACCAGCCAAATGGGAAGCTTAGTAGTTAAATAATAGGACTCTCTTGGGTATTTAGAAAGAACCTTGCCTAAAAATCTTTCTGAGTCCTCATTGTGATAATTGTAGGCTGTGTCAAAGTAGTTAAGTCCCATTGACATGGCATAGTCAATCATCTTTTCAGCCTCTTCATAGTCAATTTCATTATCTTTTGTTGGAAGTCTCATACAGCCAAAGCCAAGCCTTGGAAGCTCCACACCTAAGCTTTCAAAATATCTCTTATCCATATCAACCAACCTTTTCTTTAATATTTATGTACTACTTCTTAATTATACCATTTTGTGAAAATGGCGACAACATTAGCAGGATCCAAAGACTATAAGTTAAAAAGAACCCAATGGAAAAATCCAAAAGGGTTCTTTTTGATCCTTAATGATAGCCAAATGCTATTTGTACAAACAAGCCTAATGTCATGGTTTTAGGTCCTACTGTAAATCTAGGTAACCTATACTTATCTGAGTTATTTGTTACATATTCCTTTTCTATGGTAAAGGCCATTTCATATCCAGTTTCCTTTAAGTATTCTATGGTTTCTTCATTATATGCACCATAGGGATAGGCGAAGTATACGGTATCCATAAGTTCTTTACTTTTTAATAGATCTTCTATAATTACTTCCCTTTCAGATGCTAACAAGGCTTTTTCCTTATTTTCATTTATATAGTGCAAATTATAGGTGTGGCTGCCGTAGTCAAATACATCTCTGTACTTATAGGCTTCATATATGCTTATGGTTTGGGTAGTGCTAGGATCAAAGGGGACTTGTTCACCATCAGCCCTATGGCCATGGATAAAGATGGTTGCTCTAAAATTGTATTCTTTCATAATAGGGTAGGCATATATAACATTGCTTAAGTAGCCGTCATCAAAGGTTAAGACCACAGTTTTTTTAGGTAAGGTAATTTCTCCATCTAAAAAGGCCTTTAGTTCATCTAAGGTAGCAGTGTAGAATCCATTTTCATATAAAAAATCCATCTGTTCCTTAAAGGCTTCAACAGATAAAACGCTATTATTATCAGTCCAATTATATTTTTCTATGTATTCCTGTGGTAATATATGATGGTATAAGAACACTGGTATCTTTTCTGCAGCACCATTGCTGTATTTATTATGTAGTCTTAATATTTCTTTTCTGAGATTTAAGTTTTCTTGCCTTAATAATTCATACTTTTCCCTTAATTTTGGATCAGCTTCCTCTTTATTTTCATTGCTTTCTTCTATATTAGCTTCCTCCTTAACTTCTTCACCTTCTATTGGAATTTCTTCATATACTTCTTGGTTTTCTTCCATAGCCTTGTCCACTTCTTCAGCATAGGCAAAGGTGCTTATTTGAAACAATAAAAAAAATAAGGCTAAAAAAATAACTCCAACTTTTTTCATACTATACCCCTTTCTGCATTTATATTTTTATATTTTATGTAAGATATCTGAAAAAATTGTTAATACTATTATAGCACCTGCTATAGGGACAATCAATTTAATATTGTTGACAGAAAGTAGGCGAATGGTATTTAATGGATATTTAGAAAGGCTAAAGTGGCATATAGCCAATTTTGCTGCCATCTAGGAAAAGCTGGTTTTCTTTTTGGGCTCCCTTCCTATTGAATGGGAAACCGTTTTATTATATAATATATATAAAATTTTTTAACAAGTCTAACAATGAATCTGTAGGATTTTTTATTGAAAAAATGTTAACAATCTTATATGGCAAATATATATAATAAGACTAATCTATCAGTAATCAATCACTAATCTTTTATAGGCTATGAAGAAATAAATTAAGAGAAACTTTATTGAAACATGGTAAGATGCTTGTTTTCCTATAATTTATGTAAAATAAATTATATAGATTTATTGTAGAGTCCTGGTGAAAATGTTGGTAAAATTTTTTGTTATTTATTTGATAATTGACTTATTTTATGATATAATGTAAAAAATGTAAAATATGAGGAATTTTTGATTTTTTAGCTCCATTAGACTAAATAATTAAACATTTGTATAAATTATACAAATGTTTAATGTAAAATTCCATATGCAAGTTTTATGAATGCATCTTTCAAATATATGATAAAGGTGGTGATTTAGTGGTAAAGGAGGCTATTAAGGCAGTAAAGGAAGCAGAAGATGAAGCCAATAAGATATTACAAGAAGCTAGGGAAACTTCCAATAAGCTAAAGCGGGAAGCCAGTACCTTAGCTGAAGAGAAGTATAACCAGATTTTAGAAGAAGCAAAAAAGGAAGCTGAAAGAATTAAGGAAAAGGCTTTGCAAGAAGGAGAGGCTGAAGCCAAGCCCATAATTGAAAAAGGCATGAAGGAGTCAGAAAAAATATTAGCCTTAAGTGGTAATGACTTAAATAAGGCTGTCAATATTATTATTGAGAGGATTGTGAATGTAAATGGCAATAGTTAAGATGAGTAAATTCAGCTTATTTGCTTTTGACTCTGAAATGGAAGACCTTCTCCAAGAGCTTCAAAAATTTGAATATGTTCACTTTCATAATCTAGAGGAAGAAGAAGAGCTTATAGAGGAAGGACTAGAGGCTGTATCTGTGCCTGAAGGTATTGTAGAGGTTAATGAAGAAATATCTAAGGTAAAATATGGCCTAGATATGCTGGCTAAATATTATGAAAGGGATACTGGTATTAAGGCAATGATTGAAGGTAAGGCAACCCTTACCTTTGAGGAGCTGGAAAAGAAAGCCTTAGAATTTGACTATCACCAAGTATACAACAAACTTAGAAGCTTATCCAATGAAATTGAAAAATATGAAGAAGAAGCAGTAAAATTAAATGCTAGAAAAGAAGAGTTAATCCACTGGGAAGGCTTAGAATACCCACTGGAGGATCTATACTCTTTAAGACAATGCCAAGTATTTACAGGAATAATTCCAACAAAGATGAAGGATAAGCTTAACCAGGAACTATTGGATCTAGAATATGCTTACTTTGAAGTAGTAAGCGAAGATAAGAAAAATATGTATATTTTTGCTTTAACTTCAAAGGATGAAGAAGAGAAGCTTAATGATATATTAAGGATCAATGCATTCTCCGCAATAAGATTAGAAGGGGAAGACACTCCCAAGGAAGAGTTAAATACTATTAATGAAAGATTAAGAGAATTAAAGGATGAAAAGGAAAAAACCCTTGAAAAGGTTAAGGAATTAGCTCATAATGTTCCAAATTTGGAAATCTTATATGAATATTTAATGAATAAGAAACTAAGGATTGCAGTTAATGAAAACTTCTTAAAAACAGAAAAGGTAAATGTAATTGAAGGTTATATTCCAACTGAAAAAGTAGATGACTTTACTAGAATAATACAGAAAACTCAAAAAAATGCCTACTATTTAGAAGTACATGATGCAGAAGAAGATGATCCAAATGTGCCAATACTATTAAAGAATTCAAAGTTTGTAGAAACCTTTGAATCCTTAACTAGTATGTATGCTTTACCAAGATATAATGAAATTGATCCAACACCACTTTTAGCACCATTTTATCTAGCCTTCTTTGGAATGATGGTAGCCGATGCAGGATATGGTTTAATTACAGTAATAGCTTGCTTTATTGCTCTTAAGGTTGCAAACCTGTCAGAGAGCCAAGAGAAATTTGTTAGATTTTTCTACTATCTAGGTTTTTCAACTACAATTTGGGGTTTAATCTTTGGTTCCTTTTTGGGAGGAATAGTTCCTATTCCAGGACTTATGGACCCTGCAAACGAGTATCAGAAGCTATTAATTATGTCCATTGTATTTGGTTTGATTCACTTGTATTTTGCCTTAGGAATTAAAGCTTATATGAGCATTAGGGAAGGCAAATACCTAGATGCCCTTTATGATGTAGGTTTTTGGTATATGGCACTTTCTGGAGGAATAGTTTTCCTATTAACCATAGTAATATCCTTGCCACCTGTTGTGGGTACTATATCAAAGGCTGTACTAATAATAGGAGCAGTAGGAATAGTTTTAACCAACGGAAGAAGTGCAAAGTCAGCTGGAGGAAAATTAGCAGCAGGACTATATGAACTGTATGGTATTTCCAGTTATGTAGGAGACTTTGTATCCTATTCAAGGTTAATGGCTTTAGGATTATCTGGAGGCTTTATTGCTTCTGCAATTAATATGATGGTTGAAATGCTCATTGGGCTAGGTGTAGTTGGATATGTAGCAGGTATTGTAGTGTTTGTAGTTGGACAATTGTTTAATATCTTCCTAAGTTTATTAAGTGCTTATGTTCACACCATCAGGCTTACCTACGTAGAGTTCTTTGGCAAATTCTATGAAGGTGGTGGCAAAGCATTTAATATATTTAGAAGCAAACCAAAATATATCAACTTAAAATAATTTAAGGAGGAATGAGAAAAATGACATTTAGCGAATTATTAATTGAAAATGCAGGAGTAGTTTTTGCGGCATTAGGAATGGCAATTGCAGTATTTTTATCAGGTATTGGTTCTGCAAAAGGTGTAGGAATAGTTGGTGAGGCAGCTACAGGAGTTATTATAGAAGAGCCTCATAAGTTTGGTAAATCCTTAGTTCTTCAATTGTTACCAGGTACACAAGGCCTTTATGGATTTGTTATTGGCTTAATGGTTTTAGGAAAGCTTAATTCAGGTATGTCTTTAGCAGAAGGATTGTATCTATTTATGGCTTGTCTTCCAGTTGGTATTGTTGGCTGGAAATCAGCTATTGCACAGGCTAAAGTGGCAGCAGCAGGTGTTAATATTCTTGCTAAAAATGAAGATGAATCAACTAAGGGTATAATCTATTCAGTAATGGTTGAGACTTACGCACTGCTAGCTTTCGTTATATCCCTAATATTAGTAAACGCAGTTAGTTTCTAGCATTAGCTATGGAGGTGTGAGAATGTCAAACTTAGATAATCTAGTACAGAAGATACTAGATGATGCTAAAGAACAAGCCAGTGCAATAGTAGATGAAGCCAATAAGGCCAAGGAAGAAATGATAAGTGCAAAGACTAAAGAGGCAGAGGAAAAGAAAAGGAGAATAATAGAAAGGGCGGAACAAGAAGCCAGCCTTTTAAAGGAAAGAACCATTTCTAATGCAGAACTAAAGGTTAGAAATGAAGTCTTAAGGGCTAAGCAGGAGGTTATAGAAAAAGTTTTCCACCTTGCAAAGGAAAGCCTTAAGGATTTAGATGAAGATAAATATATCTCTTATTTACAAAACACCCTTAAAAGTCTAAATTTAAAGGGTGAAGAAACAATTGTAGTTCCTGAAAAAATGAGAAAAAAGGTTAATAAATTAAAGCTTAACCTAAAAGTTTCAGAGGAAGAGACTGTGGACTCTGGTTTTCTAATAAAGGGTAAAGGTATTATACTAAATTACACCTTTGATTCTCTAATTGATTATTATAGAGATGAACTGGAAGCAGAAATAGCACAGAGTCTCTTCAAAGAATAGGAGTGATTTCATGGACAGGATGGATTTTCTCCAAGCTGTATCTAGGACCAGAGTCCTTGAAACTAGACTCCTTTCAAGGGCCACTATTGAAAGAATGGTAGATGCAAAAAATATTGAAGATGCTTTAAAAATACTGGGAGAAACTGAATACTCCAATGTATTAGGAGGTTTAGATAGACCAGAAGAATATGAAAAAATTCTTGCTGCAGAATTAAAAAGGGTCTATGATCTAACCTATGATATGGTAAAGGATAAAAGAGTAGTAGATTTATTGGCTTTAAAATATGATTACCATAATTTAAAGGTTTTAGTAAAGGAAAAGATTCTAGGAAACAATAATTTTGAAAACCTATATATACCTATAGGTATGATAGACATAAATAATTTAAGGCAAAATTATTTAGCAGATAATTTAAAGGATATAGATGAAAAAATAAAGGAAATTTTAGAAACAGTAGAAAAGGATTTTGATAAAAGTAAGGATCCACAGAGAATTGATATTTTACTAGATAAATATTATTATCATAATCTTTATGAATTGGCTAAAGAAACAGGAATTCCTTTATTTATAGATTATGTTCAAGACTTAATTGATTTTACCAACATTAGAACCCTTATAAGGGTTAAAAAGCAAAATAAGGATATAAAGTTTTTAGAAGAAGTATTACTTCCTAATGGTAAAATAGATGCTGAAGAAATAATTATGGCCTTAAATGATCCAATAGATGACATAATAAACAAATTTAAAAACTATGACATAAGTCCTGAAATCAAAAAAGGCTTAGAAGCCTATAAGGATACCAATAGGCTGTCTGAATTTGAAAAATTAATGGATAATTATCTTATGGAACTAAATCAAGAATCTAAATATATCCATTTTGGACCTGAACCCATATTTTCTTATATAGTAGCAAAGGAAACAGAAATAAAAGTACTAAGAATTATACTGGTATCCAAAGTTAACAATATCCCACCAGATAGGATACGTGAAAGGTTGCGTGATTTATATGTATAAGGTAGCAGTAGTGGGAGATAAGGATTCTATACTTGCGTTTAAGGCCTTAGGTGTTGATGTTTTTTCAGTACTTGACAAGGCTGAGGCCAGAAAAGTAGTTGATAAGATTGCTGCCAATGGATATGGCATTATATTCATAACAGAACAAATAGCTAGTCTCATACCTGAGACTATTGAACGATATAATGATAAAATTATTCCTTCAATTATTTTAATCCCAAGTAACCAAGGGACATTAAATATAGGAATGGAAAGAATCAATCAGAGTGTTGAGAAGGCTGTAGGTACAAATATTTTATAGAAGGAGAGGGCTTATCTTGAAAGTAGGTAGAATAATTAAGGTATCAGGACCATTAGTTATTGCTGAAGGTATGGATGAAGCGAACGTATATGACGTAGTTCAAGTTTCAGAAAATAAGCTCATCGGTGAGATAATAGAAATGAGAGGGGACAAAGCCTCTATTCAGGTATATGAAGAAACTACTGGTATTGGTCCTGGTGAGCCTGTATATTCAACTGGAGAACCTCTTTCCGTTGAATTAGGGCCAGGACTAATAACTGCCATGTTTGATGGTATTCAAAGACCACTAGATGCTGTTAAGGATGCAGCAGGTGACTTCCTAACAAGAGGTATAGAAGTACCTGCCCTTGATAGGGAGAAAAAATGGCACTTTGTCCCAACTGTAAAGGTTGGAGATGAGGTTAAGCCAGGAGATATAATTGGTACAGTTCAAGAAACAGAAGTAGTTGTTCATAAGATCATGGTACCGGTGGGCGTATCAGGTAAGGTAAAATCCATTAAAGAAGGAGACTATACAGTAGTAGATACAGTTTGTATTGTTGAGGGAGATAAGGAACACAAGGTAACCATGATGCAAAAATGGCCTGTTAGAAGGGGTAGACCTTATGCATATAAGTTAAACCCAACGGAACCAATGTTAACAGGTCAAAGGGTAATAGATACTTTCTTCCCAGTTGCTAAGGGTGGAACTGCTGCAGTTCCAGGACCTTTCGGTTCAGGGAAAACTGTAGTTCAGCACCAGCTGGCAAAATGGGCAGATGCTGAAATAATTGTATATGTTGGTTGCGGTGAACGTGGTAATGAGATGACAGACGTACTAATGGAATTCCCAGAGCTGGTGGACCCAAAAACAGGTAAATCACTGATGGAAAGAACAGTTCTTATTGCCAATACTTCCAACATGCCTGTAGCAGCTCGTGAAGCAAGTATATATACAGGTATAACTATAGCTGAATACTTTAGAGACATGGGCTATTCTGTAGCTATCATGGCCGACTCCACATCTAGATGGGCAGAGGCCCTAAGGGAAATGTCTGGTAGGCTTGAGGAGATGCCTGGAGATGAAGGTTATCCAGCCTATCTAGCATCAAGAATTGCAGACTTCTATGAAAGAGCAGGAAAGGTAGTATGCCTAGGTTCTGATGAAAGGGTTGGGGCCTTAACTGTAATTGGTGCAGTATCCCCTCCAGGAGGAGACCTATCAGAGCCAGTTACCCAGTCTACTTTAAGGATAGTAAAGGTATTCTGGGGGTTAGATGCAAGTTTAGCTTATGCTAGACACTTCCCAGCTATAAACTGGTTAAACTCCTACTCCCTATACCAAGACAAGGTAGATGAGTGGATGGATGCAAATGTAGATAGGGAGTTTTCACAAAATAGAATAAGGGCCATGAGCTTACTACAAGAAGAGTCATCCTTGCAGGAAATTGTTAGACTAGTAGGTAGGGATACCCTATCTGAAGGTGACCAATTGAAGTTGGAAGCAGCCAGATCCATCAGGGAAGACTTCCTACAACAAAATGCCTTCCATGATGTGGATACCTATGCTTCCTTGGAGAAACAAAATCTAATGCTTAAGATGGTTCTAGCCTTCTATGATGAGGGTAGAAGGGCATTAGATAATGGTGTGTATTTAAATGAATTCTTGGCTCTTCCTGTTCGTGAAAGAATTGCGAGGGCTAAATATATACCAAATGAAAGAGCATCAGAAATTCAGGATGTAATAAAGGAACTAAGGGACAGCGTTGATGAGCTTATAAGCAAAGGAGGTGCCATAGATGCTTAAGGAGTACCAAACAGTTACAGAAGTTGTTGGCCCACTTATGCTGGTAGAAGGAGTAGAAGGCATTAAGTATGAGGAGCTAGTAGAGATAGAAATCCAGACGGGAGAAAAAAGAAGAGGTAGAGTGCTGGAAGTAGATGGAGACAAGGCCCTAGTACAGCTATTTGAAGGTTCATCAGGAATAAACTTAAAGAACACCAAGGTAAGATTCCTAGGCAGACCTCTTGAGCTTGCAGTATCTGCCGACATGATTGGTAGAATATTTGATGGATTAGGAAATCCAATAGATAATGGCCCTAAGATTATTCCAGAAAAAAGAATGGATATAAATGGGGTACCTATAAATCCAGTAGCTAGGGACTATCCATCAGAGTTTATTCAAACGGGAGTATCTGCCATAGACGGACTAAATACCCTGGTAAGGGGACAAAAGCTTCCAATATTCTCTGGATCTGGACTTCCCCACTCCCAACTAGCTGCCCAAATTGCAAGGCAGGCTAGGGTTTTAGGAGAAGGTGAAAAGTTTGCTGTAGTATTTGCAGCCATGGGTATTACCTTTGAGGAGGCCCAGTTTTTCATTGATGACTTTACTAAAACTGGTGCTATAGATAGGGCGGTGCTTTTCATCAACTTAGCTGACGACCCAGCCATTGAGAGAATTGCAACCCCTCGTATGGCCTTAACCTGTGCTGAGTATCTAGCCTTTGAAAGGGATATGCACGTGTTAGTTATATTGACAGATATGACTAACTATGCAGAGGCCCTAAGGGAAACTTCAGCAGCTAGAAAAGAGGTACCTGGTAGAAGAGGATATCCAGGATATCTATATACAGACCTGGCTACCCTCTATGAAAGGGCAGGAAGAATTAAGGGAAGAGCAGGATCCATTACCCAAATTCCTATCCTTACAATGCCTGAGGATGATATTACTCACCCAATACCAGATTTAACTGGATATATTACAGAGGGACAGATTATACTGTCCAGGGACCTTTACAAAAAAGGTATTCAACCACCTATAAATGTACTTCCATCCCTATCCAGGCTTAAGGACAAGGGTATAGGGGAAGGAAAAACTAGGGAAGACCATGCGGATACTATGAACCAGCTATTTGCAGCCTATGCTGCTGGTATAGAAGCAAGGGAATTAGCAGTTATTTTAGGGGAGGCAGCTCTTTCAGAAACAGACAAGGCCTTTGCAAAATTTGCAGAGGAATTTGAAAATAGATATGTAAATCAAGGTTATTATACTAATAGATCAATTATAGATACCTTAGATTTAGGTTGGGAACTACTTAAGCTTCTACCAAGGGTTGAGCTTAAGAGAATTAGAGATGAATATCTTGATAAATATCTGC
>JAAYFE010000192.1 GCA_012728365.1 Tissierellia bacterium
CTATAAGGGAAACAAGGAAGAAATATATGAAAAATTTCAAAAAGCCATCCATGAAATAAATGAAATGATATTTAAGGAAGAAAATATATTGTTCCCTATGGCTCTTGACACCTTAACTGAAGATGAATGGATCAGCATCTATAATGACAGTGATGAAATAGGATATGCCTTTATTGAGCCAAAGGATGAATGGAAGGGTAGAAGGGCTGAAGCCTTTAAGGAAGTAGAGGATAAGGTTGAAGCCAAGGAAGACCACATTAAGTTTGAAACAGGCTTTTTTACACTAGAGGAGTTAGAAAGTATGCTTAATACCATACCAGGAGATATGACCTTTGTAGACAAAAATGATAAGGTAAAATACTTCTCCCAAGGAAAGGAAAGAATATTTGCTAGAACCAAGGCGGTCATAGGCAGGTCTGTACAAAACTGCCATCCACCAGCCAGTGTCCATGTGGTAGATAAAATAGTGGATAGTTTTAAATCAGGGGAAAAGGACCATGAGGACTTTTGGATTAAGATGGGAGACAAACTAGTCCTAATTAGATACTTTGCTGTAAGAAATAAGGATGGAGAATATTTAGGAACCTTAGAATTTACACAAAACATTGCACCCCTTAAGGAAATTGAAGGAGAGAAAAGATTATTGTCTGAATAAAATAATACTAGATTTAAGCCTAAGAAGGGATATAGTATTTGTGTATACTATATCCCCTTAATTTATATAAGGCCTTCTAAACTTTCCTTATCCAATATTTTTATATTTTTATGGCCCTTTAGCTCTATCCAGCCCTTATCTTGAAAATAAGATAGTTTCCTACTTAAGGTTTCCTGGCTCATGCCTAGGTGGGAGGCTAGATCCCCTTTTCTTACTGTAAGGGTAATATTCCCCTCATCATCGGCTAATTCCAATAGCATTTCAGCAATTCTGCTTTCTACATCCTTTACCCCTAGATTTTCAATTAAGTTTTCTGCCCTTTTAAGCCTATGGCTTAACTCCTCCAATACCTTAAAGGCAATGGCTGGATACTTTGCCATAATATCCTTTAACTTGTCTCCATCTATTATACAAACTGTTGTGTCTTCAATGGCCTCGGCATTATTGGCATAGGGCTCATTATTAAAAAGGGATAGCTCTCCCATAAAATCTCCAGGGCCTAATATTCTTATAACCTGTTCCTTGCCAGAACTAGAGATTCTTGTTATTTTTACACGTCCCTTGTGAACTACATAGAGCTTTTTTTCCATTTGTCCTTGCAAAAATACCATTTCACCTTTTTTATACTTTCTACTAACTGTAATTGAAGCAACTTCCATCATTTCGTCAAAGGTTAAGCTACTAAAAATAGGAACCAGCTCTATACAAGTTTTTGCTCCCATATTTTTCACTCCATTTTAAATATTTATTATCCATTTTACCCATATATATAAATATGGTACCATATTTATATATCAGTTTCTATTAGAAGGAGTCAAATAAATGTGGGGAGATAAAAGATACCATACTTTAAACTATGAACTTAGGAAGACCTTTGGGAAAAAGGTTATTAAATTATCTTTAGATGGAGGTTTTACCTGTCCCAACAGAGATGGGACAGTAGGACATAGGGGTTGTATATTTTGTGGTGAGGAAGGTTCAGGAGAGTTTGCAGCTTCAAGAAGGTTAGATATAAGGGAGCAAATTAAGGAACAGAAAAGGCTCTTAAGTAATAAATGGAAGACTGATAAGTATATTGCATACTTCCAAAATTTTACAAATACCTATTCTAGCTATGAGGATTTAAGGGAAAAATACTTTACTGCTCTATTCCAGCAGGGTATAGTGGGACTGGCCATAGCCACCAGGCCAGATTGTTTACCTGATAAGGTGATGGATTTACTGGAGGAAATAAACAGGGAAACTTACCTTTGGGTAGAGCTGGGCCTTCAAAGTATACATGATAGATCTGCTAAATTTATAAGAAGGGGTTATCCCTTAAGGATATATGATGAAGCAGTTAGAAGGTTAAGGGAAAGGAATATAAGGGTTGTTACCCACCTTATATTTGGGCTGCCCTGTGAGTCGAAAAAAGACACATTAGAATCTGTTAAATATGTGGCTAGTACTAAGACCTGGGGTGTCAAATTCCACATGCTCTATATACAAAAAGATACAGATTTGTATAAATACTATTTAAAAAATCCCTTTCCCATATTAAGTAGGGAGGAATATATTTCCCTAGTAGTAGATGCCTTGGAGTATTTACCAAAGGACATGGTTGTTCATAGGGTAACAGGAGATGGCAAAAAGGAGCTTCTTGTTGAACCCAGATGGACTTTAGATAAGTTGAGGGTATTGTCAGGAATTGATAGGGAACTTAAGTTAAGGAATTCCTATCAGGGGAAAAAGATTGAATAAGACATTAACACCTATCTCCCTTTCTGCATATTATGTAGTGCAAGAAAATATGTAGAAAGGAGAGTATTATGGAAGAGAATAGAGTACAACAACAATGTCATCCAGGAAGTTTTTCATATATAATTAGACCAGGGGACACATTTTTTATACTAGCCCAAAGATTTAACACTACTGTAGAAGCAATTCGAAGACTAAATCCAAATGTTGACCCTAATAATCTTCAGATTGGACAAAGAATTTGTATACCCGGCTCAGCTCCAAGCCAATGTCCAAATGGATTTTTCTATACAATTAGAGCAGGGGATACGCTGTTCTTGCTAAGCCAAAGATTTGGAGTTAGCGTTCAGGCCATAATAAATGCAAATCCAGGCATAGATCCAAACAATCTTCAAATAGGTCAAAGAATTTGTATACCAGGAGCCTTGCCACCACCAATGCCACCATGTCCAAATGGCTTTTACTATACTATAGTTCCAGGAGATACACTATTTATACTTGCCCAACGTTTTAATGTAACAGTTCAAGCCATAATAAATGCAAATCCTGGTATAGATCCAAACAACCTAAGGGTAGGCCAGGTAATATGTATACCAAGGCCAGTTACACCAGTACCACCATGTCCAAATGGATTCTACTATTCTGTAAGGCAAGGAGACACCTTATTTATACTTGCTCAACGCTTTAATGTATCCGTTCAAGCCATAATAAATGCAAACCCAGGAATAGATCCAAACAACTTAAGAATTGGTCAGCTAATATGTATACCAACCTTCTAATAAAAGAGAGCTTAGGCTCTCTTTTTTATTAACATTAACTTTAGTACTTGCATAATATATATTGCACAATTAAATGGAAGGGTGATTTATATGAGTGGAAAACATGATGATAGACATGATGATAGACATGATGACAAGCATGAAGATAAGTATGGAGGAAGAAGATGTCCTGCTGGTAGCTTTCCATATACCATTAAATCAGGGGATACACTATACTTCTTAGCCATAAGATATAATACAACAGTAGAAGCTATTATGAAACTAAATCCAGGGATTGACCCAAATAATCTACAAATAGGCCAGGTAATATGTATACCCTATTCTATGCCAAGGCCTGAACCAGTACTACCACCCTGCCCACATGGTGTATACTATAGGGTAAAACCTGGAGATACCTTATATTTCATAGGTCAGAAGTTCTGTGTAACAGTTCAGGAGCTACTGATGGCAAATCCAGGTATAGATCCAAATAATCTAATGGTTGGCCAAATACTATGTATTCCAAAAAGATGTATAATATTCTGTGATTAAGAAAAGCCCAGCCTAAGCTGGGCTTTTTACATGGAGGAGATTTTTAGCTGGCCCTAACCAGGCTATCTTTCTTCTTTAAATCTATCCTACTTTCACTTTCATAGGATATATCCTCTTTACTTACTCCTTTATCTAACAGGAGCCTATAGCTGTCTTCAATCATCCTCCTTGTACCACACATGTATACCTTATATCCTTCAAGATCCAAATCCTTTAATACATTTGTTACATAGCCTTTTTTAAAATTGGGTAGCTTTTCCCTAGAAAGCACAGGTATATATTGAAAGCTGCTGTGTTCCTTCTCTAGGTCCTTAAAGTAATCATTGTATAGCAGATCCTCTTTATATCTTTGACCATTTAAAAGTATTACACTCTTAACAGCAGGATGCTTTTCTAGCACCCACTTTGAAAGTCCTATAAAGGGGGTAATTCCTATTCCATTGGCTACAAATAGAAGCTTTTCTTCTGTAGGATCCACCACTAAATGATTACCCATGGGGCCTTCAAGTTCAACCTCATCTCCCACCTTAAAGGAATTAAAAATAATATTGGTGCCATATCCCCTTTCTACCTTCTTTACTATTACTTTAACCTGTCTCCCTTCTTCATCATAGGAAGAAATAGAATAGGCCCTAAAGCTTTTAGGATTATCCTGAATCTTTACCAATATAAACTGGCCTGCCTTGTAATCTACCTTCTTAGGAGATAAAAAGGAAAAGGTAAACTCCCTAATATCCTTAGCCAAATCCTTTATATCTATTATTTTAGCTTTTATTTTTTGACGGTTTTCATAGCCTTCTAAGGATGTATTTTTTATTAGCTCAAGGGCTTCTTCTTCAGTTTTTAAGGATAGAATATTGGCTGGACAATTTTCTATACAGGTTGCACACCTTATACAGTTTATATTGTCAAACTGATTTTTATCAGAAAACTCTAGATAGGGAGTTAACTGGAAGGGGCACACCCTGGCACACTTGCCACAAGCATGACATTTTTCCTTAGCTTCAATGGTAATCTTCTTTTCAAATTTTTTGGTAATACCTAGGGCCTTGCCAAGGCTGTAGGATAGCTTTTGCATAGTACCCATGGGGCAAAACTGGCACCAGCTCCTTGCATTTATGGTAACAGCCAAGATACCACCTAACAGTAATACCATTAAGTAGGTTCTGGAAAATATGGCACCAAGCTTATCAAAGAAGTCATATGTACCCCACAGGCTAGAGATGGCTATTATCTTTCTAGAAAAATTGTAGAAGAAGAAGGCTAGTATAGCAATAACCATAGGCTTTGATTTTAGAATGCTAGGTATTTTCTTATTGCGACTTATGGGCATGAAGATCCTATCAAAGAGGGAACTGTGGGGACAGAAATTGCCACACCAATACCTGCCCTTGAAAAAGGCAGTAGTTAGGAGTCCAGCCATAACAAGTAATACTAAAAGACCTAATTTTGGTTCATATAAGCCACCTATGGCCACTAGTAAAGTTATTATCCAAGCATTTCTCCTAATAAAGGTAAAGGTTCGATTGGTTTTAATATAATAGTTTTCCATGAAAAACCTCCTAAAATATATTTAATACTGTATACCCCTATAAAGTATATAAATATTATAACCATTTTATAAATTTTTGTAAAGGCTAGACTAGCTATATTTATGTGAAATAATAGCTGTAATATAAATTACACCAATTAAATATATATTTGATATAATATATAGTAGGCCTGTTATAGTAATAAGATAAGCAAGGGATTAACAATAATTGTCTTTAATTAAAGCTTATGTTATAATCCTTCTAACAAGTATAGAGTAAGGAGGTACGCAGTATAGGCAATAAAATGATTAAATTACGATTAGGATTAGATGTTGGTTCCACAACAGTTAAGCTAGTAGTGTTGAATTCAAATTATGATATTATCCATAGCACATACAAAAGACATTTTTCAGATATTAAAAATAGTGTTAGGGAAGTTTTAATGGAAGTCTATAGAAAGTTTAAGAATGAGGCCATTAGTATAATGGTAACAGGTTCAGGAGGACTTGCTGTTCATAAATGGCTTAAGATTCCCTTTATACAGGAAGTAGTAGCTTCTACAACAGCCATTAGGAAGTTTATACCTGAAACTGATGTGGTTATTGAATTAGGTGGTGAAGATGCCAAGATAACCTATTTAAGAGGAAATGTTGAACAGAGGATGAATAGTATTTGTGCTGGAGGAACTGGTGCCTTTATAGATCAGATGGCTTCTCTTTTAGAAACCGATGCTGAAGGCCTAAATAAATTAGCCCTAAAGCATGAATCCATATATTCCATAGCTTCCAGATGTGGTGTTTTTGCTAAAACTGACGTTCAGTCACTGATAAATCAAGGAGTTTCCAAGGAAGATATTGCAGCTAGTGTTTTTCAATCGGTAGTCAATCAAACTATATCAAACCTAGCTTGCGGCAGGCCAATAGAGGGTAAGGTTGCTTTTCTAGGAGGGCCTTTATATTTCTTGTCTGCTTTAAGGGATAGATTTATAGATACCTTAGGATTATCTGAAGATGAAATAATTTTTCCTGAAAATTCCCAGCTATTTGTTGCCATAGGTGCTGCAGTGGCGGCAGAAAACCAAAGTCCTATAAAATTTGAAGCCTTAAGAAATAGATTTGACAATCTACAAAAGCCCATTGAATCAGAAATTAAGAATTTACAGCCTTTGTTTGAGAATGAAGAGGAATTAGAAGAATTTAGAAGAGAGCATGCAACTAAAAAGATGAAGTATAAGGATATAAAAAGCCATAAGGGAAAGGCTTTCCTAGGCATAGATGCAGGTTCCACTACCACCAAGGCCATATTAATAGATGAGGATTATAACATACTATATTCCTATTATGGAAACAACAAGGGGCAACCCCTAGAACTGGTAATTAAGATCCTAAAGGAAATATATGGAAAGCTACCTGAAGGAGAAAAAATAACCTATTCAGCCATAACTGGATATGGGGAAGAATTTATAAAGGCTGCATTGAACATTGATGTTGGTGAAGTGGAAACCATAGCCCACTATAAGGCAGCTGCCTTTTTCCAACCAAAGGTAGATTTCATACTGGACATTGGTGGACAAGACATGAAGTGTATGAAAATTAAGGATGGGGTAATTGATAGTATCCTTCTTAATGAAGCCTGCTCCTCTGGCTGTGGCTCCTTTTTAGAAACCTTTGCCCATTCCTTAAATATGAGGGTGGAAGACTTTTTAAATGAAGGTTTATTGGCTGAAAATCCTGAAGACTTAGGTTCCCGTTGTACTGTATTTATGAACTCAAAAGTAAAACAAGCCCAAAAGGAAGGGGCCAGTGTAGGAGATATTGCTGCTGGACTTTCCTATTCTGTTATAAAAAATGCCCTACACAAGGTAATAAAAATAAGGGACCCAAAGGAACTAGGTGATAATATTGTTGTTCAAGGAGGCACCTTTTATGGCGATGCCATCCTTAGAAGCTTTGAGCTTTTATCTGGCAGGAAGGTAGTAAGGCCAGATATTCCAGGCCTCATGGGAGCCCTAGGTGCAGCCATAATTGCCAAAGAAAGATACCAGGAAGGAGTAGAATCTACCATACTTACTAAGGAGGAACTAGATAACTTTTCCTACACAAGCAAGAAGGCTCGTTGTGGTAGATGTGGAAATAACTGCCTTTTAACCATAAATATATTTGAAGATGGCAGTAGGTATATAACTGGAAACAAGTGTGAAAAGGGTGCAGGCATTGACAGGTCCAAAGAAGGACTGCCTAATCTATTTGAATATAAGTACAATAGGATTTTTAACTATGAACCCTTACCAGAGGAAGAAGCCAAAAGGGGCAGGGTTGGTATTCCTAGGGTTTTAAATATGTATGAACACTATCCATTTTGGCATACCTTCTTTACAGAATTAGGCTTTAGGGTGGAACTATCCAGTGAATCCACTAGAAAGATATATGAAAAGGGAATTAGTTCCATACCTAGTGAAACAGCTTGCTATCCAGCCAAGATCTCCCATGGCCATATAATGGACTTAATAGAAAGAGGGCTTAAATTTATATTCTATCCTTCCATCTTTTTTGATAAGAAGGAAGATGAAAGGGCAGACAACCATGTAAACTGTCCAGTGGTTATAGGATATCCAGATGTACTTAAACATAATGTAGAAGAGCTAAAGGATGAAGATATCTTATTCATGAATCCCTTCTTAAGCTTTGATGACAAGGAAGGCCTTAAAAATAGGTTGGTTGAAGAATTAGCAAAGCTTAATATTTCCAGGGATGAGATAGTAAAGGCTGTAGATAAGGCTTGGGAGGAAAGGCTTAAGGTAAAGGAAGACATAAGGAAAAAAGGGGAGGAAACATTAGAATATATAGAAAGGGAAGGAATAAAGGGCATAGTCCTGGCAGGAAGGCCTTACCATTTAGATAAGGCCATAAACCACAATATACCCGGCCTTATAAACTCCTTAGGCATGGCAGTTTTAACTGAAGATTCTATAGCCCATCTAGGACAAGTGGAAAGACCCTTAAGGGTATTAGACCAGTGGGTATACCATGGCAGGCTTTACAGGGCAGCCAGCTTTGTCGCCCAGCGTAAGGACCTGGAGCTAGTTCAGCTTAATTCTTTTGGATGTGGACTGGATGCAGTTACCACAGACCAGGTTGAAGAAATACTAAATAGGTATGGCAAAATATATACACTACTTAAAATTGATGAAATAAGCAACCTAGGTGCTGCCAAGATTAGGATTAGGTCCTTAATGGCCGCCTTAAAGGAAAGGGATAAGAGGGGCTATAAGTTAGAAAAGAAATATGACATACCTAAGAGGGTACAGTTTACTAAGGAAATGAAGAAAAACCACACCATACTAATGCCTCAAATGGCACCAATACAGTTTGAAATACTACAGTCAGCTCTTAATTCCTGTGGCTATAGCTTAGAAGTACTACCTTCAGCAGATACTAAGTCTGTAGATGAAGGCTTAAAATATGTAAACAATGATGCCTGCTATCCATCTATAATAGTTGTAGGTCAGTTTATAGATGCTTTAAAATCTGGGAAATACGATTTAGACAATGTATCGGTAATGATATCTCAAACGGGAGGAGTATGTAGGGCGTCAAACTATGTAGGCTTCATGAGAAAGGCCTTTAAGGAAGCTGGCTTTGGCCATGTGCCTATTATAGCTGTATCAGCTCAAGGAATAGAGAAAAATCCAGGCTTTACCTTTACACCTGCTATGATAAAGAGGGGTATAATGGCAGTACTTTATGGCGATCTGATCATGAGGATGCTCCACAGAATAAGGCCCTATGAAAAAATAAAGGGCTCAACCAATGTACTGGCAAGATATTGGATAGATAAATGCTGTGAGGCGGTAAAGGTAGGCAGGACGAGGGATTATATAGAAAACATAAATAGGATGGTTAAGGATTTTGATGAATTAGAAATAGATGAAAATCTTATAAAGCCAAAGGTAGGTATAGTTGGAGAAATACTAGTAAAATACCATCCTGAAGCCAACAACCAATTAGTGGACCTATTGGAAGAGGAAGGGGCAGAGGCAATAGTTACAGATGTTACAGACTTTTTACTTTATTCAGCCTACAATGCTAACTTTAAACATGAAAAGCTATCCAAAGGTCTACTTCCTAAAATAGGTGGTAATATAGCAGTAAAATATATTGAGCACTATAGGACATATGCTAGGGAGGCCCTAAGGCAAAGTAAAAGATTTGAAGAGCCAATGACCATCCAGGAACTGGCAACCTTGGCAGAGGAGCTTATAAGCCTAGGCCACCAATATGGAGAAGGTTGGCTTTTAACAGCAGAAATGATAGAATTAATCCATAGGGGGGCAGAAAACATAGTCTGTGTTCAACCCTTTGGATGCTTGCCAAACCATATAACTGGAAAAGGTATGATTAAGGCCATAAGGGATAGGTATCCTCAAGCTAATATAGTGCCCGTAGATTATGATCCAGGAGCTAGTGAGGTAAATCAATTAAACAGGATCAAACTAATGCTTTCCAATGCCAATAAAAAAATAGAGAAAGGCCATAGAGAAAAACTAAGTATTATGGAAAAAAATTAATCTAGGAAACAGGCTGGCAGGTGCAAACTTGTCAGTTTGTTTTGTAACTCCTTTGTAAAGACTTTTGCCTTAATAATTTGATATATTATACTTGAAAGCTTAGTAATTATGAATTTTAAACATGAAAGAGGTAATAATATGAATAAAAAAGTTTTGAAAGGCATTAGTATAATAGGTATACTTTTGATCTTGTTTATTGCAGGTTGTGAAAGTAATCTATTAAATAAAGATGACAAGGCCATATATGAAGTCTTAGAAGAAAGTCTTGCAGCTCCTAAGGATGATGATTCTATAAAATTATTACAACAATTTAGGAGCATAGTGGAAAGCAACAATGAACCCTATACCCTGGTACAATTCATAGATGAAAATATTAAAGAGGCTACTAAAGAAGAGACAACAGCTATGATTATACTGTTGGAGGAAGTACAGAAGAAATATATACAAGCTTATACAGATGAGCTCTTTATAGAAGACAATCAGATGGAGCTGCTGAAGCTTTCAGGAACGGAACTATTCTTTGCTGAAGAAAACATTGAGAATATACAAAATGTAAAGCTGAAGGAAATAGTTGAAAGAATAATGAAAGGAAAATACAAGCTCATAAATATGGAAGGTGCCTTCTATCCCATCATAGATTATGAAGGGCTAAAGGAATACAGTCCTTACTTAGCAGATGAAATGAAGGATTATATTGATATTAAGTCCTTAAATTCCAATCAGCCTGTTCTACTGGATGGAGAAATAACTATTCCTTTTAGGGAAATAGAAGAAAGATTAGTTAAAACAGAAAAGTATATTCAAAAATATCCCCAGGCTATTAAATTCGAAGAAGCATTAAGGATATACGCTGATTATCTAAGGGTATACATGGAGGGTTCTCCTAGCTCACCAATTTATGAATATGAGGGCAAAATAATTAAAGAGGAAGTAATAAATAGCTATAAGCATATAGTAAAGGATGAAACCTTAATAACATCAAAAATAATTTCTAATTATATTGATATAATTGTAGAAAATGAAAATATAATTGATGAAAATGTTTTATCTAAGGTTCCAAGGCTCTTAAGTGAAGCAGTTTCCCTATTAGAAAATATAAAGTAAGACATAGCTTAGGCTATGTCTTTTATAACTTAAGCAGCTTAAGGAGTTGGTGATGTGAAACTAGGTAGAGAATTTTATGCAAGGGATACTATAACAGTGGCAAAGGAACTATTGGGCAATGTACTTGTACACCAGGTAGATGGTGTCCTTTTAAAGGGTAGGATTGTGGAAACAGAAGCCTATTTAGGCATAGAAGACAAGGCTGCCCATTCCTATGGAGGCAGGAGGACAGACAGGATAAAGGTCATGTATGGGCCTCCAGGTCATGCTTATGTGTATCTTATATATGGAATGTATTATTTATTTAATATAATAACTGCAAAGGAAGGTGTCCCAGAAGGGGTCCTAATTAGAGCCCTTGAACCCTTAGAAAATATTGATAAGATGGCCCTAAATAGATTCAAAAAACCCTATGATAAATTAAGTAAATATGAGAGGCAAAATTTAACTAATGGACCTGGAAAGCTAACTAGGGCCTTTAAAATAGATAAGGAACTTTATGGAATTGATCTATGTGGAGATAGGTTGTATGTGGAAGAAGGAACAAATAAGGATTTCAATATAGTGGAAACCACCAGAATAGGCATTGATTATGCCGAAGAAGCAAAGTACTTTCCCTACAGATTCTATATAGAAAACAACCCCTATGTTTCAGTAAAATAAAAGGCCTTAGGCCTATTTTTTTCTGGTAACAAATTGTAACTTAATTTTAACTTTATTTAATTGAAAAAAGATTCCAAATCTAGTATTATTAAAGCTATAGGTGGTATGTGGGAGGTCAGGAGATGAAGAAGAAATTTTGGATTACTTTTTTTGTGTCTATAGTGGTATTTTCTGCCCTTTTTAGTTTTGTAGGTTTATATATTTTTGATGATGACTCTGTTATTTCTATAGGTAAAGGGGATAATGAATACTTAGATAAGGATGAAAAAGAAAAAGTAGAAGAAATAGAGGATAAAGGACAAATACTATTTTTACTTATGGGAGTAGATGACTTAGAAGGCCAGGGTGGTATAAGAGCCTTAAAGAAAATGGAAGAAGATGAACATGGTTACAAAAAAACTGGCATGAGAACAGATACTATGATTCTATGTAAATATAATTATGAAACTGCTGAAATTACCATGTTATCCATACCTAGGGATTCAAGGGTGAATATTAGGGGTATAAGGTCAATGGAGAAGATAAATCATGCTCACTCCTACGGAGGACCAATTTTGGCAGTTCAAACTGTTAAGGACTTTTTAGGGGTAGACCTTGAGTACTATGTAACAGTAGACTATTATGCAGTAAAGGAAATAGTAGATGCCATAGGGGGAGTGGAGCTAGATGTGCCTCAGAGAATGTATTATAGTGATCCAACAGACAAACCTCCCCTCTTAATAGATCTTTATCCAGGCCTACAGACCCTTGATGGGGATAAGGCTTTGCAGTATTTAAGATTTAGATCCTATCCAGAAGGGGATATAGGTAGGGTTAAGGCTCAACAGTATTTTATGAAGGAATTTATTAAGCAGGCCTTACAGCCAAAGAATATA
>JAAYFE010000193.1 GCA_012728365.1 Tissierellia bacterium
ATACTATGGAAGATGTAAAGTAGGCCAAAAGACCAGAAAAAACAGTAGAACCATAGGCTATGCCTGCAGTTATTGCTAGAAGTTTACCGGCTTCTTTACCTAGCTCTCCAATTCCAGGAGCTACAAATCCTATTATTATTAAAGGAATGGCAAAGCCCAGGAAGTTATTAAATAGACCATTGAAAGTAGCTAGTACTTTAACTACCCAAGCTGGAGCAAAGCTACCTATTATTATACCTAGAATAATTGCTATAATTAATTTGGGTAATAAGCCTATTTTTTTCATAACTGCAACTCCTTTCATCATTATGTTGGATTCTACCCTGATCTGCTACAAGGATTTTGCTGAAAAGAAACTCTTTTTAGAAAGAACAAAATCCTTTGCAGAAATTTTACCTCTATAATGTCGAAAAAGCAATAGTAAAGTTTGAATTTGTCGAATTTATAAAAGATTATTTAGAATCTAAATATATTGTGTGCTAATTCCTTCAAAAAATACATACAAATTATTTGGTAAGGATAAAGAATAGATTATTAGATTTGCGAATTAATTTGGTATAATAATAATGGATTTTATTAAAAGCGAGGTTTTACTATGGAATACAAATATGGTAAAAAGGGTAATTATGAGGACTTTTCAAGTGGGCGTGTTTTATACCATATAGGTGGTATGACAAACTTCCCAGTAAGATTAGCCCAGGAGATATATGGAAGGTGTTTACAATACTTACCTAAAAGGGAGGATATTTGTTTATATGACTGCTGTTGCGGTGGTGGATATTTACTTACTGTATTGGGATTTTTAAATCAGGATACAATTGGAAGTATTCTTGGAAGTGACATAAATGAAGACTTGATAAATGTTGCAAGGAAAAATCTATCCCTATTAAGTAAGGAAGGAATGAACAATAGAATAATAGAGCTGGAAGAAATGATAGAAAAGTATAAAAAAGAGTCCCATATTGAAGCAAAAGACAGTGCCATTAGATTAAAAAAGATGATTAAGAAAAATATTGAATTTAAAATTTTTCATGCTGATGTCTTAAAGGGCATAGGGAAAACATAAGTCCAGATATTATCATAACAGATGTTCCCTATGGCCAAAAGGTAGATTGGATAGGGGAGGAAGATAATTTTGTAGATAAATTGTTGGATTCCCTATATAAAATTTGCCATGAGGATACTATTATAGGCCTTTGTATGGACAAGAAACAAAAGGTTAATAATGAGAAATTTATACGAATAGAGAAACATAAGGTTGGAAAGAGGAGATTTGAAATTTTAAGAATAGGGAGTTGACGAAACAGCTACTTTACTTGAAATAACCCTAGGTGCCAAAAGTTAAAGTAAATTCTAGACAAGTAGATTAATAAAGGATAGAATTAAATTAATATTTTGGTAATTCAATTGTTCAGTAGCTCAAAGTTACAAAATATATATTTATATAAAGCTGTGGAAGGACTTACACTAAAGGGGGAAGTATGTATGCTTAAAAGGAATAAAAAAATACCACTTTCTTCAAAGGCCAAGAGGAGAATTATTATAAGAATCCTTTTAATAATTTTTGCAGTAATTATAGGAGAAAGGATTTATAATAGTAGGGATGAGTTTCAGACTGAAGCCTTAGATGCAGAAGATTATGGCATACTAGATGCTGGCTTTACCAGCAGTGAAAAAATTAGGGAGTTTAAATTTATATGCCAGCTTTTGGAGGAAAACTATCCCTTTTTTAAGGTCAATGAAAGGGTAAATGGTATAGATTGGTTTGAAAACATAGGAAAGTATAAGAGAATTCTAAGGAATACCAAGGGGGATGGTGAATACTTTGTAGCCTTAAACAATATATTAAAGGACTTAAATGATAGGAATACCTTTATTTTAACAGGTGATGAATATAGGCTCTATTATAAATATTATTTTCCTGATAAGAGGGAAATTCTACATTATGAAAGATCCCTTGGCAGGTATATGTTTGATGGCCAGCTGGATAATATAGAGGTGGATCCAAAAAAACATCCCCTTTTTTATGAAGGACCAGTTTTGGAAACTAAGGTACTAGTGGAAGATGAAATAGCCTATATGAGGATACTGGCCATGTCTAATTACCGTATAGAAGAGGACTATGAGAAAATAAAAAGCTTTCTCAAGGAAGTGGAAGATTATGATAAGCTGATTGTAGATATAAGGGGGAATGCAGGAGGTTCCGATGAATACTGGCAAAGGATAGTGGAGCTTTTAATAGATGAAGGACACAGTGCTGAGTACTATTCTTTTTTTAAGCAAAAAGCCAAAACAGCTCAGGATCCTTTCTTGGTTTCTGGTTTGACCACCATTGAGTTTTTGGATGATAAAATATTAGCTAGCTTTCCAGAGGAAGTAAGGACAGACTTTAAATACTACAAGTTAAATAGGATTAAAATAGATCCTAAGGAGGATGTAAACTTCAAGGGGAAGATCTACCTACTTGTAGATGAGGAAGTATATGGTTCTGCTGAAAAGTTTGCAGCCTTTGCAAAGGATACAGGCTTTGCTACACTAGTAGGGAAGAATACAGGTGGTGGCATGACATTTGAAGAGGTGCCTATACAGAACATTCCTTATGGGGGCTTCATAATCAGCTATAGCAGGGAACTGGTTTTAAATTCTGACGGTACCATAAATATGGAAACTGGAACCAGCCCCCATATATTAGTAGATAACACTACCTATAATAAAAATATGGAAAAAGACAAATGCATACAAGCAGCTATAGAGGATTAACCATCCTCTTTCTTTGTGGATAGAGGGTGGAAAAAAATTAATATTTATATACAAAATTTTGTAAGATAATCTTTCCTTGTGAGTCTTATTAGTAGGGAGGTGAAAGGGTGACAGAGCTGGAGAAAATATACCATAACTATTTTAAGGATGTCTATTTGTATATTTATAGTCTGTCGGGCAATAAGCATATTGCTGAAGATGTAACTTCAGAGACCTTTATGAAGGCTATAAAATCTATAGACAGCTTCAAGGGTAATTGTGATATACGGGTATGGCTGTGTCAGATTGCTAAAAACACTTATTATTCCTATTTACTAAAGAACAAACGGTTAGTAAGCATGGATTCCATTCCTGAGCAAGAAGATAATTTAGACATAGAGAAAAGAATATGTATGTCAGAAGAGTCCATGAGAATTCACCAAATTTTACATAACTTAGAGGAGCCTTATAA
>JAAYFE010000194.1 GCA_012728365.1 Tissierellia bacterium
CCTCAGACCGGAGTTTTGCCGCCGACTTCCTTCAGATTCCACCTCGCGGTGGACACCCTTGTCTTAAGCTAACGGTTGGCACTATCAACCCCCGTATCGGACTTTCACCGACTAGCTTACGCCCATGCCGGGCACACTAATAAAAGCCCTTCAATTTGAAGGGCTCATTTATGTTAAAAAGGGGGATAGCGGAAAATATTATCTAACCTGGGTAAACTCTATTTCTAATATTTCCTCTGTACCATTTCTAATTATTGTAAGCTTAGCCTTATCTCCCTGCTTATAGCTGTATAAGGCCTTTTTAAGCTGGCTCATATTTTCAATATCCTTATCGTCTATTTTAGCTATTACATCTCCAACCCTTAATCCTGCATTATAGGCTGGTGAATTTTGGACTACCTCTAGCACCACAACACCCTGATCTGCACTAATGTCTACCCCCAGTCTTCTTTCATATAGCTCTACTTCAACGCCTGTAATTCCAACAACTACAGTTTTATAGGTGCCTGTTTCTATAACTTGCTCTAAAATTGGCTTTACAGTATTAATGGGTATAGCAAATCCTAAACCTTCTGCAGAGCTAATCTTTGCAGTATTTATTCCTACTACTTCACCCTTTGAATTTAATAGGGGGCCACCACTATTTCCCTGGTTTATGGAAGCATCTGTTTGAATTAGATCTTCAATAACATTGCCTTCCACATTTATGGTTCTGTGGAGACCACTAATGATTCCTGAGGTTACAGTACTTTGAAATTCTAATCCTAAGGGATTTCCAATGGCAATGGCAGGTTCTCCTACCAGAAGTTTATCTGAATCCCCAAGCTTGGCTACTGGTAAGTTTTTTGCATCCACCTTTATTATGGCCAGATCCAGTAAGGCATCATACCATAGCACCTTAGCTTCCTTTTCATCTCCATTATCAAATAAAACCCTTATGTTTTTAGCATTTCCATTATCTATAACATGGGAATTTGTAAGTATATAGCCATTGCTATCAACTATAACTCCAGAACCTACTCCGCCTACTTCCTGTTGGAAAAAGCCAATCTGTCTAAGGCTTCTAGTGGTAATACCTACTACGCTATTCATAGCATCCTGTGCAACTATAGTTATGGCATCTATTTTTTCTCCACTTTCTAACACATCGGATATTCCAAAGGTTGGACTATTTTGGCTTCCTAGCATATTGTTTTCTTCCATGTACTTTAATACTATAAAGGGAGATATTATACCACCAATTAATGAAGCAATTAAGGCTACAACTATATAAGAAATTATTCTATTTTTCTTAGGCCTGTTCTCCTTCTTACTTTCCCTACCTTCCTCATATACATATTCACTTACTTCCTCAACTTCTTCCAGTGGACTTTGGTCAATCTCTTCATAAGCTTTATCTTCACTGGCTTCCTCCACTTGCATATCTATACCTTCAATAATCTCCATTATTTCCTCTGGATTTCTTCTTTCTTCATCCATCTATATCCCTCCCTTATCTATTTTAATTTAATATTAATACACAAATGTAACAAAAATATAAACAAAATATGTTTTTTTGTAAAAGCAAAAGCATATATCCTTTTACAATTTCCCACAATTTTCACACAAGCTTTCATGAAAGATGATACCCATTTTGCTATAATTTAATTAAAAAGACTTAGGGAGTAGATCTTATGGCATTTAATATATACTTAGTAGAAGATGATAAAAACTTAAACCTAATACTGACCACCTATTTAAAGAAGGAAGGCTGGGAGGTAAAATCAATTTTCACTGGTGAAGAAGCTTTAAAGCTAATTAACAATCCTCCAGATTTATGGATCTTAGATATTATGCTGCCTGATATAGATGGCTATCAAATTATAAAGGAAATTAAAGCTTCAACCCCTCATGTTCCCGTTATATTTATATCTGCCAGAGATGCAGATATAGATAGGATACTAGGCTTGGAGCTGGGCAGTGATGACTATTTAGCTAAACCCTTCCTGCCAAGGGAATTGGTCATAAGGACCAGGAAGCTTTTAGAAAGGGTCTATGGTTCAACTTCAGATCTAGTGATCATATCCCCCTATACTATTGATATAAGGGGAAGAAGGGTTAAGGTAGGCAGCAATCTTATCAATTTAACAAGCAAGGAATTTGATCTTTTAGAGTACTTTGTTAACAATCAAAATCAAGCCTTGTCTAGGGAGCAAATCCTAAAATCCGTATGGGGTGAAGATTACTTTGGCACCGATAGGGTAGTTGATGATTTGGTAAGGAGGCTAAGAAAGAAGATGTCTAAGCTTAATATAGAAACCATCTATGGTTATGGCTATAGGATGATTAACTCATGAAAAACAAGCCCTTATTTCTACAAATATGGATAGTATTTGCATCTATTACCCTATTTATATCCATCATGCTATCTATAATACTCCCCCTTACCCTAAGACACTTCTTTACTGAAGAAATGTACATTACAATAGAATCAGCGCAAAAATTTATGTTCTCTAGATATGATCTTTTTACCCTTAAGGATTTACTAGAGTCCCAGGGCTTGGAAGGTGCCCGTCAAACCCTAGAAAATATACGGACTGTTAGACACTTTTTCATATACGATAAGGGCCAAATTTATATTCCCTCTTCCCTTAGTGGAGAGTTTGTAGAAAAAGTCATTAGGCAAGCAATGGCTCAGGAAGATACTAGCCAAAGATATAGTGGAGAAGTAAATGGGGAAAAAATATTCTATGTTATAACCAAGGGGACTGCCTTTGATGAGAATATATTTTTAATCTCATATATGTGGGATTCCTACAGGCAGGACCTAGTCAAGACCCTGTTTAAACGCCTTGCATTAGTTACCTTCATAGTTTCCATACTTAGCTGGATACCTGCTGCCCTACTATCAAAATACCTATCAAATCCTTTAGTTGCCTTGGAGAAGAAGGTTAAAAAGCTGGCAAACTATGAGTGGAATGAACCCATCAGAGTAGACAGGGAAGATGAAATAGGTAGACTAGGCAAATCCATAGAACAACTAAGAAATCAGCTCCTGTACCAGGAGGAGATGCAAAAATCCTTTTTACAAAATATATCCCATGAGCTTAAAACCCCTGTAATGGTCATAAGAAGTTTTGCCCAGGCCATCAGGGATGGCATATATCCAAAGGATGATTTAGACTCTTCAGTTGCAGTCATAGACAGTGAGGCTGAAAGGCTGGAAAAACGCATAAGGAATCTACTTTATATTACAAAGCTTGATTATTTAAAGACTAATGAAATAGTCTATAAAAAATTCTACCTAGATAAGTTAATTAAAGATGTTATAGAAAGACTTGCCTGGAATAGAACAGATATTGATTGGGAACTTAGATTGCCTCCTACAGAAATAAAGGGGGACATGGAACAGTGGCGGGTAGTTATTGAAAATCTATTGGATAATCAAATGAGATATGCTAAAAATTCCATCCTCATATCCTTAAGGGACAAGGATAGTAGTGTTCTTCTTAAAATATGGAATGATGGTCCCCCTATAGAGGATGAAGTATTAAAATCCCTCTTTTCTAAATACAATGTAGGAGAAAAGGGCCAATTTGGTTTAGGCCTGGCCATAGTACAGAGAATTGTAAATTTACACCAGGCTAAAATATGGGCAAAAAATGAAAAGATAGGAGTATCCTTCTTTGTGGAAATACCTAATACAATTGATAGTAATAATTAAAAAAACAGAGTAATGGCTTAATAGTCAATTACTCTGTTTTTATATATAGTAGGTTTAAAACCCTCACTACTAAGGTAGATACAATTAGGGTTTATAATCTTATGCTGCTTGTTTTTTATTGGTAAATACAGATACTACGATTAAAGTTAATGTTGAAGAAATTATACCTAAGAAAACTGGATCTCCTAAGGGGACATTATATCCAAATATTAGGTATAAAACTCCTGTAACTACAGTTCCTACAATCATACTAGCATTAGCTGCTGTACTAGTAGTTTTTTCTTGAAAATATAGGGCTGCAATAAATACTGGAACTAAGGCAGCTCCTACTACTGAAAGTACCATATATAAATAGGTAAATAGGGACTGGATATAAAGTGCTATTATTAAAGCTATAATTCCTAGTATTACTGTAGACAAGGACATTATCTTTTTGGTTGTTTTTTCATCTGATTTAATATTAAATACACTACCTAAGTCATAAATAATATGGGTTGTAGCCAATACCAAAAAGGAATCAAAGGAAGATATAACAGCACCAAGTACTCCAATTAGTGTTAATCCTTTTAAAACAACAGGATAATTATTTATAATGAAATGAACTAAAGCAAACTCCGGATTTTCTAAATCTGGAGCTAATACATAGGCAGAAGTGCCTATTAAAATAATTAATACACCAAAGGCCAATGACATAAATCCTGCAGTATTAAAAGCCCTTTTAGTAGTTTTATCATCTTTACCTGACAATGCTCTTTGGGGGATAGATGGGTCTCCTGGAACTGATAGTAGATATGCTAACAAAAAGCCTATAGCCCCAGAACTTAATCCATTTGCAAAAGGATTAGTGATGGAAGACCCCATAGATGTATAAATATCAGCTATAACTTTTAAACCGCCAGCCTTTACAAGCCCAATTATAGGGCCTAAAACCATGATTCCCATTACAATTATTCCTAATTGAATTGTATCCATTAATGCTACTGCGTAAAATCCACCAGTGGAAGTATAGAATATAGCAAATATGGTAGCAATTACTGTAAGCATTGGGGCAGAAATTTTTAAACTTTCTCCAAAAATGGATATAATTATTGTTCTTATACCAGCAATATTTATAGCCACTATGGATATTGCATATCCAATAATTATTACAGCAGAAATTAGCCTTGAAGTACGGCCAAACTTTGCTTCAATAATCTCTGCCATTGTCCTTTTACCAGTTTCTCTTACTTTTTTGGACAAAAATGAAAAGGCAAAAAGTCCAAGAGCAAGTCCAAGATACATGAAAAGCACATTCCCTGTTGCACCGCGCTTATAGGCTTCACCAACAGCCCCCATGGTCATTCCAGAACCAACTAAAGTAGCAACAATGGTTCCTGTTAAAGTAATACCATTAAGGCTTCTACCACCTAAAATAAAATCATCCATATCATCTACTTTACTATTTGCAAAAAACCCCATTACTATCATGCCTACTAGATACATTCCTAAAATGATAATATCAATAATATTCATTATTATCCTCCCTAACTCATCTATAGCCTTGTAACCAAATTCCATAGCTGTATAAATATTACATTTAAGTTTAAGATACGCAATACTTACACTTCTTTACAAGCCTAAAAATTACATGCAAAGAAGTGGGTAATATTTCCCCACTTCTTTGCAATTTTAATTCCTTAATATAAAGTATTATCTACTTTACATTGTTTACTATTCTATTTGCTTTATCATATTCTCCTGCAAGGCAGGCTGTAATATTTTCTGCTGGAATTCTTGATAATAGATACATTGATGTTTTAGAATAAAATGCATTGTGGGGTGTTAAAATTACATTGTCTCTCCCTAAAAGAGGACAGTTTTCTAGATCTGGTGTTTCAGAAGATAACACGTCTAAACCTGCTCCTCTTATTAATCCTTCATCTAAGACCCTAACTAAATCATCTTCGTTGACTACTCCACCTCTTGCAACATTAATAAATATTGGGCGTTTTTTCATCATTTTAAATTTCTCATAGTCAAAGAACTCTTTGTTTTCACCTGTCAAATTCATGTGTATACTAATAATATCAGATGTTTCCATCAGCTCTTCTATAGAAACTAATTTAACATTCATATCATTAGCTATATGTTCTGGAAGATATGGATCATAAGCTATAACCTCCATGCCAAAAGCCTGGGCACGCTTTGCTACAGCTCTTCCTATCCTTCCTAAACCTGCTATACCTAGCTTTAAGTCTTCCGTTCTAGGAATATCATCCACAATGTCATAGATCCATTCCTTATCTTCTTTAACACTTCTATGGGTGCGAATCAGTCCCCTAGTAAGGGCTAAAATTAACATTAGTGTATGGTCTGCAACTTCATTTGTGCAGTATTCCCCAATGGCGCAAACTCTAATTCCTTTTTCAGCAGCATAGTCAACATCCACATAGTTATAACCTGTTGCAGCAATTGATATTACCTTACAGTTTTTAAGGCCATCAATCATTTCTCTGTCAAAGGGTACATAACCTGTTAGTATTGCATCTGCATCTTCACATTCTTTGATAAAATCAGCTTTAGTTTCTTCAGTGTAAACTGCCACTTTAATTTCTGCATCCTCGGGTAAAAATTCTTTCTCTATTGAAATATCTCTATCTGCTGATTCTGGATATTCAGCAATTATAATTTTCATTTTTTCATTCCCTCCCAAGAGTTTATTCTTCTTCATTTAAAACAACTAAGGCGTCAGCAACACCTACTCCTTTTTCATATACAAATAGTGGGTTTATATCTAGTTCTTTAAGCCTATTTCTATTTGCTAAGGCAAAGTCAGATATGGCAACCATAGTATCTGTCAACGCATCAATATCACATGGCTTAGAGCCACGATAGCCAGTCAATAGCTTAAAGGATTTTAATGAAGTTAACATGTCACATGCCTCTTTCTTATTGAGAGGAACAGGATAAAGAGCCACGTCTTTAAACAATTCTACGAAAACTCCTCCTAATCCTACTAAAAGCATTGGACCAAATTGTGGGTCATTATTTACACCAATGATTATTTCTACACCCTTAGGAAGCATTTTTTGCATTAATACTCCGTTAATTTTCGCCTCAGGAGCCTTTTCTGTTACACTTTCCATTATTTCATCGTAAGCCTTAAGGGCACTGTTAACATCATTAATATTAAGCTTAACTCCACC
>JAAYFE010000195.1 GCA_012728365.1 Tissierellia bacterium
TTAGAACCAGAGGTTAATATTGATTTTATTCTTTGTCAAAAAGAAGAACGACAAATAATTGCAAATTCAGGTTTCTCATTTAATGGTAAGTATTATCAACTCTATAAAAACGGTAAAAAGGCTAAGTCAATTCCTAAAGCAATGTAAAAAAATAGCATCCTATGAAATAATCTTCATAGGATGCTATTTTTATAATAAGCTCTTAACCTTTAACTAGGATTTATTATCTCATCCTCTTCTTTATTAAGCCTTTTATTTTCCTTCATTTCCTCATTATCTAGTATGCCTAATTCTCCTGCTATTTCATAGTTCATTGCCTTAAAAAAATTTTCATCTATTTTTCTTTCCTTCTTCTTTTTAGCCACTTTATCACCTCATATGTATTATCCACAATTATATTGAAATTCATACGAGGTAAATAAAAAAATATTATCTATTTATTCATTTCTTCTTATTGCCCTTCTCTTCTTTTTATTATGATCCTTTATTACAAGATCCATTAGTATAAACCCGACAATTCCTATGGCAATAATTATTAATCCCTTTATTATAGAGTCATAACTGGATTTATGATATATAACAAAGGGTATAGGCACAGCCAAACAGGGAATGGCAGCAAACACTACAGCAGTAAATACATCCTTTACTAAGTATAATAATCTTTCGAAAAATTCCCTTTCAAACATGAATATAAACCTAATCACAAACCCAATAGGGAAAATAAGTACAATTATATCCAAAATACTCTTTAATTGTGGCCACATTTCAATTGGAAATAAAAAAGGGCAAATTAGTGCAGCCAATCCTAACCACATAAACCAATATCCAATTGTTTTCCCTAATGCTCCAAAAAATCTTTTCAAATCTATCCCCCTCACTGAATCCATCTTAGTATATTATAACATTTCTATTCTAATAGTATAAATTAATTTTTGCAAATATATATCATCTGATATAATTAAATAATAGCCTAATAAGGAGGATAATATATGGCTTTGCAGGTGCTTAACAGTTTTACTTTAAAGATAATCATGACTATATTAATGGTTATGGATCATATTGGACAATTTTTCCCAAATACACCAGAGTACCTTCGCTGGATAGGAAGGGTTGTAGCTCCCGTTTTTTTCTTTCTTGCAACAGAAGGCTATATTCATACAAGGGATAAAATTAAATATATAAAAAGACTTTATTTATCTTCCCTTATAATGTTCATAGGCAGTGTAATACTTTGGATTATTTTTAAAGACCAAGACTTTATTCCAAATAATATATTCTTCACCTTAGCAGTTAATCTTTCCCTTATTTATATTAGGGAAAAAAAGGGTAATAATATAATAATGTATGCCCTTTTAATTTTCCTTGCACTAATTGCTGAAGGTTCTTATGTGGCAACTATATTAATTTTGCTATTTCATTACTTAAAAGGTCATAAGAAGAAAATGTCCCTTGTCTATATTTTAGTTTCTTTGTTGATGTTTCCAAATATACAGTGGATGCAGGTCTTTTCCCTGCCCTTTATACTCATGTACAATGGTAAAAGAGGACCTAATATAAAGAAATTTTTTTACATATTCTACCCTGCCCACATATGGATTTTATTTTTAATAAGCCAATTCATTGCTACCTAAATATTAATAAATTGAAAGGAAGTAAGCATGAAAATAGATTTTAAGTATGATAAGAAAAAGATTGAATTTAACTCTGGCTATATATTTAAGGGAAAAAATTATAGGTGCAGCTATATTAGATTCCACTCCCTTTACAGAAACTGTGCCCCTGGTACAGAAAAGGTGGAAATCTACCTTTTTGTGCCTAAGAAGGAGATTAGGGCATCAAACTTAATACTCCATGGACTAGGTTCAAGAAATATAAAATTTTTATTAAGGCTAGGGCCACAGCTTGCCAATGCTGGAGTTAGCAGTGCTATACTTATACTGCCTGGTAACTATACCAGGGTGGAAGATGCATCTGTTAGTGGGAGAAGCTACCTTTACCCTGACATGGATGTGATGTATAGATTTTGGGAACATGGAGTTGTAGACACCCTAAGTACCATTGACCTATTGGAGCAAATAGGAGTTTGGAAGAAAAACAATATTATATTAGGCTACTGCCTAGGAGGTATGATATCATCAATAGTAGGAATTTTAGATAAGAGGATAAACCATCTAATATTTATGACTACTGGTGGACATATGCCCCAAATACTACACCAATCACCAGTGACTAAATTTGCAAGAAAGCTATTTGAACAAGGCTTGGTTACAGGTTATGACTTGGAAAATAAAGACAAACTATACAGAATATATGACGAGCAGTTTCCAAAAGTTAAGAAAATGTCCTTTGAAGAAATAGTAGATAGTGATTCAATCCACCCCCTTTTCAAGATAGACCCTATATCCTACGCCCACCTTCTGGATATGAATAAGGTAACCTTCATTGATGCTTTTTTTGATGCTACCCTATCCATAGAATCAAGAAAGGTACTGTACAAGGAAATGGAAGGGGCCAATAGAAAGATACTTCCCATAAGCCATGTAAACTGGTTGCCCTTTGGCTATTTCATGGCAAGATATATACTATATAAGCTAAACATCAACGAAAAAATAGCAAAGAAAGCATTGCGTACAAGGGAAAAAGTAGAAAATCCATTGGAGAAATGATTATATGGAAAGGATAAAAGAAAAATTAAGAAAATCATTTTTCATAGTTAATAAACTTTATTATCTAATAGTCTTTATGTTTTTAGCTATTGCAGATTTCAGTCTAGGCTTTTATTACTTTATACTATCTATAATAATATATGGATATAAGATATTAAAATCAAAAATCCCTATTGAGGTAGATAAAGACTTTGAGCCAAAAACCTATGTCTATAAGAATTTAGAAGACAGAAACCTCAAGCTTGATTTATGGTTACCTTCTGCTAAAGGAAAATACCCCGTAGTATTCTTCTGCCATGGAGGTGGATGGATTTCAGGCTTTAGAAATCAGCCTAATAATGTATCCTGGTGCAAATATTTAGCATCAAAAAATCTTGCTGTTGTAAGCATTGACTACAGATATGGTTATAAAAATACTATGGAAGACATTCTTTCAGATTATTCCGATGCCTTGGAATATATTAAAAAAAATCATGAAGCTCTATCCATAGATAAGGATAAAATAGTCCTCATGGGTCTTTCTGCCGGAGGCCACCTGTCTCTCCTTTATTCCACCTACTATACCAAAACAGAAAACATGGAAAGGATGGAAGGCATTAAAGGAGTTGTAGCCTACTATGCTCCATCAGACTTAAGAGATATATTTAAAGCAGATAACAAATCTATTTTTTCCAGATTTGCAACTAAGAAGACCCTTAAGGCAGATCCTGAAGAAAAAGAGGATATATACAGGTATTATTCTCCCATAACCTATCTTAGTAAA
>JAAYFE010000196.1 GCA_012728365.1 Tissierellia bacterium
CCTGATTAAAAGTCAGGTGCTCTACCGCCTGAGCTAATGGGTCAAAATTGCAGTAAAAAATGGGGTGGATAATGGGATTCGAACCCATGATCTCCAGAGCCACAATCTGGCGCCTTAACCAACTAGGCCATATCCACCACACTGTCTTGCTGACACTATTAAAGTATACCAGCTAATTTTTACTTTGTCAAGCAAATTTTTTAAATTTTTTCTATGGTCATTTTTACTTCCTTGTCTATGTCTATTATACCATAAGTTTTAGGATTTTGATAGCCCCTTGGAAAAGAAATACTTCCAGGGTTCATTACCATTATACTGTCTTCCTTTACTATTAAAGGTACATGGGTGTGTCCAAAAAGAGCTATATCTGCCTTTAGCTCCTCTGCCTTGTATAATAAATTCAAAATATGATATTTTACCCTATATTTATGGCCATGGGTTAAAAAAATTCTCTTTCCTCCTATTTCTAATAGCCTGTCATCCTCATATTTTCTATTAAAAATATCACCATTTCCCCTTACTAATTCTACTTTAATGCCAGTTTCCTTCTCTATTTTTTCTCCATCTTCCACATAATCTCCCAGATGAATAATAAGTTCAGGTTTATCCATATTTTTAATAAGATTTAAAGCTTCATCAATTTTTCCATGGGTATCACTTATGACTAGTATCTTCATCTCCATCATCCTTTAATAAATTTGCTATTTCATTCCTTAGATTTTCAAGGGCTTTTGCCCTGTGGCTTATTTTGTTTTTTATTTCCTCTCCCAGTTCTGCAAAGGTCTTTCCATAGCCATCTACTATGAAAAGTGGATCATATCCAAAACCACTTTCCCCCCTTTTTTCAAAACCTATATATCCCTTACATTCTCCCTCTACTGTAATAGTCCTGTTATCCTCTGTAATAAGGGCAATTACAGTTTTAAAAGTAGCCCTCCTCTTTTCCATAGGCACACCTTCTAATTTTTTCAATAGCTTTTCTATGTTCTTTTCATCGGTGGCATTTTCACCTGAATACCTTGCAGAATTTATACCCGGCTCCCCCTTTAAATAATCTACAAATAAACCTGTATCATCAGCCATTACCATGCACTTAACCTTATCCTTAAGGGCCTTGGCTTTCTTGATGGCATTTTCCTCTAAAGTATTTCCATCTTCCACTACATGTAAACTATTGATACCTATATCATCCTTTGAAAGTACCTTTATTGACAGATCCTTCAATATATCCTTTATTTCTGCTACCTTATTCTTGTTTCCTGTTGATAGTATTAGCTTCCTTTCCATCCTTCTCTCCTTCTGTCTTTTTTTCTTATTATACCAAAATTCTTTTTGTATATATACTTTTTTATAAAAAATAAGCTGCATAATGCAGCTTAATAAACGTTGGCAAAGGTTGGTATAGTATCATTTATGTATACATCTAACCCTGCTTCTTCTAAAGTTTTGCCATCTACCAGCAGTTCTACCTCTTCTATGTCTGCAAATTGACTTAGGGTAAGACCAATATTTCTTACCATTCCATTTAATACTACTTCAACATCTTCTGGATAAGCATAATCAAAGGAAATATCTACATAGGCAGTTCCACCACTTACATCTACTCCATGGAAGCTTACCCCTTCTGGTATATCTGAAGTAAGGCCTAGTTCAGATGGAGGGCCATCAAACAATAGCTCCAGGGCAGTATACATATTGGGTACTGGTGCCAGGGTTGGTATGGTTACAGGTACATAGTATTCAAAGTTATCATCCTCACTTTTACCCTTATAGTATACCACTACCTTAGAAGTACCTTCAGTTAGGTCACCAGCAAGATTTATATTTTCCCTCTTAAAGGTCCTTGAAGTATCTGTTCCATGGGTAAAGACTGGTACAGTTTCACCTTCTACCAAGAACTGTACTTCATTTATTGTTGGGAATTCAGTTAAGGTATAGACTACTCCATTTATTAAGTTTTCCTCATCTTCCTTGGATTCAACATTTAATACTTCCCTGCTGAAGTCAACCTTACATAGGCCTGTTTCTGGGTCAATGGCCATGCCCAATATTTTGGTTCCTTGGGGTATAATGGCCCTAAGTCCTGTGGAGCTTAAACTTTCCCTTAATTCTGGACTATCTATCATATTGCTAAGGGTACGCTTGGCTATACCTTCTTCCCATGGAATCCTCATCATAACTGGTACCAGTAAGTTCTGCCTATCTTTAAAGTACATTACCGTTTCCCTCATGGAATCATCATCTGCAATTTCAAAATCATAGTCTTCATCAGATCTAATAATTTCAATTTCATCTGCATCTGTTATAAAGTCAGGGTCCTCACCATCCTTTGAACCTCTTAGCTTAAGGCCTAGTCCAATGGCTAAAACCAAAATTATTGCCAGAACTGGTATTAGTAGTTTATTTCTATAATACATTACTTACCCCCCTTCTTACTTTTAATACATTATATTAGAGGATAAGCAATACTATGATTATTTATTTCCATAAAAAAAGCGGAGTTTACCTCCGCCACTAATCATACTTTTCAAAATATCTTTCAATAGCCCTTATGATGGATTGGACTATTAAGTTTTGATAAGCATCGTCCTGCAATTTAGCAACTTCTTCCTTATTGGTTAAAAAGCCTATTTCAATCAATACTGCAGCCATTTCTGTATCCCTTACTACTACATAATTTGTTCTAGGTAAAAGGCCCCTATTGGGAGCACCAGTACCCTTTGTAATTTCATCCATCACTATATTGGCCAAATCTTCTGTTTGTTCCTTTGGAACCTTGGCCTTGTCTTGAGAGTAGTACATTACCTGGATACCTTGTATACTGCTATTGGGGTTGGAGTTAGAATGGATACTTATAAATAGATCTGCTTGAAGGTCATTGGCAATTTTAGGCCTATCATATAAGCCTACACTAACATCCTTATCCCTTGTTAATACAGTATTGTATCCTTTATTTCTCAAGGCTTGATCAAGCTTGAGGGATACAGCCAAGTTTATGTCCTTTTCTCTAACCCCATTTTGTACAGCCCCTGGGTCATGGCCCCCATGGCCTGGGTCAATTACTATAAGCTTGTCTGAAGGCCCTGATGTTTCAGATCTTTTTATGCTAATGGTAATGTGCCTGCTTTTATCCCTTGATAGAATATCATACTCTATACTTCTTCTAAAGGTAATTTCAAACCTATAGTAATCCTCTTCCTTTGTAACAGTTATGTCATTAATAAGTCCATCAGATATATTTAAATAACCTTCCTTTATATCTAAGGCCTCTGATGGTACTTCTACTATCATAGTCCTTTGCTCTTCTATATATTCTACATTATAGTCTGTTCTATCATTTGCTTTAATGGTAATAAATCTTTCTGTTCCTTCTACACTATATTCAACAACTTCCTCTAAGCCAGTCTCAGGTATTATGATTATCCTATCATCATAGCTTATGATGTTTGCTTGTGGATTAGCTACTCCATCTACTACATCTAAAACTACCCTTACTATCCTGTCATTAGGCTTATAAAGGCTATCTGGTACAAACTGGGATACCCTAACCCTTTTAACAAAGCCTACATTATAATCAAAGCTAAAATAGTCTCCACCTTCCAAGGATGAATCCAATAGGTCTACTACCACCCTAGTTGGATTTCCTAGCTTCATGGTTCTTATTTCCGGTGTATTAGTACTATTTATTACTATGGCTTCCTTTCCATCAACAATGTCCCTTTCAATGCTTTTTACCTTGTTTACAGGGTGTATTGTAATGGATTTGCCATCATCCTTTGAAATAATGTCAAAATTGGAGTCTTCACTTAAATTAAGAACTATCCTGGCTATATTTGGGTTATTGCTAAACTGAGAAATGCTTACTGACTCTATTGGACCTTTACCTACATATATGCTACCTACTCCATTATTGAAGCTTACTCCATCCTTTATGTCCAATACAGCATCCTCAATATTAATGACAAATCTAGAAGGATCCTTTAATGATAATGTAGAATACTTAATTTTATCAGTTCCACTTATGATTACCTTTGGAACCTCTGTACTTCCTTCAACTACTGCTACATCCACTACCTTGTTAGTATTTCTACCCCCATCTTCATCTTTATTAGTTTTAGTATTTATAAATGGTAGCCTGCTTTCTTCATCATATCCTACTTCATAGCCTAGGGTTTCTGAAATAAGCCTTAAGGGCACCATGGTCCTTGAATCTGCCTTGCTTGTCCCATAATTAAAGGTAACAAGTTTTGGAATCCAATTATTGTTAATGGTCTTCTTTTGGCCATTTATGTATACCTGGTTGCTGCCTATGGTTAAGGCCATTTCAAAATTGCCATTGATAATAGTTGCTGTTTTGGTTTTTTGATCCCAGGTAACTTCAGCTCCATATTTTTCTGTTACAAATCTTATGGGAACAAAGGTAGCATCATCTACAATAAAGGATGGTACATCAAATCTTATTGCCTGTCCATCTACAATTACTGGGACTTCCCTAACCTGTTGGCTCTTTCCATCATAGACTACTGAAATAAAGGTGGAAGAATAGTTTTGGGCCGTTGAGGCTGAAGAGATGATGAAGACTAAGATGAATAAGAGGGATAGAAATACCTTCCACTTTTTCATATAAACTGCCCCCTTCTACTCATCTTCTGTTGTATTTAGTTTCTATAAATTATTTATACCATTTAAGAACTTGTGGTGTCAATTAATTGGAAGTTTTGTAACCATACTGTAATAATGATGTAATATTTATTTGGAAAGGGCCTTATATAGTTGGTCACTTTCTGGTGGAGGTATTTCTTCAAATCTTCCCCCACGATAGATTAGCCTTCCTTCTTCTATTACTTCCCCTATTACACTTATGTCTATATTTTCTTCCTTAAGCCTTTCTCTAATGTCACCTACCTTATCCTTATCTGCTATTACCAGCATACTACCACTGGATATGAGCCTGTAAGGGTCTATATTAAGAAGCTTTGCTATTTCCCTTGTTACCTCCCTCATGGGAATTAGGTCCTCATATATTTTTACCCCTTTATTGATGGCTATAGATGCTTCCCATACTGCACCTAAGACTCCACCTTCTGTTATATCGTGCATGTAGCCTACACCCATTTGTCCTAAGATAATTCCTTCTTTCAAAACAGAGGCCATTTTATCCATATCCATGGCTTCCCTTAACCTTTCTTCACCAAGCTTATGCCTTAAATATTCCCTTTTTTCCTTGGCTATGATAGCAGTTCCTTCAATACCAGCATATTTAGTCATAAGGATCTTGTCTCCTACTTTAACCCTTTTAGAATCAATCATATTTTCCTTTTTCATCTTTCCAATGGATGTTGCAGATATGATTATCCTATTTACTGCATCGGTAACTTCTGTGTGTCCCCCCATTATTTCCACATTAAGCCTTTTAGATGCTTCTCCTGCCTCCTTCATTATAGTTTCTAAATCTTCTTCAGTGGCAGAAGGAGGCAATAATATAGTAAGTAAAACTCCAATAGGTTCAGCACCACTGCTGGCTATATCATTACAGGATACATATATGGCCAGGCTTCCTATTTCCTCTGTAGTACCAGTTATAGGGTCCGTTGATAGGATACAGACTTCCTCTCCAAAGTCTACAATGGCATTGTCTTCCCCTATGGCAGCCTTTACTAATACTTCTTCCCTTTTATTTTTTATATTGTTAAATACTACCCTTTCCAAAAGCTGGTTTGAAACCTTCCCTATGTTCATGACTATCCTCCTCAGGCTAAAATTGTATCTATTATATTCTATTTATATTGTAACAGAAGGGGAACACTTTTGGTACACTTTAAGTACACTTTTATAAAAAATAGGATGGATTTCTCCATCCTATTTTTCCTCTATGGCTTCTAAGACCAGCTTATTTACAATTTGTGGGTTGGCCTTGCCTCTGGTGGCCTTCATTACCTGGCCTATTATGAAGCCTAGGGCCCTGTCCTTACCATTTTTATAGTCTATAACAGACTGCTCATTTTCCTCAAGTACCTGAGCTACTATCTTCTTCAGCTCATCCTCATCACTAATTTGAATCAAGCCCTTTTCCTTCACTATGTCCTCTGGCTTCTTGCCAGTTTCAAACATTTCCCTTAAAACCTTCTTACCTACATTATTGCTTATTTTGTCCTCTTTTATTAATTTTAATAGGGCTGCCAAGTCCTCAGGTCCAAACTTTAAGTCCCCTACTTCTATAGCCTTATCATTTAACCCTCTGAGGACATCTCCCATTACCCAGTTGCTTACTTGTTTTGGATCATCACAAAGCTTTACAGTTTCCTCAAAGAAGATGGACAGCTCCTTGGATTGGGTAAGAACCCCCGCATCGTAGGCTGGCAGGTCATAGTCCCTCATGAACCTTTCCTTCTTATCCTGGGGTAGCTCTGGCAGATTAGCCTTGATATCATCAATCCATTCCCTATCTATGGCAACAGGAAGTATATCCACATCTACAGCATATCTATAGTTGTCTGTGCCTCCCTTCTCCCTCATGATGATGGTTACATTTTCCACATCATTCCATCTTCTTGTTTCCTTGTCTGTATTTTTTCCTTCCTCTAGTAAGGATATATGCCTCTTTTCTTCATATTCTATGGCAGTGGCTACTGCCTTAAAGGAGTTTAGATTTTTAATCTCCGTTATGTTGGTCTTCTTGCCTGTTTCTGTATCCACCACATTTATATTTACATCGCAGCGAAGGGAACCTTCCTCCATCTTACAGTCGGATACTTCTATATATTTTAAGGTATTTTTTAGGTTTTCCAAGAACATCCTGGCCTCTTCCCCAGAATTAATATCTGGTGCTGTAACTATTTCTATTAGGGGAACTCCTGCCCTGTTGTAGTCTACCAGGGTATCTCCAGCCTCTGTGTGGATGGACTTGCCTGTATCCTCCTCCAGGTGGATCCTTTGGATACCTATTTTCTTAGGCCCTTCTTCCCCTTCTATTATCAAGTAGCCATTGGCACAAAGAGGATTGTCATCCTGGCTTATCTGATAGCCCTTAGTCAGATCTGGATAAAAGTAGTGCTTCCTGTCCATCTTCAGCCTATGAGCTATTTGGCAATTAAAGGCCAGGCCTGCCTTTATGGCATATTCTAAGGCCCCCTTGTTTAGCTTAGGCATGGCACCTGGCAGTCCTAAGCAAATGGGGCAGCAATGGGTATTGGCTTCTCCTCCAAATTCATTTTTACAGGAGCAAAAAAGTTTAGTTTTTGTCATTAATTCTACGTGTATTTCCAGTCCTACTATAGTTTTATAGGCCACTATTTGTCACCTCCTAGGGATAGTTCTCCTTCAAAGGCATAGGCTGCTTTTAGTATATTGGCTTCCTTAAACCTGTCTCCCATAATTTGAAGTCCTACTGGTAGTCCATGGACATAGCCGCAGGGCACAGAAAGAGCACAGAGTCCAACTACATTGGCTGGGATACAAAATATGCCTGAACCATACATTTCAGTTGGATTCTTTACACTTTCTCCTATTTTGAAGGGCAGGTTAGGTGTAGTTGGAGTAAGTATCACATCATATTTTTCAAATACCCTGTCAAAGTCTTCCTTTAGTAAAGCCCTTACCCTAAAGGCCTTTTCATAGTACTTCCTTCCTTCTTCAGTACTTAATATATAGGTTCCAGCCATAATGCTTCTCTTTATTTCCTCACCTAGGCCTTCTGTTCTGGACTTAATAAATAGTTCATCCAGGCTTTCATAGTCTTCTGTCCTATGGCCATAGCTGACTCCATCATACTTTGCCATGGCGGAGCTAATTTCAGATACTACTATTAGATAATAGGTAGCCCAGGCATATTTAGCATGGGGAAGGCTTACTTCTTCCACATGGGCCCCTAGTTTTTCAAATACCTTTGCTGCCTGAAGTACCTTTTCCTTCACCCTGGCATCCATGGGCATATTCATATATTCCTTAGGCAAGGCCACCTTCATGCCCTTAATGTCTCCAGTAAGGCCTTCTAGGTAGCTTCCCCTTTCAATATCCATGGCAGTTGGGTCCTTTTCATCCCTGCCTGCAATGACATCCAAAAGTAGGCTGGCATCTGTAACATTTCTAGCAAAGGAACCTACCACATCCAAGGAGTTGGATAGGGGTATAAGTCCATGTCTTGAAACCAAACCATAGCTAGGCTTGATGCCTACAATGCCACAGTAACTGGCTGGTTGACGGTTGGAACCTCCCGTATCTGAACCTAAAGCCAAGGCCACCTCCTGGGCCCTTACTGCTGCAGTGGAGCCACCACTGGAACCGCCAGGCACCCTTTCTCTGTCTATGGGGTTTTTAGTAACTCCAAAGTAGGAGCTTTCTGTTGAGTAGCTACCGGCAAATTCATCTAGATTGGTTTTACCCAGTATAATTCCATCCTCTTCCTTGATCCTCTTAATTACTGTGGCATCATAGGGAGGTATGAAGTTTTCAAGCATTTTAGAGCCAGCAGTAGTTCTAATATCCTTGGTGACAATATTATCCTTAACCCCTATGGGGATACCTGCCAGCTTACCTAGTTTCTCACCATTTTTAACCTTCTCATCTACCCTTTTTGCTGCCTCAAAAGCCTCTTCTTCCGTTATGGTTATGAAGGCATTTAAGTCCCCATCTAATTCTTTAATCCTATCCAGGTGGGCCTTTATAACCTCTTGGGCTGATATTTCCTTATTTGCAATTTTTTCTCTAATTTCCATGGCTGTTAAGCTTGTAATATCCATTTCATCACCCCTCTAATCCATTACTTTTTTTACTTTAAAATAACCATATTCTTCCTCTGGTGCATTTTTAAGAACCTCTGCCCTGTCTAAACTTTCCTCCTCCACATCTTCCCTGTAGGGCTTATCTTTTACATTTAAAAAGTATAAGGGCTCTATAGCTTCTGTATCAAGCTCATCCAGTTCTTTTACCTGTCCCATTACGCCTGAAAACATGCCCATGAAAATTTGAATTTCTTCTTCAGATAAACTTAGTTTAGACATTTCAGCTATTTGCAAGATATCTTCCCTAGTCATTTATCTCCCTCCTTATTAATCTAACCTAGTAATTCCAATAGCCTATCCTCATTAATTATTTCAATGCCTAATTCTAAGGCCTTTTCATACTTAGAACCTGGATTTTCTCCCACTATTACATAGTCTGTATTTTTGCTAACGGAGCTGGAGACCTTTCCTCCCATCCTTTCTATTATATCCTGTAATTCCTTCCTTTTATAGGCCTGTAGGGTGCCTGTTATGACAATTCTTTTATCTGTAAATATGGACTCTGCTACTTCTTCCTCTTCATATTGAGGATTTACACCTACTTCCAGTAGTTTATCTATACCATTTAAAATTCTTTCATCATTGAAAAATTCTATAATGCTTTCAGCTATTTTAGGTCCTATGGCTGGTATGGTTACAAGCTCTTCATAGGTGGCTTTTTTAATGTTTTCCAGGGATTTAAAGTGCTTTACCAGGTCTTCACTGGTCTTTTTCCCTACATTGGGAATGCCTAAGGCATATATGAAGGAATCCAGGCTGCAGTTTTTACTTCTTTCAATGGCATCTATTAAATTTTGGGATCTTTTTTCCTTAAAGCCTTCTAGCCTTATTAGATCTTCAAATTTTAGCTCATAGATCTGGGGTATATTTTTCAAGTCCAATTCTTCAAAGAGCTTTTCTATAGTTTTTTCACTAAGACCTTCTATATTCATGGCATCCCTGCTGGCAAAATGTACCATCCTGGATACCAGTTGGGGCTTACAGGATAGGGAGTTGGGACAAAATATATGGACTCCATCTTGGATAAGCTCTGAATTACAAGCTGGGCAGCGGGTAGGCTTCTCTATTTCCTTAGTTTCTTCATCTGTATCTACCACGCCCAGTATTTCTGGAATAACCTCATTGGACCTTCTAACTAAGACCCTGGCCCCTATAGCTACCTTTTTTCGCTGTATGTCATCATAGTTGTTTAAGGTAGCCCTTCTGACTGTAGCCCCTGCAATTTCCACCGGTTCCAGTATGGCTATAGGGGTTACCTTGCCAGTCCTTCCTACATTCCATACTACATCAAGTAGCCTGGTAGTCACTTCCTCTGCCTCAAATTTATAGGCCATGGCCCAGCGGGGAAAGCGCATGGTGCTGCCTAGGACTTCCCTTGTTCTCATGTCATTTACCTTTATGACTACCCCATCTGTAAGTAGGTCTAAGTTATGCCTTTCCTTTTCTATCCTTTCAATTTCCTCTATTACTTCCTCAATGGAAGCACATTCCTTTATATAATCATGTACAGGCAGCCTATTTTCCCTTAAAAATTCAATCATTTCCATATGGGTCCTGAAGGTCCTTCCTTCTATATAGCCAATATTATAGAAATAAGCTACTAGTTTTCTACTGGCAGTAACCCTGGTATCCAGGTTTCTTAAGGCTCCTGCTGCTGCATTTCTGGCGTTTTTTAAGGGCTCCTCTGCAGTCCTGTTATATTCTTCCAAGGCTGATAGGGGCATAAGGCCTTCCCCCTGCACCTCCATGGTGCCCTTAAAATCTATTTTAAGGGGAATGGTCTTAATAGTCTTTAATTGGGGAAGTATTGCCTCACCAACAATTCCATTGCCCCTGGTGGCCCCTTGTACCAGCATGCCATCCCTGTAGGTAAGATTAACTGTAAGGCCATCAAACTTGTACTCCACCACATAGGTGGGAGGAGGCAGTTTATCCTGGTTTTGGCTGTTGTAGTCTTCTATCATCCTTTTTACTCTATTATCCCAGTTTCTTAGGCTGCCATAATCTTGGCTCTTGTCAAGGCTTAAAAGCCTGCCTAAATGGATATGCTTTTCAAATTTATCCAGTATTTCTCCTCCAACCCTTTGGGTAGGAGAATCTGGCCTAATGACACCCGTTTCCTTTTCCAGCCTTACCAGCTCATCAAAAAGCTCATCATATTCCTTGTCACTAACCTTAGGATCATCAAGGGTATAGTAATAGTAGTTTAATTCATTAATTATCTCTATTAGTTCATCCATCCTCTTTAGCTTATCATCCATACAGCTTCCCACTCCTTACAATATTTCTATTGGGGCTAAAGACAGTAAAAGCCTTTTTAAGCCTACCTCATCAAAGGCAACTACCAGCTCCTTGTCATCATCCTTGTCCTTTATTTGGACTATGGTTCCTGTACCCCACTTCTTGTGGCTTACCTTAGTGCCTATGGATATATCTCCTGCATGGGCCATTGTATTTGCAGCCCTTTCTTTAGGCCTTCTAGTATAGTCCACAACCTGTATAAAGGTTTCCCTGGGACTGGTAAAGCCTTGTGAAGCTACTGATCTTTTCCTTTCCTTTAAGGTAGAAGATTCTATGAACTTTCTTGGCATTTCATCTAAGAATCTAGAGGGCAGTGAATAGTTGGTCCTTCCATATATGGTCCTTATTTTTGAGTAGGTTACAAAGAGAAGTTCTTCTGCCCTGGTTATGGCCACATAGCAAAGCCTTCTTTCTTCTTCCAGCTCCGACTCGCTGTCTAAGGCCCTGCTTATGGGGAAGAGGCCTTCCTCCATGCCCACTAAAAAGACCACTGGAAACTCCAATCCCTTGGCAGAGTGGACAGTAAGCAAGGTAACAGAATTAGCCTTGTCTTCTGTTTTGTCCACATCTGATAGGAGGGATATGGTAGCAAGAAAGTCCTCTAAGCTACCATTGGGGTTTTTGACTTCAAAATCTACAGCTACAGATATGAACTCCTTAATATTTTGAAGCCTACTTTCAGCCTCTATGCCCCCCTCCTTTTCTAATTCCTCTATATAGCCTACACCATTAACCAGCTTATCAATAAATTCATCTACCCCTAAATTTTGGCTCATTTCCCTAAAGCCCTCTATCATATGGACAAAGTCTTTTACCTTTTTTCTAGGGCCAGCTGATAGAATCCCTGCTTCATCTATATTCTCCATGACGGAGTACATGCTTTGGTCCTTTTCTGTGGCATACTCTTCTATCTTGTTTACTGTGGCAGGACCTATGCCCCTTTTAGGCACATTTATGATCCTCTTTAAGGACACATTGTCTGCTGGATTTTGTATGACCTTTAAATAGGCCATTATATCTTTTATTTCCTTCCTGTCATAGAACCTAAGGCCACCTACTATTTTATAAGGGATACTATTTCTCACAAATATTTCTTCAAAAATTCTAGATTGGGCATTGGTTCTATAGAGTATGGCCATATCACCAAGACCATAGCCCTTTTCCATCAATTCCATTATTTTTGAGGCCACAAATCTAGCCTCTTCCTTTTCGTCTAGAAGGCTTTCAACTACTACCTTCTGTCCTTCTTCATTATCTGTCCAAAGGTTTTTTTCCTTTCTTTCAAGGTTATTTTTAATTACATGATTAGCCACTCCTAATATGTTTTTAGTGGACCTGTAGTTTTGCTCCAGCAAGATGGTAGTGGCATTTTCAAAGTCTTTTTCAAAGTTGAGTATATTGCTTATGTCTGCTCCACGGAACTTGTATATGGACTGGTCTGGATCGCCAACTACACAGATGTTTTTATATCGTCCAGTTATAAGCTTAATTAATTCATACTGGCTCCTGTTGGTATCCTGATACTCATCTACAAATACATACTTAAACTTTCTTTGATAATAATCCAGTACCTCTGGGCTTTTATTAAAAAGCTCTATGGTCTTTAGGATTAAATCGTCAAAGTCCAGGGCATTGTAGGCCTTAAGCTTCTTTTCATATAGGGCATAAAGCTCCCCTACATTTCTTGAGAAAAAGTCGCTATAGTTTTGATTTATATATGTATCAGGATCTATCATCTTGTCTTTAAGGTCACTGATTTTTGCCAGTACAGATCTTTCCTTATACATATCCTTATTTATATTTAATTCCTTAATACATTCCTTCATTAAGGTAACCTGATCATCTCTATCGTAAATAGAAAAGGATCTATCGTATCCTATTTTATCTATATCCCGTCTTAAGATCCTTACACAAATGGAGTGGAAGGTTCCCATCCAAATATCTTCTACATTATTCTCCAACAAATTTGAGACCCTTTCCTTCATTTCTTCGGCAGCTTTATTAGTAAAGGTAATTGCCAATATATTTCCCGGGAAAATACCTCTTTTTTCGATTAAATATGCTATTCTATGGGTTAAGACCCTGGTTTTACCTGAACCAGCACCAGCAAGTATCAGCAAGGGTCCATCGCCAAATTCCACTGCTTCCCTTTGTTTATCATTTAAACCCTTAAGGTAATCCATCAATTACTCCTCCTAAGTATTCATTTCCTAAATATTATATACCAAGAAAAGGATTATTCCAAATAAAAAAGATTACAAGAAAAAGCAGGATTCCCTCCCATAGTTTAGGAAGGGAATCCTGCTTTTATATTAGGTAGTGTTGGGTAATGGACTTTGTTATTTTTTAAGGTTCTATAATAAATGGTGGGGGGGAAAATATTTTACCCTAACATTTATTTTTTCTAAAAATAAAATGCACTCGTGAAATAAACCTGCTAAAATGTTAATTGGC
>JAAYFE010000197.1 GCA_012728365.1 Tissierellia bacterium
CATAATCTTTACAGTAACAATATCCCCTATATTTAATTTATCAGAGGGTTTTTTAACATGTTCAGTAGAAATTTGTGAAATATGAACCAGGCCTTCAACCCCTTCCTCTAATCTAACAAAAGCACCAAAGTCCAATAAATTCACAACTTCACCAGTAACTATATCCCCAACCTTTTTATTTTGTATAAATATATCCCTAGGTTTTGGTAAAGTTTGTTTTAAACCTAATGAAATTCTGTTTTTTTCTTTGTCAAGATCTAAGACTTCTACTTTTACTAAATCACCTACATTTACCACATCTGAAGGTTTATTTATTCTAACCCATGATAAATCTGATATATGAATAAGTCCGTCTAATCCTCCAATATCTACAAAAGCACCAAAGTCTACTAATCTAATCACTTTTCCTTCAATAATTTTCCCAACTTCTAAGCTTCCCCAAAGTTCTTCTTGTTTTCTTTCTAACTCTTCCTGTTCAATTTCTCTACTTGAAAGAATTAATCTTTTTCTATTTTTATCAAATTCAATAATCCTAGCATTAAGTTTTTTTCCTTTATATTCAGATAAATCATCTACATATTTAATTGATACTTGTGATGCTGGAATAAACCCTTTTAAGCCATGAACTAATATAGATAAACCACCTTTTACATCATTTAATACTTTACATTCTACAACTTCTTTATTATTAAAGGCTTCTTCTAGTTTATCCCAATTTCTGATTGCTTCTAATCTTTTATAAGAGAGTACTACATTACCCTGACCATCGTCCAATTTTACAACATAGACTTCTATATCGTCTCCTTCTTTGAAAAGATCCTTAGGATTTATTTCTGGATCATTAGATAATTCTTCCTTAGAAATTATTCCATCAGATTTATAGTTAATATTAACCATAATTTCTTCATCTGTTACATATATTACTTTACCCTTTACTATGTCACCCCTATGGATTGTCCTAAAAGACTTTTCTATTGCATCTAGTATTTCATCATTATTTATTTTCTCCATTGTATCAACAACCTCCTTAATTATCCAATCAGGTGTAGAAGCACCTGCAGTTATTCCTATTGTATTAAATTTTGATAGCTCTTGTAAAGGTAATTCTTTGGCAATTTCAACATGGTATACATTTTTGCAGTATTTTTTACTTACTTCCACTAATTTATTTGTATTTGAGCTATGATATCCACCTATGACTATCATAGCATCTACTTTTTTCGCTAATTCTTCACAGGCTGTTTGTCTTAAGTTTGTAGCATTACAAATAGTATTAAATAATTTGACTTCTTTTCCTTTTTCCTTAATAATGCTGGATAGTTTATTAAATTTTTCAAGAGTGTTTGTAGTTTGTGAAACAATACATATCTTATCATAACTTGGAATTTCATAAGCTTCTTTTTCGTCATTTATAATTGTGGCTTCATTATTGCACCACCCATTTATACCAATGACTTCTGGATGACTTTTATCCCCAATAATTACTATTTGATACCCTTTTTTATGGTAATCACTAACTTTTTTATGAACTGACTTTACATACGGACATGTACAGTCTATAAGTTCTAAATTTTTATTTTTAATTTCACTTTGTAAGCTTTCAGGTATACCATGGGATCGTATTATTACCTTTCCTGTACTTGATATTTCCTCTAAATTTTCTGCCACATTTAAACCTTGCTTCTTGAATTTGTCAACAACTTGTGAATTATGCACTAAAGGGCCTAAGGAATATATCTTTTCACCAGCTGTGTTTTTTATAGTTTTTTCAGCTGTTTCAACAGCCCTTTTAACACCAAAACAGAAGCCGGCATGTTCAGCAATAATAATATTCACTTTACTTCCCCCTATTATTTTTTAATGAATAAATAGATTTTAATATATATTTACTAACTTCTTTATGATCTTCAGTTTTAGGTTTTTTATCAAATAAGTCATCTACTATAATCTGTTTTCCTATATAGACATTAATATTTGAAAATAATCTATAATTAGTTTCTATGAATACAGGTATTACAGGCGCTTTTCCTTTATATGCTATAAGGCTAACTCCTGCCTTTGCTGATTCTATATCCATTTTTTTAGTCCTTGTCCCTTCAGGGAATATACCTAATATTCTCTCCTCTTTTAATACATTAATGGAATTTCTTATGGCCGTAAGATCTGAACCCTCTCTGTCAACTGGAAAAGCTGTAAGAGCTTTTAGCAATTTTGCAAAAAAAGGATTTTTAAATAGTTCTTTCTTTGCCATAAAAGAAATGGGTCTTCTTATTGAAATACCTATTATAATAGGATCCAACATACTAATATGATTTGAACAAAGAATTACCCTTCCTTTTTCTGGTATATTCTCATGGCCCTTTATTTCAATCCTATAAATTATTCTAAAAATTATAGACAATAGGCCCTTTGCAAATTTATAAAAATACAATAAGTTACCCCCTTTCGATTATATCTATTACTTCTTTAACACTTTCTTCAATTGTTTTATTGGTAGTATCTATTAAATGAGCATCAGGACTTTTTTTGAGTGGTGCTATTTCTCTTGTGCTATCTATTCTATCTCTGGTTTTTATCTCTTCTAGAACTTGTTCATAAGTGATACTTTCATTGCCTCCTTCAGTTAATTCTATGTATCTTCTCCTAGCTCTTTCTTCTACTGATGCAGTTATAAAAAATTTATAATTAGCATGAGGTAAAACTACTGTACCTATATCCCTTCCATCCATTATTAAATTTGTAGATTCAGCAATTTTTCGCTGGAGCCTAATCATCATGGATCTTACTTCTTTAATTTTAGCTATGTAGGATACATTTGTACTTATTACATTTTCTCTTATTTCTTTATCTACTTTAATGCCATCTAAATATATATGGTTATTAATAAATTCAATTGTGGTAGTTTCCATTGCTTTAAGTATTTCTTTTATGTTATTTATATCAACCTTTGCTCTTATCACTTTTAAGGTTAAAGCTCTATACATAGCACCAGTATCTATATACTCAATATTTAAAATTTTAGCTACCCTTTTTGCTATAGTACTTTTTCCAGCTCCAGCTGGTCCGTCTACGGCAATAATCAATCTTCTGTTATCCATATTAACCTCCTGATAAAATAATAACCACCTGTTGGTGGCATTGTTATTATTATTCACTTAAGTCTGGTCTTAAGAATTTTGCACCTTTTAAATATACATGTTTTACATCTTTTTGTTTTAAATTACCTTGATATAGTATTAAAACTCTAATACACTTTTCAATGCTACCTTCAACATCCATTTCTGCAAAACACATTAATCCACATTGTGTATACCCTAATAATCTTGCAGCTTTAGCAGGGTATTCACTATTTAAATCTTTAGTCGATGAAAATATTATACTTATAACATTTTCTTTATTTAGTTTGTTAACTTTTGATATTTTTAGTAATAAATCCTTAGTTGAACTTATAATATCTGACCTATTGTTGTTTTCAACGGTAGTAGCCCCTCTTATTGATACAACATTCACTATCATCACTTCCTCTAACCTATTATATATTAAAATCTAGTCTCAAACAAGCTTATTTTATCTGGACCCTTCCTAATATTTCAATACTCTGTGATGTTGTAACAATTTTATTAAGTTGTGGGCTACTAATATTTTTACTTATTCCAATTACTTTAATCTTTACTTTATTATTATACTTAGTGCCATCAATTTCTACTATATCATTATTATATACTGGTATTTTTACTTCATTGCTTTCGCTAAAGTTGGCTACATATTCTCCATTTACTAATATACTTACATCTTTATAATTATAATCTAAATTTTTAAGTACAATTATTCCCTTTGAAAGGCCTTCTCCTTTTAACAAGTAGCTAAAATTATCTTCATCAAATAGTGATGTACTAACTGAAAAGTCATTTCTGTAATTAGTTAACTGTACTACTAGTAAAAAAGAAAAAGAAATTATTAATAGAACAATTATTAGTTTTTCAAATATGCTAAAGGCAGCTTTCATAATTACCCCCTAAATTTTCTTGCTACTATACTATATGAATATTTTTTACAAATAATGAAAATTTTATGAGGGTAAACATTAGTACTACTTTAAATGGCTCATATCGTTAAACAATTTTAAAACCCTATTATATTTTCTACATTCTATGATGCTTAAGCCTACATTGCCTAAGGTTAAATTTTTAAAATTATTTAAGCTTATACCTAGTAGCCCTAATATAAGAGTTTTTATTGTTGCTCCATGGGAGACAATTAAAATATTATTATATCTATTCTTACTTGAATTAATGATTTTATTTATTCCTTCCATAGCCCTAGCTTGTAATTCAACTAAAGTTTCTGCTCCTTTTAGACAAAGACTTTCTGGATTCTTCATCCACATGTCATATTCTGTTTTGTAGTTAGTAAGTAATTCTTTTTTGGACAATCCTTCCCATATACCAAAATTAATCTCCCTAAATTCTTTCATAGTCTCCACTTCTACATTAATAATCTTTCCAATTATTTGTGCAGTTTCGTAAGCCCTTGAAAGATCACTGGAATATATTTTTTCTATATTTTCACCTACCAACCTTTTTCCTAATAGTTTAGCTTGACTAATGCCTTTATCTGTTAGCGGAATATCTGTTTGGCCTTGTACCTTATTTAATGCATTCCATTGTGACTCCCCATGCCTAGCTAGATAAATTTTTTTCATTTTATTGCCTCCTTTTATATATAATAATTTAATTATAACAAATAAATGGATTTATTATATATTTAATATTTATCAATTATGATAAGATTAGTTTTGATATATTACAAATAAAAATAGCCATGTTGCTTACATGGCTACAGATTAACTTAAAATTTATCATTTTAATCATTGCTACTATTATTTATATACATCATATTTCTTCCATATTTTTTCCAGATCTTCAAATCGCTCAGTGATTTGTTGACCTTTTTTTGTACCCAATGCTACTATAAATGCATTAATCAAACTCATAGGCGCAACTAGTGAATCTACAAAAGAAAACATATTACTACTAGCGATTAAAGTATAATCAGAGTATTGGGTTGCTGGTGACATTAAACTATCAGTAATAGTTAGTATTTTACATCCTTTTTCTTTAACATAGCTTAAAGCTTCTAAAGTTCTTTTTGAATATCTGGGGTAACTTATACCAATTACTATATCTTTTTCTGTAACCTTAAATAATTGTTCAAACACATCATTAGGTCCTGATATAACTATTTTTACGTTATCTAACAGAAAATTTAAGTAAAAACCTAAGTATCCTGCTAGAAAAGAAGAACTTCGTAGACCTAGTATATAAACCTGATTAGCTTTTAATGTTACATCTAAAGCTTCCTGCAAAACATTGAAATCTATTTCTTTTAAAATATTTTCAATATTCTGAATATCCTTCTTCATTACATCCCTCATATGATTTTCTAGATTATTAAAATCTGAACTTAAGGATATTCTCTGAACTGTTGTTAATTTACTCTTCACTAATTCTTGTAATTCCTTTTGTAATTCCCTATATCCTTCATATCCTAAAACATTTGCAAATCTCACCACAGTTGATTCACTAACTCCCACAGTTTCACCTAAACTTGCTGCTGTCATAAAAGCAGCTGTGTCATAGTGATTAATAAGATATTCTGCAATTAATCTATGACCTTTACTTAACCTAGTATATTCTTTTTGTATTACTTTAATTAAATCATTATGCTTCATGGCATATCTTTCCCTTTTTAGATTTTATTAAAGAATATCCTTCATATAAAGCTTTTTTGTTTATCTCTTCAGTTCCATGAGGAACCCTGTTTATAACTGATTTTTCCAATGATTCTTTTGTTACAACTTTAGTTACTTCGCAAATGCAACCAAGGGCTATTATATTTGCAACCATTGGTCTTTTTAATCCATTGTTTGCTGTTGAAATTATTGGCACTGAATAAACTTCTATATCGTCCCTTTTTATTGTTTCTTCTATATTATCATCTTTTATAAGTACGCCACCTGATTTCAATGTATCAATATATTTTTCATAAGCTTTTTGAGTTAAGGCTAAAAGTAAATCGCATTTTTCAATTTTGGGATAGTTTATAATACTATCACAAATTATGACTTCAGATCTACTAGCTCCCCCTCTTGCCTCTGGCCCATAAGACTGACTTTGTACAACATTTTTTCCATCCTTCAAAGCTGCTTCTGCTAATATTACTCCTGCCAGTATTAATCCCTGACCACCAGAACCACTCAACCTAAACTCTCTAAACACCATTAGATTTCTCTCCTTTAAAAAGATTTAATTAATCTATCATATTTTTCAGTATATTCTTCTCTTATATCTTTATATAATTCACCTATAACTATTTTATTTTCCCTTTTTTCCTGTGGAAGATTATTGTAGGCATTAACATTTATGGTTATTTCATTTAATTGTTTAATCATCTCTGCTGCATTGCCCTTTTTGTTTTTTCTGCCGTAATAGGTAGGGCAAGTAGTTAAAATTTCTATAAATGAAAATCCCTTATTCTTTATTCCTTCTTCCACTTGTTTTGTAATCATGTTAACACCATATACTGTAGACCTGCTCACATAAGTTGCTCCTGCAGATTTAGCTAATTCACATAAATCAAAATTGGGATCAATATTTCCATAGGGTGCTGTAGTTCCTTTGTCACCTGTTGGAGTAGTTGGAGAATACTGCCCGCCTGTCATTCCATAAATATTATTATTAAATACTATAGTAGTTATATCAATATTTCTCCTTGCTGCATGTATCAAATGGTTACCTCCAATAGCTGCACAATCTCCATCACCAGTTATGACTACTACATGGAGTTTTGGATTTGCAAATTTAATCCCTGTTGCAAAAGCTAAAGCCCTGCCGTGTGTTGTATGGACCGTATTAAAATCTAAATATCCAGTAGCTCTTGAAGAACAACCAATTCCTGATACAACACAAACTTCATTTTGATTTAAATTAAGATTATCTATAGCTTTTACAATTGCTTTTAGTACTATTCCATTTCCACAACCTGGACACCATATATGTGGAAGGCGTTCAGTTCTATAGTATTTTTCAATTAAATAATTAGTCAATATTAACCCTCCTCAACAAAAGAAACAATTTCATTAGGTGAAATTAATTCTCCATTTACTCTACCATAGCCTTTAACTTCAGTATATTTCCTACAAATCCTTTCAACTTCTAATAAATATTGCCCCATATTCATTTCTACAACCAATATTCTCTTCATATTCTTTCCTAGAAGCTCTAATTCCTTCTTTGGTGATGGCCATATAGTAATGGGTTTAAATAATCCAATTTTCCTTCCTCTATCTCTTAGAATATCTATGGCAGATTTTACTGATCTAGCAGTTGAACCATAAGCTACAATTACTTCTTCTGCATCTTCCATTTTATATTCTTCGTATTCAACTATATCATCTATATTATTTTCAATTTTATTTACTAATCTTTTTATAAGCTCTTCTGCTGTTACGTTGTTGTTTGTAGGATTACCAAATTCATCATGGACCAGACCAGTAACATGATACCTATATCCTTCACCTATATTTGCCATTTCTGGCACCATATCATCAGTTGCTTTATAGGGTTTATATTCCTCCGGACTTACAGTTGGTTTTTTTCTATTATAAATTTTAATTTCTCCTTCCCTAGGTAGAACTACCTTTTCCCTCATGTGTCCTATAACTTCATCCATTAATAATATGACAGGAGTTCTATATTTCTCTGCAAGGTTAAAAGCTTTTATAGTAGTATCATATACCTCCTTTACTGTTGAAGGATATAAGGCTATAATTGAATGGTCCCCATGGGTACCCCATCTAGCCTGCATTACGTCTCCTTGTGCTGGAGATGTAGGCATTCCTGTACTAGGACCACCTCTTTGTACATTTACAATTACACAAGGAATTTCTGCAATAACTGCATACCCAATGCTTTCTTGCTTTAATGAAAAGCCTGGGCCACTTGTTGCAGTCATAGCCTTTTTGCCTGCCAATGAAGCACCTATAACAGCACTTATGCTAGCAATTTCATCTTCCATTTGAATAAATTTACCACCAACCCTTGGCAACTTAGCAGCTGAAATTTCTGCTATTTCAGTAGAAGGTGTAATAGGATAGCCAGCAAAAAATCTCATTCCTGCTGCTACAGCTCCTTCTACACAGGCCTCATTTCCCTGCATTAATTTAATCTTTTCTACTGTCACCTTATTTACCCCCTAAATAAATTGCATAGTCTGGACATCTTAATTCACAAAGTCCGCATTGTATACATGAATCTATATCATGTACTAATACCTTACCATTCTTTATTTTTAATACATTTTTAGGACAAAAAGCAACACATATACCGCATCCCTTGCATAAATTTTCTTCAACAATTAGCTTTTTATCATCTAAAGCTTTCAAAATTTTACATCCCCCTTTTATAAAAACCTTTTCATCTTTATAATAACAGAATGGTTTAATATTTGCAAGATAAATTTCATATTTTTTACATGATTTGCAAGTTTTGTTTCAAAATAAAAAAGCAAGCTGAAAAAGCTTGCTTTATACTGGATAAACCATGTTTTCTTCATCTAACAATTGGGAATCTATTTTATATTTTTGTGCCTGTCTATGTTTAAAAAAATCCAAAGCAACATTTGGGAATAATGCATACGTCAATACATCTTCATCCTGTTCAATATATTCACTTATTTCTTTTTCATATTTTTTAAGAACTGGCTCAAGCAAGTCGGCAGGTCTTCCTGTGTAAACTTCCTCATCTCCGATGATTTTTTCTTTAATATCCTCTTTAATTGGAACAGTTGATTTTCCATAAAGGCCTCTCACATAATTTTTTACTTCCTTTGGTACCATCTTATATCTTTCACCAGACAGTACATTTAATACAGCCTGAGTACCTACCATTTGACTCATTGGAGTAACTAAAGGTGGATAACCTAAGTCCTTCCTCACCTTTGGAACTTCTTCCAACACCTCATCAAACCTATCTAAAGCTCCTTGGCTTTCTAGCTGTGAAACTAAATTAGAAAGCATGCCTCCAGGTACCTGATATTTTAGAGTTCTAACATCCACATTTAATACCTTATTATTTAGCAATCCTTCTTTCTCGTATTTTTCCCTTAAATCTTTAAAGTATTCTGTTATCTCAAGTAATAGATTCATATCAATATCTGGGTAGTATTTTGTTCCTTGCAAAGAAGCAATCATTGGTTCTGTTGCAGGTTGGCTAGTCCCATTGCCTAAAGGCGACATGGCAGTGTCAATTATATCAACACCAGCTTCAATAGCCTTCATATAGGTTTGATTTGCAATTCCACTTGTAAAATGGGAATGTATTTCCAAAGGTACACTTATATTTTTCTTCAACTCTCTCACAAGTTCTTCTGCAACATAAGGCAATAGAATGCCTGACATATCTTTTATACATATTGAATCTGCACCCATTTTTTCCATTTCTATAGCTAGATTTACGTAATATTCTATATTATGAACTGGGCTTGTTGTATATGAAATTGCTACTTGAGCATGCCCTCCATATTTTTTAGTAGCTTCAATAGATTTTTTTAAATTCCTAGTATCATTTAAAGCATCGAATATTCTTATAATATCAATACCGTTTTCAATTGATTTCTTTACAAATTCTTCTACCACATCATCAGGATAATTTTTATAGCCCAGTAGATTTTGTCCTCTTAAAAGCATCTGTAATTTTGTATTTTTAAATGCTTTTCTTAGGGCTCTAAGCCTATCCCATGGATCTTCTTTCAAAAATCGTAAACATGCATCGAATGTAGCACCACCCCACACTTCTAAAGCATGAAAACCTACCTTGTCCATTTTTTCCGCTATAGGCAACATTTCCTCTGTTTTCATCCTTGTTGCAATTAAGGATTGATGTGCATCTCTAAATATTGTTTCAGTGATTTTAATAGCTGACAATATTACACCCTCCTATCTTTTTTCTCTAGTCCATAGAGAATTGGTGGATTATTTATTTGATTAATGAAATTAAATTCTAAAACATTGTATTCTTTTTGGTCCAGATTTTTAAAGTAATCTCTTACAGCAATCCATTCTTCCATACCACCTTCATGGCCAGTATAACATGTAACTAACATTAACCCATTGTTTTTTAATAAAGGCAGTACTTTTTTTATGCTACCCAATGTAGAAGAAGCTTCTGTTTTTATTTCTTTATCACCTCTTGGAAGGTATCCTAAATTATATATTACAAAATCTAATTTCTGTGATATGTACTTATCTATAAATTCATGGCTATCATTAATTAATATTACTCTATCTTCAAGTCCTTGTTTTTCTAATTTTTCTTTAGTTATTTCAATAGCAATTGATTGAACATCAAATCCATAAACCTTTCCTTCTTTGCCTACTAAATGGGCAAGCAGGAGTGTATCATTGCCATTTCCAATTGTACAATCTAAGGCAATATAGCCTGCTTTTACATATTCTTTCATTATTTTTTTGCCTATTTCAATTGCATTTATAAAATTTTTATAACCCATTTTTATCACCTGACTAACATTATTATATCATTAAGTTATAAATATTGTTAAATTATTTTCAAATATTCAATTTCCTCTTTATTTAAGTATCTCCATTCTCCTTCTTTAATTCCGTCTAATTTAATTTTGCCAATAGAGACCCTTTTTAGTTTTATTACAGGATGTCCAACATATTCGCACATCTTTCTTATTTGCCTATTTCTACCTTCATATATGGATATTTCTAACACTGCATTTTGGCCATGCTTTTTTAATAGCTTAACCCGAGCTTTACTGGTTTTTTTACCATCAATGATTACACCATTTTTTAATTTTTCTATTGTATCTGAATCTGGTTGCCCTTTAACTAAAGCTATATACCTTTTCCAGATTTTATATTTTGGATGGGTTAATTTATATGCTATATTTCCATCATTAGTCATGATTAATAGTCCTGAGGTATCTTTATCAAGCCTACCAACAGGAAAAAGCCGTTCTTTTACGCCTTTTATTAAGTCTAAAACTAACTTATCATTATGTGGATCTTTAAGACTAGTAACATACCCTTCTGGTTTATTTAATAAAATATAGACTTTCTTTTCTTCTAGCTTAATTACATCTCCATCTACTGTTACTAAATCTTTGCTGGGATTAACTTTTGTACCAAGCTCTCTCACTATTTTACCATTTACCTTTACTCTGCCTTGTAAAATTAAATCTTCAGCCTTTCTTCTAGAGGTCACCCCAGCATTAGCAATATATTTTTGTAGCCTCATGATAACCTCCCATATCTTTGTAATACCCTAATAGGTTAAAATTTATCTTTTATTATTTCAATAATTTTCCTAAACATATTTAATTCCTTAATATCTTTATCTGCCACAATATTTCCTTTATGAATCAATTTACCATCTAAATAGATATTTACTTTTCCTAATATATCTCCCTTATTTACAGGAGCAGTTGCATTATCCTTTACATTATAGTCCACTTTTATTTTCTCTAATTCTTCTTCTTTTAATGGATATATAAATGGCTCTTCTATTATAGCATTAACTTCATCCTTATTTCCATAATTAACGGCTACTCTCTTTACAAACTGTCCCTTATCTAGGATAACATAAGACTTAAAATTATTAAAGCCATAATCCATTAGGGCATAACAATCTTTAAACCAATTATAATCATTAAGAACAACAGCAATAAGCTGCATGCCATTCCTTGTTGCACTTGTTACTAAACATCTACCAGCTTTTGTAGTATAGCCTGTCTTAACACCATCTCCACCTTCATATTCCCATAAAGTCTTATTTTTATTATAGAAAATATGGTTTTTTCCCCTATTTGCAATCCATGACTTAGTCTTTGAAATTTCCTTAAATTTTTCCAATTCCATAGCATTACTTGTTATTAAGGCAAGGTCATAAGCTGTTGTATAATGATCATCATCATGGAGCCCATGGGGATTAGTAAAATTAGTATTATTTGCACCTATTTTTTTAGCCTTTTCATTCATCAATTTAACAAAGTTATCTATATCCCCCCCTATATGTTTTCCAATAGCAACTGCTGCATCATTTCCAGACCTTAACATTAAACCATATAATAAGTCCTCCAATGATATTATTTCACCTTCATATAAATATATACTAGAACCTTCAATCCCTACTGAATCTCTGTCTACCTTAATTAAGTCTTTTAAATTTCCCTTTTCTAAAGCTATCAATGCTGTCATTATTTTTGTAGTACTTGCCATAGGAAGCTTTGTGTAAGAATTATGTTCAAATAATACTCTATTTGATTCTGCCTCTATAAGTATAGCACTTTGAGCGTTGATTGAAGGAACAGCATAAATAGTGCTATTAAAAACTACCATTAGTGCTAAAGCAGTAAATACAATTTTTTTCATAACTATACACCTCTTTAATAAAGTAATAGAAGCAGATGTTTTCTGCTTCCTTTTATTGGGTGGTATTATTAGTATTTTCATTAGCAGCAGCATTCGTACTAGAGCCTTGATTGTTATTTTTGTTCTTATTCATTGCTTGTTGAATAGTATCAGATATCTTATTCATAAAATCAAACAAATTGCTTAAAGCAGTATTTCCTTCATCAACAGTCAGTAGTTTAATTTGATTGTTTCCAGCAACAATAAATCCTACAGGTTGAACTGAAACTCCTGCACCACTTCCTCCTCCGAAAGGAAATTCCTTTGAACTTGTATTTTGATTATTATCATCTAAATTTCTATCAAACTCAGTTCCGCCAGAAGCAAATCCAAAGGATATTTTAGATACAGGAATAATTACTAATCCATCTGGTGATTGAACTGGGTCACCAATTATAGTATTAACATCAACCATCTCTTTTAAACTATTCATTGTAGTTTTCATTAAGCCTTCTATAGGATGATCTGTCAATTTTTTCACCACCTTCATATAGTTTAATCCATATGTTAATAATATAAACCATTCTTACATTTATTATGCAATTAATTTGGCTACTAAATTCGTTTGTATTGTATAAAGGAAATAAATTTATATTTAGATCTTTAATTTCTTTTTTGGACAAAAAATATCCTATAATTAGACTTTTAAACCACCATGTAAAACCATATAATATACTTAAATAATAGGAGTCTGAGAGTCCTATTTTAGTTTCCCATTTAAATTTCTTAACTCTTATCTTTCTTATTATATAATTTATTAGTTCTTTATACTCTGTAATTTTTTTTAATTCCTTTACTTTTCTTTCTTGTTTTATATCTTCATTTACTTTTTTATATTTATCCTTCTTTTTATTATCAAAAGGTTTAATTTCAGTTTTAAGTAAACCAAATAAATATGTAATAGATACTCTTATACTGCTTTTCCCATTATCAAATAAAAAAAATATATTAAATTCCACTGGTATTAATAACAACATAATAATAGCTATGAATATTAAAATTAATAACCATTTCATCATTTCACCCCATTAAAAAAATATCTAGTATTAAATATTTCCATAAAAAAAAGAATAATACAGTTTTAAGTATTATTCTTCTGCATCTTCAATTATGTAGTTTAATTCATCCAACCCTGGAAGGTCTTTTAAATCTTCAAGTCCAAAATACCTTAAAAATTCATCTGTAGTACCATAAATAATTGGTCTACCAGTCCTTTCTAATCTTCCCATTTCCTTTATTAAATTCTTATTTATAAGGGTATTTATTGCTTTATCACACCTTACTCCTCTTATTGACTCAATTTCACTTTTGGTTATTGGTTGCCTATAGGCTATAATAGCTAAGGTTTCTAAAGCTGCATTAGAAAGGCCTTTATTTTCTTTTCTATCTGTTAATTTTGAAATCCATTGATAATGCTCTGGTCTAGTACTTAATTGATATTTATCTTTAACCCGTATAATCCTTATACCTCTTCTGTTATATTCAAATTCGCTAATCATTTCATCTAATAATTTTCTTACTTCTTTATTTTTCATCTCTAATATGTTTGCTATATCACTTATGGACAAAGGATCTCCCCATGTAAATAATAATGATTCAATAATTGCTTTTATTTCCCTGTCATCCATTAACCGCATCACCTTCTTCGTTTATTCTTTTAATGTATATTTCATCAAAATTCTTTTTTTGATAAATAGCAACGTACTTGCTTTTTACTAATTCAAGTAAAGATAAAAATATTGTAATTATTTCATTCTTACTAGCATCATTGTTAAATAATTCATAAAACTTAATTTTTTTATTCTTTTTTAATTTGTTCTTTATTTTTGTTGTACATTTTTCAATTGTATATTCTTCCCTTTCGATTTCAGCAAATGTCACTAGATTACCCCTATTTTTATTTTTTAATATTAGTTTCTTAAATACTGTTACTAATTCATCTAAATTCATCTCCATTAAATCAGTATCGTCATCTATAAATACCGATAAATCTTCCCTGGGTTTATAATATACCTTATTTTGAATTTCTTCATAATCACGTAATTTTTTTGAAGCGTATTTAAATTTTTTGTATTCAACCAAGCTTTTAACCAGTTCCATTCTAGGATCTAATTCTTCAATTTCCATCTGCTTAGCATTGGCTTCTTTCTTAGGTTTAGGCAATAATAATTTAGATTTTATTTCTAATAGAGTAGCTGCCATAATAAGAAATTCGCTGGTTATTTCCAAATCCATTTCATCCATCTTAGCTAAATAATCCAAATACTGCTCCGTTATTTCATTAATTGGTATATCATAAATGTTTATCTTTGCCTTGTCTATTAAATGCAATAGTAAATCCATTGGCCCTTCAAAGGTATCCAATTTAATTTTATATTCCATACTTATCCCCTTATCTTAAGATAATATTAATAAGTAAATTTAACATTAATTCTATTAAAGGCCTTAGAATCTCATCAACTAAATTAGTTGCAATAAAAATAATAAGTATTACATATAGATATCTTTCATACTTATAAAACTTATATTCATATTTTACTGGTAATAAACTTGCCAATATCTTTGAACCATCTAGTGGGGGAAAAGGCAGCATATTAAAGACACCCAACATTAAATTGTACCATAAGGCAATTATCATCATTTGAATAATAATATAGTTATTTATATTACCAGTAGATAATAGTAGGCTAATCATAATAGCAAGAATAAAATTAGAAATAGGTCCAGCTAAGGAAACAATTATTGTGTCCCTTTTTCTACTCTTAAAATTAATTGGATTTATAGGCACAGGTTTTGCCCAACCAAATTTAAATATAAGTAAAAATATAAATCCAATAATATCAATGTGTTTTAAATGATTTAAAGTCAATCGCCCTGAATTTTTAGCAGTACCATCTCCTAAAACATAAGCAGCAAGACCATGAGAAAATTCATGAACAACTATGGCCAGCAACAAGCCTGGTAAACTAATAATATAATCTAATCCCATAGTAGTATTCCTTTCTAATTAGATAACCTCGACAACTACGTCGAGGTTTTGTCTATCTAATATTTTATATCTTTTCTTTATAAAATACAAATCATTCTTCAATTAAATGAATCAGCCAAGTATAAATTTCTTAATGGTTTTCAGTAATGTATCCTTAAAAGAAGCTTTTTCTATACTAGTATTTGAAACTAATTTTACACTATCTACCTCCACCTCATCAATTTTAATTATTAGCTTACCTAATTCCTGTCCTTCTTCTATTGGCCCTTCTACAAAATCTAGCAATACAATTTCTTTTGTTATATTTCCGCTATCACCCTTGGGTAGCAATAAAAAGCTATCCCTTTCCAACACCGCTTCTACAAAATCAGTTTTGCCTTTATAAACATTAACCTTCCCTATTATATCTCCCTTTCTGCCAACTGCAACTGAATCATAATTTGCAAATCCATAATCTAATAGTCTCATTGTTTCATCAAATCTAATCTTTGATGTATCACTACCCATAACTACTGCAATTAAATGAAGATTATTTCTTTTAGCTGATGCTGATAGGCAATGGCCTGCTTCACTTGTAGAACCTGTTTTAATCCCAGTTGTACCTTCATATTCTTTGATAAGCCTATTTGTATTAACTAGGCTTTGAACCTTATCCTTCTTTTTTCCTACAAGCATCTCATCCATATAAGTAGTAAGCCACTTATGGATTTTCTCATGTTTTAATAGTTCTGCTGACATAATGGCTACATCGTAAGCTGATGTATAATGATTTTCATTAGGTAGGCCTGATGCATTAGCAAAATTAGTATTATTCATTCCCAATTCCTTAGCTCTATCATTCATCATTTTTACAAACAATTCTTCACTACCTGCTATATGCTCAGCCAAGGCTACAGATGCATCATTGGCAGATCTAATGGCAACTGCTTTAATAAGATCCTCTACTCTTTGAATTTCTCCTTCTTCCAACCAAAGTTGACTACCACCCATTCCTGCTGCATGGGCACTTATTCTTACCTCATCATTTAAAGTTATTTTACCAGATTCTAAGGCTTCCATAGCTAATAATAAAGTCATTATTTTTGTTATACTTGCAGGAGCTACCTTTTCATTGGCATTTTGTTCGTATATAACCTTTTTTGTATTATAATCCATTAAAATAGCTGATTTTGCTTTAATATTCAATTCCCCTTCAGCAAAACTTGTAGGTGTTATTGATAAACAAAGAATAGAAATTATCATTATCCAAAATAGAATTTTTTTCATTCTATTCCTCCTATTCAATTTATTTACTTTTAGGTTTTCCATTACTAACATTGTTATTCAAGGGATCTTATAAAAATTTAAAATAAAAAACACCCTACACTAATCTGTAGAGTGTTCAAAATTAATACAGGGTAACACCTTCTTTTGTTACTATGCCATATATTAACTTTTTCTCTTGGCCTTTTTTATGGCTAATTTCAATTATATCTTTAATAGTCTTTTCAACCTCTAATGCCTTATTTAAATCATTAGTATGTAAATAGGCTAATATTTCACCCTTGTGTACTTTATCGTTTGTCTTTTTATTAAGAACAATACCAGCAGAAAGGTCTACTTTAGAATCCATAGTTTCTCGGCCAGCACCTAATTTTAAAGCACATTCTCCAATTTTTTCTGCATCTATTGATTTGATATAACCTTCTTTAGGGCTTTTAACCTCTATAATATATTTAGCTTTAGGTAATAATTCTGGATTTTCCACTTGTTTTACATTTCCGCCCTGATATTTAACCATCTGTAATAATTTTTCATAAGCTTTATTTGTATGTATTACATCCTGTAAAATTTTTTTTCCTTCATCTCTATCCTTAACTCTTTTGGCTAGTAGCAACAACACACTTCCTAACTCGATACTTAAACTGTATAAGTCTTCTGGCCCCTTTCCTTTAAGAACATCTATGGCTTCCTTTACCTCTAAAGAATTTCCAATGGCATTACCTAAAGGTTCGTCCATATTAGTCAATACTGCCACCGTTTCCCTACCATAATTATTTCCTATTCTAACCATTTTATTAGATAATTCTACTGCAGAGTCTAAGTCCTTCATAAAAGCTCCTTTACCAACTTTAACATCTAGTAGTATAGCATCAGAGCCTATTGCTAATTTTTTGCTCATTATACTACTTGCAATTAAAGATATATTATCTACAGTAGCTGTAACATCTCTTAATGCATAAAGTTTTTTATCAGCAGGGGCTATATTTGAAGTTTGGCTACATATAACAAGCTTTATTTCATTTGCACTTCTTATAAAATCTTCCTTTGATAAATTAACTTTAAAGTTCTCTATGGATTCTAACTTATCTAAAGTTCCCCCAGTATGACCTAATCCGCGCCCAGACATTTTTACAAAGGGTACACCTAAAGCTGCAATCATAGGCCCTAATATAAGGGTAATAGTATCCCCTACCCCTCCTGTTGAATGCTTATCAACCTTAATACCGTCAATATTAGATAAATCCACTTTATCGCCAGAATTTATCATAGCCTTAGTCAAATCTAATGTTTCCCTTTCATTCATTTTACTAAAATATATAGCCATTAAAAGTGCTGCCACTTGGTAATCTGGTATATTTTCTTTAGTATAGTTTTCAATGACATAGTTTATTTCTTCAGTTGAGAGTTCCTGTCCATCCCTTTTCTTTCTAATAATTTCATACATCCTCAATTTTATCACCCCATAAAATTTATAATAAGAACCTTATGCTCTAGGATGTGAATTTTTATATACCTCTTGTAAATTGCTATCATCTTTCAAAAAATTATAAACCTGTGTTGTAGAAATATCTGAATGACCTAGCATCTTCTGAACAGACTTCATATCAGCACCATTTTGTAGAAGGTGTACAGCAAAAGAATGCCTTAAAGTTTGTGGTGTTATACTCTTTTTAATATTTGCCTGTTTACTATATTGTTTAATAATTTTCCAAAAACCTTGCCTTGTTAATCTGTTGCCGTTATAATTTACGAATAATGCATTTTTATCATTACTGCCAGTAAGTTTATTCCTATAATTTGTTAAATAGGAACTTAGATATTTTAAGGCAACCCTGCCAATAGGTATTATTCTTCCTCCATTTGATTTATCAATATATAAGTAACCCATATCTAAGTTCAGGTTGTCCACATTTAAAGCAATTAGCTCTGATACCTTAATTCCAGTAGCATAAATTAATTCTAACATAGCTTTATCTCTAGAACCCTTGAAGCTATTTATATTAGGTTGAGATAATAGATTTTCTACTTCCTTTTCTGTTAGAATTTCAGGTAGTTTTCTTTCAAATTTCGGAGAATGTAGATTAATTGTAGGATCTTCTTTTATTAAATTCTTATTTAAAAGATATTGGCAAAAGCATCTTACTGATGCTAAATTTCTAGCAATAGTAGTTGGCGCCTTTCCATGCTTTTTTAAAGACATTAAATATGTAATAATAGTTGTTTTATTAACATCTTTTAAGTCCTTTATGGCGTTTTCTTCTAAATATTTCATAAATTTAGTTAAGTCACTTAAATAAGCCTCCTGTGTGTTTTCGGATAATTCTTTTTCATTTTTTATATACTCTATATAACTTTCTAAAATAGATTGTGACATTTTATTACTCCTTTATCCTAATTTATTGTAACTAACTAAAATAATCAATTAAAAAACGTAAAAATATAGGTGCCAAATAGGCTTCTATCAAGGATCCAATAAACAACATTAAAGAAAATCCAAAAATTAGTAATGAATAATCTGCTAAATAAGAAAATTTAGTGTTGCTATTTATTCTTATTTTTCTTTTTTTAGCTTTAGCTACAGAATAAGCCATTGAAATAGAAGCAATAGATATAATACTTGGAATCATAAGTAAATTTTGCGGAAGAATACCAAATATAGAAAATAAAAACCCTTTTATTCCATATTCATGTACAAAAAAACCTACTGAAAATCCTAAAGCAAAACCCCTAAAAAGTATTACAATAGGAGAGATAATAAAGCCTAAATATATAATACCTGATACCCATAAAGCTAATATAGCTTTGTAATTATCTATTAAGGACTGTTTAAGTATAGATATGCTATTAAGACTATTATTATCTATTGCTTTAAAAAAAGAATTTAAAAAATACATGGCCTCATCATTCTTATCAGAACCTAAAACTTTTATAGTTATTGCACCTGCTACAATGCCAACAATAAATAAAATAGAGATTATAAAATACATTAAGAAATTATCTTGATAATGCCTAATTAACCACCTTTTAGCTTTATGAGGCAATGATAAAACCTCCCTTCAATTATACAAGCTTATAAAAATAATATGCTTTCAAGGGAGATATTATCACTGCACTATTTAAGTTAATCTATTTTATTTATTTAATGTATTTTTCTGCTAATAAAATGCCAATTATAGTTTTACTATCATTAATTTCTCCTCTATTTACCATTTCCACCAAATCCTTTATATCATACATTTCAATTTCAATAAGTTCGTCATCATTAGGCTCGGCTTCTCTCTTTTCAAGTTCCGTAGCTAAAAATAGATATACTTTTTCATTAGAAAAGCCTGGTGATGTGTAAAATTCAATAATATATTCCATTTTATTTGAATAAAAACCAGTTTCTTCAAATAATTCCCTTAATGCAGTTTCTTTAGGTTCTTCATTTATTTCTATTTTACCTGCTGGAATTTCAAGTAAAGGTTTTTCTACAGCTTTTCTAAATTGCCTAACCAATATAATTTTCCCATCTTCTGTTATAGGTACTATTCCTACAGCACCAGGATGTTCTACTATTTCTCTTTTTGAATATTTTTTTCCTGGCAATTCTACTGTATCAATCCTTAAATTCACTATTTTCCCTTCATAGATCCTTTCTGATTTCATAGTTTTCTCTTCAAAGCCCATTTATATTTCCTCCCTCATTAACTCTTTATAAACATATGTACCTACTGCTCCTAATGCTAGAAAATATTCCTTATCTTCCTCAAATCCTCTTCCCATAGTTGTGGTTTTTAAGTTATAATAAGCCATGGCATCAGAGACATCTTCCCCTTCTTCATATACAATCCTATATTTATTGTCTAATGTAAATCTACTTATTTGTTCTTCTATCACATCCTGCTTTTCTTCATTTAATTTGGGAATAATTAATGTACCCGTTGTATTACATATTTCTGATAATACTGTTAAAGTATGATGACTAATACCCTTATGCCTTTTTCTATTATCTTTAAAACTTATTCTAGGAACAATAATTGGTACTCCACCTAAAGTATTTACAGCATCTATTATATGTCCTTGTTCAACACCACTAAAGCCATATTTAGTCCCAGTTCCTACTATTCCAGGCCCCATAGTAATAATTGTAACATCTCCCTTTAGTATTTCTTTTGCAGCAATTAAACCACTATATATATTAACGCATTCTAGATCTCCTCCAAAAGCATGGCCAATAGTTATAGTACCATTTATTATCCCCTTTTCCTTAAGAATTCTTACAGTATTGCTAAAGTATATGGGTAATGAACCACCGTCTGTCATAATGTAATTAATTTTTATATTTTTATTCATCCATTTAATAGTTGAAGCTATAGGCGCTAACATGCTATGCAATGTGCCTACAATACATATATGATTATCTAAAGAAGTAAAACTATTAAATATATCATGATACTTACTATCTTCTTCTTCCGCTGTTAAGCACTTAATTTGAACTGGAGTATACCTTAATTTCATAATATGGCCTTTGCCTTCAATAACTTTTGATTCATTGTTATAATTGAATATTACAAAATGATAACCTCCAGTTCCTAAAGAAAGTTCAACTGCTGTAGTATTTACAATTACAGTATCTCCAACATTAATTGGTCCTGTAATATAGTTATAATTTATAGCCTTACTGATTTCACCATCTATATTTACTTTAAGCCATGTAATAGAATCTTCTTTTTTTTCAATTTCACAGACCTTTGCTTTTCTATAACTTAACAGACCTATCACCTCTATCTTCCTAAGTTATCAATAAATCTTAAAATCCTGTTGCTTTCAATTATCTTTGTAAAAGAATACTTTTCTGCAATAATATGGATTATAATTAAAATAACTAGATATATAAATTTAGCAATAATTCCAGTTGACATTGCACAATATATTCCTAAAGTAATTCCTAAAACATTTGATCCTACATCCCCCATCATAGCTTTTGCCTTTAGGTCCATGGGAAAATAAATTAATAGTATGCCATAAAAGGAATAAATAAAATAATCAAATCTATTAATATCTTTAGTTAGTAATAATGCAGCAGAAGCAAATATAAATGCTTTTATGCTACGGCCAGGTCTTAGATTAAAAATATTATTATAATTAGTAAATAAAGCAATTAAAAGGGTATTAACTATAATATCTAATATAGTCTTTGAAATTAAAAATGAAAATAATAAGGAAATAAGAAATCCAATACCAGCCTTAATACTACCTGTAGTGGGATTTCCCTTAAAAAAAGAAATAATATGCCCCTTTAAACCTTTTATATCTTCTACTCCAATTAAATCATCCAGTAAACCCACTAGACCAATTAATATGATTGAAATTAAATAATATAATATTTCAATATCCATTTTAATAATTAAGTACGTAATTATTAAGGATATTGTTTGAACAAGTATGAATACAATACCCATACAAAATGGAATTTTTTCTCCTTTATAATTAGGCTTTAGCCCATTACTGTTAATTAACATTTTAAATATAATGGGGCAGAAAAGCAAAGACAATATTATTGAAATAATACATATTATCAAATGCATATTCATGGCTTCACCTTCTAAAATATAATATGATTAAGGTTTTCAAAATGTCAATAAACTGCTTACCTCTATGTTTAAATCCCTTTAAAGACCTATCGGTATATCTATGGGTCATATTTACAGGAATTTCTTTAAAGATATAACCATAATTAATAGCCTGAACTGTCATAGCTACTTCCACACCATAATTATTTGGTATATACTTCATTTTATCTACTATTTCTTTTTTATAAACTCTTTGGCCTGAAAGAGACGTATCCATTAATTTTCCTGTATAATAATAAACCCCTTTTTTAGCCAGTTTTTTTACTAATCCAAAGCCACCCTTTATATTGACGTTCTCTGAAGGGTTAGGAAACTTTGCAATTGTAAAATCTGCATTGCCAAGTAAAACTGGTTTAATTAACTTTTCAACTTCAGAACTTGTAACTCCTACATCAGCATCTATGAAGCCTATTATATCACAATCTATTTCTTCAATAGCCTTTTTCATGGCATAGCCTTTACCATGATTGGTATTCAAAGTTATAACTTTTACGTCTAAGGTACTTAAAATTAATTCTGTATTATCGGTAGAACCATCATTGACCACAACTATTTCATCTATAATATCTATACGCTTTAATCCGTTAATTGTTTTCTCTATATTTTTTTCCTCATTATAAGCTGGAATAACTATTGTAACCCTTTTATTAGTCATTTTCCTGCACCCCATTATATTGTACAAAAGGTAATTCTTGATTTGGAACTAAGTCCTCGGCAGTATCCTTTAAACCATAATGTCCAGGTCTGCCTTCCATTGCTAAAATTAAGGATACCTTTCCCATTGCCGTATCTATATTGTCAACTGTTGAAATATTAAGTTTTTTATAACTGGCTATATAAGAATAAATAACATCTAGTTTTTCAATACCAATTATATCTATATCCTTCTTCCTAGATATACTTACAATTGTTTTATCCAATTTATTAATTCTCTCATTTTCCTCTTCTAAACTACCTCCAGCAATTATAATATAGTCTACTGGTGTATTAATTAATCCCACTACTTGTATAAATTCTTCATTATTTAATTGGGATATTAATGTACTAGGGTTCCCTTCAATTACAGATTCAGTAATCAATCCCATGGTATATTCTACTATATCCCCTTCAGGTATGTCTAATTCCAATCTTTCGTACAAATTAATTAGCATCTGCTCATCCATAAATTTATCGTTAATAGTAATTAAACTAGTTAAGTTGGCTCCTGCAACATTTAAAACACTTCCCACACCAGAATACATGTAATCGTTATTAGTCTCAATGATTACTACATTTAGTCCCAAAAGCCTGTTTTTTATAGTTTCTTCATAGGTTGAATCTATGAAATACTCATAATTTTTATTTGCTTCTAAAATTGATTCTATTGTAGCCTTTAACTCTTGATTTTCATTTGAGAGATAGTCAAATCTTTCTTCTATTTCTTTAACTATATCTTCCCTTTGTTCTACTATTAAATTTTGAGCATCAAGAGTAAATCCAAAATAGATTCCTATTCCTAAAGCTGCAAAGATTGATATGACTAGCAAAACAAAAAACTTTAAATTTGGTGCCAAAATTATTCCTCCTTTATAATCCTAACAATAACCTTATTCTAATTTTTAATAAAAACAGTAGATCTTTTAATAAGGGATGTTTTAAAGTAATTATCAATATAGGTATTAAGGATGCAATAACTATTCCTATTACATATTTTAATTTAAAACTACTACTATAAAGCTTGTTTACACCCTTTGCATCTACCAATATTGGTCCTACCTTTAATCTTACTAAGAAAGTACTGGCCATTCCTTTCCTACCCTTTTCTAAAAAATCAATCATATTTGAATGGGTACCTACAGCAACAATCAAATCAGCACCATTATTATAGGCTAATAAAAAAGCTATGTCTTCACTAGTTCCTGGTGACGGAAAAATTTGTGCTTGTAGACCTAACTCCTCGACCCTTTTTAACCCAGGTGCCCTACCATCTGGATATGCATGAACAAATATTTCTTTTGCTTTTTTAAGGCATTCATCAGAAACGCTATCCATATCACCTATTATAATATCTGGAATATAACCAAAATCTAATAGTGCATCTCCACCACCATCAACACCTATTAAAATGGGCTTTACTTCATTTATATAAGAACTGATAGCTTCCAAATCTGCCTTATAGTCCGAACCTCTTACAACAACCAATACATGTTTATTTTTTAAATTGGTTTTAGTTCTAGGAATTGGAATTTTTCCAGTTACAAGACCTTTTTCTTTTTTAGCATAATTAAGTGTATTTTCTATAAATAATTCTAACTCCTTTTCCAAATTATCATAGCCTATATTTAACATTGTCTGAATTTTATCCTTATCTAATAATATACATTTTCCTATTTTTTCTCCTTCCTTAAGTATATTTTCATCCACTATTTCGATAAAATCTCCTTCGTCAATTAGTTCAAATAATTCCTTATCACCTTCAAAAATAGGAATATTTGCATCTAATAATACTGATGGCCCTTGATTTGGATACCTTCCACTTATAGTTTTATTTACATTAATAACACATTTTACTCTCTTTTCAACTAAACCCATTGCTGCAACTTCGTCTAAATCTTTATGACTAATCATTGCTATATCTCCAGGTTTTAATCTCTTTATTAAATTTTTTGTTTTGGTATCTTTTTTAACTCTTCCTTTAAAGCGCATGTTTATCCTCCGATTATGCTTTGTAATATTATCCCCACATTTTAACTTTCTAGCAAAGGTCTTCGCAATTATTATAGCATAAATAATAATATAATAATAAATAAATTAACCTCACAAAGTAGATGTGAGGTTAATCCTATACATTTCCTTCCATAATCTCCATTTCTAATCTTATCTTATCTGCAATCATTGCTATGAATTCACTATTTGTAGGTTTCCCCTTATTATTATTTATAGTATAACCAAAAATCTTATCAATTGTGTCTATTTTACCCCTTGTCCAAGCAACTTCTATAGCATGCCTTATTGCTCTTTCAACTCTACTTGAGGTTGTATTATATTTTTGTGCTATAGTTGGATATAATTCTTTTGTTACTGCTCCTAAATAATCAATATTTTCCACAACCATAGCTATTGCTTCCCTTAAATATAAATAACCCTTAATATGGGCTGGTACCCCAATTTCATGAATTATATTAGTAATTTTAGCTTCCAAACTTTTACTGGAATCTAATGTTGTACTTGAATGTTTAGGTATTTGTATATATTCTTCTGATACCGGTTCAGACTTTTTTATATTTTTTCCGAATATTTGCTTTAGTCTTTTAACAAAAGTTTTAAAATCAAAAGGTTTCACTATATAATAATCTGCTCCTAATTCAAAAGCTCTTTGTGTTACTTTATCTTGTCCTACTGCAGAAAGTACAACTACATTTGGTATTTTATCTAAATTTAATTTATGTAGAGATTCCAAAACCCCCAACCCATCTAGGTGTGGCATTATTATATCTAGTATTAAAATATCAGGATTTTCTTTTTCAATCTTCTCCAGCGCATCTAATCCATCCTTGGCTATTCCAACCACCTCAAAATCTTCCTCTGTAGATAAAAATTTACTTAAGATCTCACAGAATTCACGATTATCATCTGCAATTAATATGGTCTTTTTTTCCAATGGTAATACCTCCTGTTTTTAAAATTCTTCAATATATTATTCGACAAAGATTCTCGGTTTCCTCTTATTTTTATAAAATTTCTAAAATTTTTTAAAAAGGTAAGGACTTAATATAATCCTTACCTTTTTAAAATCTTATTTAAACTGCTCTAACATCCATTCAATATATATGCCGTATCCTTTAGTCGGATCATTAACAAACACATGAGTTACCGCTCCAATAATTTTGTTATCCTGTATTATAGGGCTACCACTCATTCCTTGAACAATGCCTCCAGTTTTCTCCAGCAGTCTTTCATCTGTTATTTTTATGGTCATGCTCTTTGAATCTGGATGAGTTTGAGCTTGTTTTTTTATTATTTCTATTTCAAATTTTTCCACCTTATTATCATTTATTGTTGATAATATATAGGCTTTACCTAGTTTTACTTCTTCTTTAAATCCAATTGGTAGAGGTTTTTGTTTATTAGAATTGATAAATTCATCATTTATGATCCCAAATATTCCAAAGGATGAGTTTTTATAAATTTTCCCTAATTCCTTTTCCGTTTCATAGAAAACCCCTTTAATTTCTCCTGGGCTACCTTTCTTTCCTTGTTCAATACTTGCAATTTTTGCATTTAATATCTTACCATTTTCAACACTTAACAGATTTCCAGTATCCATATCTGTAATTCCATGGCCTAAAGCTCCAAAAGTTTTAGTTTCTTTATCATAAAAAGTTAAGGTTCCAACGCCTGCAGTCTTATCTCGTACCCATATACCCAATCTATAACAATTGTCTTGCATACTTTTTACTGGCTTTACTTCAACTTCATAATTAATATTATTTCTATTTAATTTTATCTTTACCTTATCTTCCTTTAATTCATTTAAAATTTTTACAACATGTTCTGCATCTTTAACTTTTACATCATTGATCTCAAGTATACTATCTCCTGGTTTTATTCCTGCATCCTTTGCTGGATTATACCTATTACCGTCTATACCTAACACATCTGTTACAGCCACAACTAGTACTCCTTTAGTATTTAACCTTACTCCTATTGCATTACCTCCGGGAACTAATTCTATCCTGTCAACAACATTAACATCAAATTTTTTAATAGGAATTAGACCTAATAATTTTACTTCAAATTCTACTTCTCCAACATCTATACCATCAATTTTATAATTTTTCCTAAAACTATTGCTTGCTGTTTGATTATAAACTGATTGTACTATAAAATCTTCATTATTGGTAATACTTAATGAAAAAGGAAAAATAACATCTATACTTTTATTTTCACCTATTGCAATTTTAATTTCAGATGGATAATAAAAAACTTTTACTACTTGAACTACATAAAAAAAAGCAAATATTGCTATTAATATTAATAGTATTTTTCTATATAATTTAAATTTATCCAAGTATGATCACTCCTCTGATTTTGCCTCTAATTAATTCACCTCCAAATGCTTTTGCGTAATAATAATTTAGCCTTTTTTAAAGCTATTTATTCTATAAATAATTATTTATTATGTAAAGTAAATAGCATATTGCTAAAAAGAAACAAATAAAAAAGGCTCTCATATTAAAAAATATGATAAAGCCTTTTTTAACCAAAATATTGGTAATTTTAGTTTATAACTTTTTCTATACAGTTAGCTTTTTGGACATTTCAAGCATTTCTCTAGCATGCTGTTTTGTAGTTTCAGTCAAATCTACACCTGCAATAAGTCTAGATATTTCATTTACCCTTTCTTCATAATCCAATTTTTTTACATAAATTTGAGTTTTACCAAATTTATTCATTTTTTCAATTAAGAAATGAGAATCTCCTAAGGCCGCTATTTGAGGTAAGTGGGATATACATATTACTTGATGGTTTTTGGAAATAGATTTTATTTTTTCACCTACTATTTGTGCTGTCCTTCCACTGATACCTGTATCAATTTCATCAAATATGAGAGAAGGAATATTGTCATAACTGGCTAATATACTTTTAAAAGCTAACATAATACGTGACATTTCTCCACCTGATACGATTTTTGATAGAGGTTTTAATTCCTCTCCTTTATTAGTAGAAATTAAAAATTCAATTTTATCCCATCCTTTTGCTGTAAATACTTCATTTTTTTCAAAATTTACTTTAAAGGTTACACTGGTCATATTTAGATCTTCTAACTCTTTTGTAATTAAAAATTCAATATTCTTGCTTATTTTTTTTCTTTCTTCAGTAAGCTTAGTGCATAATTCTTTAAGTTTTCCTTCCAGGTGAACAATTCTTTTTTCAGACTTATTAATAGCCTCTTCATTATTTAATAATGTATGTAGTCTATTCTCAATAGAATCTCTATATTTAATTATATCCTGGATGGTATTACCATATTTCTTTTTTAATCTGTTTATAGTATCTATTTGCTCTTCTAAGTATTTTAGCCTTTCTTCATCAATAACTAAATTTTCCAGATAATTTATAATACTTCTAGATAATTCCTGTAATTCAAAATTTATTGATTCTAGTGAATTATTAAACTCCTTTATGGTATTATCATAATTGGCAATTGAATTTAAACTTGTTATGCATCTGTTTATCCCTTTTATAATTGACATGCTATCAAAATCTTCATTATTTAATATATTATATGCTTGTCCTAAATTATATGCAATTTCTTTAATATTATTTAACTTATTATATTCTGATATAATTTCATCTTCATCAATTTTGTCTATATTTGTAGAATCAATTTCATTTAATTGATACTTAAGTAAATCAATTTCTCTTTCCCTTTCCATTATATTTAAAGACAATTCTTTTAATTTTTTCTTCTCTCTTTGTAATTCTTCATAGATATCTTTTACTTCACTCATTAATTTTTTAAAGTTAGAATCTCCAAAAGCATCAATAATTTTCATATGATTCTCGACTTTTAATAAGGATTGATGTTGGTGTTGCCCATGAATTTCTACTAAATTTGAAGTAACTCTATTTAGCATATTTACTGTTACATTTCTACCATTAATTCTTGAAATAGTTCTTCCACTACTATATATTTCTCTAGATATAACAAGATAATTATTAGTGTCGCTATCTATCCCATACTCTTCTAATATACTATTTATCTTATTTGGATTTTCTAAGTAAAAAACCCCTTCTAGTAGTGCTTTTTCTTTGCCTGTTCTAACCATTTCCTTACTGGCTCTTTGGCCTAATATCATGCTAATTCCTTCTACAATAATAGATTTTCCTGCACCAGTTTCTCCTGTTAAAACATTGAAGCCCTTATGGAAATTTATTTTAATATTGTCAATAATAGCAAAGTCCTTAATACTTAACTCAACTATCATCCTTTATCCCACCTTATTTCAGAAGATTTTTTATCTCTTCCAAAACTGAATTAACCATATTAATATCCTTAATAGCAACAAAAATTGTATCTTCTCCTGCAATAATACCTATAATTCCTTCAATATTATTGCTTTTAATTGCTTTTGCACATATTTTTGCAGCATCAGATATGGTATTAATAACTATCATATTTCCCGCTTTCTCAATGCTTATAATAAAATACTTTAAAATTTCAGATAAGCGTTTATCTATAGTTCTACTTTTATTATCCATTGTAGCATATTTGTATTTTCCATCTGTACCTTGAACCTTAATAAGTTTAAGCTCCTTTATATCCCTAGATATTGTAGCTTGGGTAATATTTATTCCCCTATTTATAAGATATTGTAGTAGTTCTTCCTGAGTTTCTACTTCATAATTATTAATTATATCCAAAATTACCCTTTGTCTAATATGTTTTTTCATCTCATCCTCCTTTAAGAATATAAGGAACCATGGGCTTTGTTAATAATTTCAACAATAATATTTTCATCTATTATTTCATCATCTTCCCTAAATGAAATAAGTGATAAATATTCTATATTACCTGTACTTCCTGTTATGGGAGAAAAATCTAACTTAATAAGCTTCATTCCTTCATCCTTACAAAATTCAGTAATTCCTTGTATTACTTCAAAATGAACTTTTTTATCCCTTACTAATCCTTTCTTCCCTACTTTTTCTCTTCCTGCCTCAAACTGGGGTTTTATTAACGCCATAATGAGACCATTTTCCCTATCAATTAATTTCTTTGCTACAGGTAAAACTAATTTTAAAGATATAAATGATACATCTATAGATATAAAATCTACAATTTCACCTATATGATCTTCTGTCACATTTCTAATATTTGTTCTTTCCATAACAACAACCCTTGGATCCTGACTAATTTTCCAATCAAGCTGCCCATATCCTACATCAATAGCATATACTTTTTTAACACCATTTTGAAGCATGCAATCTGTAAAACCCCCAGTAGATGCACCTATATCTATGGCTATTTTATCTTTTAAATTAAGGTCAAATACCTTTATTGCCTTCTCAAGCTTTAAGCCTCCCCTGCTAACATAAATAATAGGATTATCCTTTATATATATATATCACTATCTAGGTCTAGCTTTTCACCAGGCTTATCTATTCTTTTGTTTCCAACATAAACTATACCTTCCATTATTATTCTCTTAGCTTTCTCCCTGGAATCTACTAGGCCTTTTTCATATAGTAATACATCAGCTCTTTTCTTTTCCATCTTATCTCTCCTAGTCCTATAATTTACTATTTTAGTTTTCCTTTTTCAATCTTATTTTATCAATATTAACCAAATAAATAAAGGCTGATGACTAATGCTATCAGCCTTTATTTATTGGCTTCTATTAATTAACTTATTAGTTAAGGCTTTTAAAAACTTCACTCTGTTGCTATCGTAATAGTTAAGTATTTCCAAAGCTTTACTACTTAATCTATTTACTTCTTCTTCTGCTTTATCACAGCTATTAAAAGTTAAATATGTAACCTTATCTATTTGTTTATCTTTATCAAGATCTAAAATATCATCCCTTATTTGATAAGCTAGGCCTAAATAAAGGCCAAATTTTTTCATTCTTTCAACATCTAACTCACTGCCTCCACCTAATATAGTTCCTGCTACTGTACATGCTTGGATTAAAGCTGCTGTTTTACACTCATACATGAATTTCAATACTTCTTCGTTCATAGGAATTTCATTAGATAGTAAATCAACAACCTGTCCACCAATCATGCCAAACACTCCAGAAAATTTAGCTATTTCATTAATAGCCCATAGATATCTTCTATATTCTTCAATAGTTTTGGAATCATTTAAAGCAAAATCTACCATAGTTTCAAAGGCTAAATTTAAAAGGCCATCTCCAGATAATATTGCTATGGCTTCACCATATACTTTATGATTTGTTAACTTTCCTCTTCTAAAATCATCATCATCCATTGCAGGTAGGTCATCATGAATTAAAGAGTAGGTGTGTATCATTTCTATTGCTAAGGCATAGGGCATAAATTTTAAATAGTTATCATTAAAAATTTCACATACTTTTAGCATTAATATTGGTCTTAATCTTTTTCCGCCAGAAAGAAGGCTATATCTGATGGCTTCAAATATCCTGTCCTGATAGCCTATTTTATCCTTAAATAAATTACCTAGTTCTTCATCAATTAAACTTTTTGTATATTTAATCTCATCCTGAAACCCCATTAATCATACCTCCATGAAAAAGTCTTCTTCAGCCAAAGTACCTTGGTCATCTTTAAGCAATATTTTGATCTCGCCTTCCACCTTATTAAGAATATCATTGCAATACTCATATAAGGCCATGCCTCTCTTAAATTTTTCCAATGAATCCTTTATAGGTAAATTTTCATTTTCTAACTCTTCTATAATTTTCTCTAGTTCTTCAACAGCTTCCTCAAAAGTCATCTTGCTAATTTCTTTCATTGCTTAACTCCCCTTTTTTAATATTAACTACCTTTGCTCTAATAATTCCATCTTTTAGCATTATATTAAACTCCTCATCAATGCCCAAAAAATCTATAGAAGTAATAACATTTCCATCTAAATCCATCATAATACCATATCCTCTCTCCATGGAGTGCAAAGGGTTAAGATAGCCAAGGACCTTATATAGCTTGTCAATTTTATCCCTTTTAGATTTTTGACTATATTTAATAGCAAGTATAAGCCTTTTAAACAAATTATCCTGTTGTTGCATTATATCCCTTACTCTATTTAATGGACTATAATACTTTAAATCATTATATAAAAAATCCATTTTAGATTTTTTGTTCAATATTATAGAATCCATTGCACTTATTAGTTTATTTAGTTTTTCCTCCAATTGTTCTAACAATTTTTCCCTTTCTGGTGTTACCATTTCCGCAGCTGCTGAAGGAGTAGGAGCTCTTAAATCAGCCACAAAATCAGCAATGGTAAAATCTGTTTCATGACCAACAGCTGATACTACAGGCTTATTTAAAGCAAATATTGTCCTGGCTACTTTTTCTTCATTAAAGGAAAATAGCTCTTCAATAGAGCCTCCTCCCCTGCCCACTATAATCAAATCAATATCTTCCCTACTATCTAAGTAATTCAGCCCTTCGCAAATAGAATCTGCAGCGTATACCCCTTGTACCAGGGCAGGATAAATTAGTATATCAACAATTGGAAAACGCCTCTTTATTACAGTTATTATATCCCTAACTGCTGCTCCTGTAGAAGAAGTAACCACACCAATTTTCTTAGGAAAGGCTGGTAATTCTTTTTTATTAGCTGGTTCAAATAGCCCCTGGGCCTCGAGTTTGGCTTTTAATTTTTCAAAGGATATATACAGCTCTCCTATACCACTTTTTTCAATATTTGTAGCATAAAGTTGATAGTTTCCTTCTTTTTCATATATAGAAATATATCCAGTAACTATAACCTTGTCTCCATCCTTCAGAGTCAAATCTAAATTTCTGCTGTAACTCTTAAACATAACACATTTAATTTTACTCTTTTCATCCTTTAATGAAAAATAGATATGGCCACTATAATGAGGTTTAAAATTAGAAATTTCTCCTTCTACCTTCAAATTGGATAATATCCAGTCGCTAGAAAGAAGTCTCTTAATATATTGATTTACCTCACTTACACTTAAAGGCTTACTTGTCACACTATCACCTACTAAATGCTTTTACTTTTCCTAAATATGCTATCCCTATTGCATTATCAGTACATAATTCAATTTTGGGAAAATAAACAGATATATTTACCCTATTCAATTCTTTTTGTAAAAGTTTCCTAATGGTACTATTGGCAGCCACTCCTCCAGTAATTAAAATACTATTTATTCCATATATTTTTGAAGCTTTGACAATAATTTCTATTAAATACAAACTAATAGAATTAAAGAAGGTAGCCAATACATCCTCTGCAATTAACTTGTCATCATGTAAAAGATTTTTAAAATAATTTTCCAAACCAGATAAATTAAACCATGTATCATCTTTTATACTGATTGGAATCTTTAGCTCCAATACATTTCCCTTCTTAGACATATCATCCATTTCTTTACCGCAGGGAAAATTAAGGCCCATTTCTACTCCAATTCTATCTATAAGTTGACCAATGCTTATATCTAAAGTACCACCAATTATATCAATATTAAAGTCACTATTTTTCCTATTTACCAATAAAAGCTCAGTAGTCCCTCCTGAAATATGAAGACTTAAAAACTCACTTTTATCCTTTAATTCATTATACATTATACCAGCAGCAATATGACCTTCTTGATGACTAAATTCATAATAGTTAGCCTTTAAAACTTTAGACATTATAAGAGCCTGTCCTCTACCAACTCTAAAAACGGGCATATAGGATTCTTTAACATTTCTTGGTTTATGGCTACAAGATACAGTATATATATTATTAAAATCTATTTGCTCACCTATACTATTAAATAATTCAGGAAAATTATTTACATGCTGAAAAACAGCTTCCTGCTGCCTTAGGCCTTTTTTTCCCTTATCAACTTTCAATACCTTCCTTAAATCTAAAATTATATTATCCATATCATCTATCAAAGCTATGGAAGTGGTATAGTTCGATGTATCAATTCCCATAAAATATCTATTCCTCATATTTTCCCCTACTTCTAACAAAACCTCCTAAGACTCCATTAACAAATTTTGCCGATTCATCTGTGCTATATTTTTTTACTATTTCAATAGCCTCATTTATGGAAACCTCTACTGGAATATCATCTCTATAAAGCATTTCATAAATGGCTATTCTTAATGTACACAAATCTATTTTAGCTAATCGACTTATATCCCATCCTTCAACATGTTCTTTTATATAATTATCTATTTTATGTAAATTTTCTACTATTGTATTTGTTGCATCTTCTATATAATCTCTTTCTAAATCATCAAAGTTATTATTTTCTAAAAATAGTTCCTTTACATCGTTAGAATAATCGGAATTCAATTCCATTTGATATAATAGTTTCATTGTAGATTCTCTTGCTCTCTTTCTACCCATTTATTTCCTCCCAACCTTATTGTTTTTAGTACATTTAATATATCAAAATCTATTTCTTATGGCAATTATATTAGAAAGAAATTCTTTAATATTTTTCCCATTAACTATTTTATTACCAACTATATTTCAAGATAAAATTTACTGCTAAACTTAAAACACCCTCTGTTATCAGAGGGTAAATATATTATTTAACTCTTCCTTCTTCCTCAACAACAGGATCTTCTTTAGGCATATTAACTCCTTGAATGTTAACATTAACCTCTACAACATTTAAACCTGTCATAGTTTCTACTTTGCTTTTTACATTTTCCTGAACATTTTTAGCAACTTCAGCTATTTTGGTCCCATATTCAACTATTATAAACAAGTCTATAGCAGCTTCCTTTTCTCCCACTTCAACTTTAACACCTTTAGATAAATTTTTCATTCCTAATATTTCAGTAAAATCACGAGTTTTGCTGCCACTCATTGCATAAACACCTTCTACTTCTGTTGCAGCTAAGCCCGCTATAATAGATACAACATCATTAGCTATCTTTACTGTACCATATTTGTACCTATCTTCTCCTGTATTTCCTGCCAAATTGGCCACCTCCCAAATCGTATATCTTTTAGAAGTATTATATCAAAGCCTTAGTTTTTTTACAAACTATTCTAATTTTTTTTCATAATATTTACATTTTCTGCATCTAGATCTGTTTCACTTAATACTATCTCCAATATTTTAACCACATCTTGTTCTGTTAACTCTTCTTTTCCAACAACAATCTTTGCATCATTAGCTGTCAAAAATACTAAGGCTTCCTCAAAACCTTTAGCTTTAATCAGTCCTTCAATAGTTAGTTCTTTTTCTGATAAATTTCCAATTTCCATTATTTTTCTTTGGGCTTCAGTTATCATTTCTTGGCTCGAGTTTTCGTTATTAACAATTGCATTTAATCTATCAATTAAACTAGCTCTCAACTTATCTCTCGATAGTCTTTGCTCTATAAAATAATTTTTAGATATTAATCTATCTTCACTGCTTATAGTCTGTGAAATTTCCTCTTCAGCCTTTGTTATAATATCATCTAAACTATCTGCAGACTCTGAATCTAATATCTCAAAATCATCAATTTCTTCATCTTCTGATAAAGCTGGAACCAGACTTTCATCTGACTGAATTTCCTTTGCCATTTCCATTTCTTCATAGTTTTGATAATCACTTGAAACCCTTGCAGATGCTTGTTTAGTTAAATTATGATTTATATACCCTGTCAACACCAGCAAAAGAACCAATACAATAATAATTGCAGGCTTTTTAATTGTAAACATATTATCCCCCTCCTATTTTCTGGAATATACTTCAACCCTGTTTCCAGGTATGCCCAACGCAGTTTTAACAGCCTCATATAATATTTCTTTTACATGCAAATCTTCAGCTCCTTCTGCAATTACAATTACTCCTTTAATTGTAGGCTTTATCTCTTTTAGTACAATTGGAGAACCCTCCTCTCCTGTAACTAATTGAATTGTCATATCCTCTCTTATTATTTCCCTGGTTCCCCCTTGAGAATCAGTTTCTTTAGTAGTTTCGTTGTTTTTTGTTGTATTAAAGGCAGGCACAATTTCTGTTGTTTCTTCTAGTGTAATCATTACTTTAACTTCTCCTACTCCTTTAAGTTGACTAAGAATATCCTCTAGTTTCCTTTCTAAATAAGTACTATAATCTGATGGCACACTATAGACTGATTCTTCATTTTTATTTTCATTAATATCCACCCTTTTGTTTTTTCCAGTATTCATTATATCTGCAAATATAAGTATCATAATCCCTATTATAAATACTATTAAAATATTCCTGATAAATTGATTATTGTTGGTTTTTTTTAAGTATTCATTAAATTTATTAATTAGATTTTCCACCTTTTTCACCTTCTCCCATAGTATTTATGAAAACTTTTATATTATCTTTTGATACCTTATATCTGTCATGCAAATATTCAATAATTTTTTCTTTTTCAGCAGTCAGACTAAGGTCTTCATTTTTCTCTTGGTTTTTAAGAGAAATTTCTTCTATATTAATTACTTTTATGGAATCATCCCCTTCTATATTCTCATTTTTTTTATCTTTTAAAACTATTTCCACATCCTTTATGTTCCCAAAATTTATATCATCTTCATATATTGATATGTTTATTGTGGAAATATCATAGTCTGTTACTTCTTTTAATATTTGTGAAACATCAGCTTTTATCTTATTAATATAAAGTTCCTTAATTTGATTTTCCTGGACTAAAAGAATTTTTTCATTATCATAATTTTGAATTTCTATTTCTTCAACAATATTCCTAAAAATTTCCTTTTCTATATCATAATGTCTATCTAGTAATTTTACTATGGGTGTAACAACAACAATTATTATTAAAAACCCTATAAACATATTTACATACTTTTTTAAATTACTATTTGGGATTACAATTTCTAATATGGATATTACTATGAAAATCATTACTACAGTCTTGATCCATTGGCTTATAAAATTAATTAGACCCATTACCATCACCTACCTAAACATCAGTGCTGCATTTCCTGCTTCAACTATTACAGTAATTGTAATAAAAAACATTGTTGCTGCTGAAATTATACCTACTAATACCATAGTCAAATCCTTGGAAACCCCATCTAAACAGGCTAATATATTATCAGATACAATAGGCTGAACTAATGCTGCTATTAGCTTATAAATAAATATTAAAACAAATATTTGTATTGCAGGAAAGAGAATTATTAAAAATAATACTATTAATCCTACCATACCTAGTCCATTTTTTAGTATGGCTGAACCTCCTACTACCGTTTCCACTGCATCTGATAAGAACTTTCCTATAATAGGTATAAAATTATCTACTGCAAATTTAGCAGTCCTAATTGTAATTCCATCTACATTAGAGCCAATTCCATATATTGTAATAATTGCAATGAAAATTGTAAAAGATACACCTAACAAAACTACAACTATTTGTCGCAACAATTGTGAAAGCTTTGTAAATTGGGTCTTTTGCGAGATATTGCTTATAATGCCTACTATAAAAGTAAAAAATATTAGAGGAAAAACTACAGTTTTTATCATGTTTCCAATGATATTCACTACCCCAATAATGACTGGATGAAAAAGAAATCTTGTACCAAAGCCACTTACTGCAGTTAGCAATGCTAATAATATAGGTAATAATACTTCCATAAAATTAACCATCCTTATTACCGTGTCCTTAGCTAAATCTATTGCCATAACAAAACTATTTATAAGCATCATAGATAGTATAATATAACAGGCATATTGTCCTAATTGGGCTATATTATCTTTTTCAAAACTTGTTTGTAGATTCATTAAAATTGAGCATGCAATTGCAATAATAAGTATTTGTGCTACTAAACCTATATTATCTACAATTTCAGTAATAAAAGTTTTCAGTATTCCTTTAAGCATACTATTAATATCAAAGGTAACATCTCCACCTATGATTGATAGCACGTATTCTTTAAAATTCATTTTTGGAAAATATTTTTCATTTGTTCTTATTAGATCTTCTAATACAAGCTCCAATTCCTTAATATTTAAGTTATCTAACTGCTTACTATAAAAATCTTCTATTATATTCTTATCTTCCACTGTATCCAATTCATCCATAAAATTTTGGGAGTATACATAACTACATGACACTAATAAAAATAAGATTATAAAACATATTGTTCTCTTGTTTATTATCATTCTTATCCACCTTTTATGGGAGTATTTTTAATATTAAATCCAATAAGGCTAAAATAATAGGCATGGCTAACACCATCATTATGACCTTGCCACCTAATTCAATTTTAGAAGCTATAGCATTTTCTCCTGCATCCCTTGATATTTGAGCTCCAAATTCTACTATGTATGCAATACCTATTATCTTTAATATGGTAGAAAAATAGGTAAATTCCATATTAGCATTTCTAGATAAATTACTTAAGGTATCTATAATGTATTTGATCTTGTCAATTACCATTGAAAATATAATTAGCCCTGTAATTACACTAACAATTAGTGCAAACTCTGACCTATTTGACTGTTTAAGGAGAACTACCAATATAGTCGATATGATTCCAATACCTACAATTTGTACTATTTCCATAATATCCCATCCTATTTAATACAAGTGGAATATGGCTCTGATATTATCAAAAAGCCTTGAAATAAGATTTATTACCATTCCAAATACAATAATGACACCTACTAATGTTACTATATATGAAAACTCCTTTTTATCAGCCTTATCTAAAATAATATTGAGTATCCCTAGTAATATACCTATACTTGCTATCTTAAATATTAAACTTATATCCATAGGTTCCTCTCCTCTAAAATAGTATTATTACAATGGCAATTCCCATTAAAATGCCTAAATTTTTATACATCCTTTCATTTTTATCCCGTTCTTTCTTAGCATCCTTTTGCAATAACTGGATCTGGTTTAATATAATTCTGAAGTTTTTTTCTTGGTCTTGTCTATCTGATGAACCTAATACTCTCCCTAGAGATAAAAAGAGTTCAATATCTTCATCCTTAAAATTTAATTTTTCTTTTATTTCTCCTGCTATAATTGAAAAACTATTGAAGACATCACCCTCCTTTTCCATTAAAAGTTGGGTTCTTATTTTTTCAAATATAAAGGATACTTTTTTATTTCCTTTTTTATATACATTAGATAATGCCTCTGGTAAAGGACAGGCACCATAAACAATTTCAGTTTCAAGTATTTTTATACAGTGTTCTAATAAAAGCAGGTTTTCCATTCGCTTTGAATATCTATTTCCATAATAAAAACCCAACATAGTAGATGAGAATACAATCAAAAATCCTCCTAAAAGTTTCAAGGCAATCATCAGATCACCCCTTTTCCATATTAACTGGATTAAATGTCTCTCCATCTATTATTTTTTTCACAGTACCTACTCCTAAGGAATTATCTAAAAATATATATCTTTTAAAGATCCTTTCATTTATTAATATACTCAAGCTTCGTCTAGACATAAGATCTTCCACAGAGCTACCATGAACTGTAGCTATTATTTTAACCCCTGCCTTTATTATTTCGTGTATAGCTTCTACGTCAGCTATACTACCAATTTCATCCATGGCTATAATTTCTGGAGACATGGCCCTCAAAAGCATCATAGTACCATCTTGTTTATTGCAACCATCCAATACATCTGTTCTTGGGCCAATATCATGCTGAGGTACACCGTTATACATTCCAGCAATTTCTGACCTTTCATCTATAAC
>JAAYFE010000198.1 GCA_012728365.1 Tissierellia bacterium
ATAAGGAGCCAAAGGAAATGTTTGATGTTTTAGAAGAAAATTGATTTTTATTAAGATTAAATGATTATATATAAAAAATGAAGGATAAGCAGTGAATTCATTCACTGATTTATTCAATATTAATTGTACAAGGAGGTTTTATAATGAAGGTTACATACTTAGGTCATTCTGCTTTTATAGTAGAAGAGGGGAACTTTAAGGCCATAATTGATCCCTTTATCACTGGCAATCCCTTAGCCAAAACTGATGTTAACAGCATCAAGGGCCTAACCCATATTTTTGTATCCCACGGCCATGGTGACCATTTAGGTGATACCATAGAATTGGCTAAAGCAAATAATGCACTAGTCATATCCAATTTTGAAATATGTGAATACCTATCTAAAGAAGGCCTAAAGACCCATGCAATGCATATTGGGGGAAGGCATAAGTTTGATTTTGGAACTGTAAAGTTTACACCAGCCCTTCATGGTTCTGGAATTAGCACAGAGGAAGGAACTGTAGATGGAGGAAATCCCTGCGGCTTTGTAATTGAAGTTAATGGCAAAAAACTTTATCATGCAGGAGACACAGGCCTTACTATGGATATGAAGCTATTAGAATTTGAAAATATTGATGTGGCACTACTGCCTATTGGTGGCAACTTTACCATGGACATAGATGATGCTGTAAGGGCTGTAGACTTTATAAAACCAAAGGTTGCCATTCCAATGCACTATGACACCTTCCCTGTTATAAAGGCAGATCCAGAAGAGTTTAAAGAAAAAAATAAGGCCAGTGAAACTGTAATACTGGCTGTAAATGAAAGCTATGAATTTTAAAAAAGGCTGGTTTATCCAGCCTTATGCTAATTCTAATGCTATTTCCATCATCTGTGTAAACTTCTTTTCCCTTTCTTCTGGTGTCGCCTTTTTACCTGTAACTAAAGAATCTGATACAGTAAGTATGGCTAGGGCATTTACTCCTGCATAAGCTGCATTGCAATATAGGGCATAGGCTTCCATTTCTACAGCCATTACATTCATGCTAGCCCATTTTTTGTGCACATCCTCTTGGGGTGTATAGAATAGATCACTGGAAAGAATATTTCCTACTACCACATCTATATTTTTTTCATCTGCCACCTGTTTAGCCTTGTAAAGCAAATCCCAGGAAGCTATGGCAGAATAGGTGCCAGGAAGTTCATATTGCTTAGCATAGTTTGAGTCCGTACAGGCTCCCATGGCCAATATGATATCATAAAGATCCAGCTTATCACTATAAGCACCACAGGAACCTACCCTTATTAAATTTTTTACCCCATAGAAGTGTATAAGCTCATAGGAGTATATTCCCATAGATGGCATACCCATTCCAGTACCCATTACAGATACAGGCTTGCCCTTGTAGGTGCCAGTAAAGCCTAGCATATTCCTGACAGCATTAAACTGTACAGGGTTATCCAAAAAGTTTTCCGCTATAAATTTAGCCCTCAATGGATCTCCTGGTAAAAGAATGGTTTCCGCAATATCTCCTTTTTTTGCCGTAATATGAGGTGTAGCCATTTAATCCCTCCTTAACTTGTAAGTTTACAAAGCCTATCTTATATGATATTATAACGTTTAAAGCTGTAAAATAGCAACCAAAATATGTTACTTTAATTAGCTGTTGACAACTTGATAAAATTAAAGTATAATATAAACTTGCAAAGATAATTAAATATTTATAGGAAATAAATGCGGAGAGATGGCTGAGCTGGTCGAAGGCGCACGACTGGAAATCGTGTATACCCCCAAAGGGGTATCGAGGGTTCGAATCCCTCTCTCTCCGCCATTATAATTTTTCCGTGCTAGATGGGGAGGTAGCGGTGCCCTGTAAC
>JAAYFE010000199.1 GCA_012728365.1 Tissierellia bacterium
AAAATCCTATCTGTTGCTTCTAATATTGACACTTCTTCCAGCCCAAACTCATAACCTTTAAAATTATCTAAAATCTTATGGCCTGCTTCCTTTATAGATACTACATTAAAAAACTCCATTTATTCCACCACCTTCCCACCGTCTAAGGGGATAATTTTATGGCATAATCTTTCTGCCTGCTCTATATTATGGGTAACTATAAGTACAGTACCCTTGGTTTCTCTGTTAAAATTAAGTATTTCCCTTTCCATAATCTTTATTGATACCGGATCTATATTTGAAGTAGGTTCATCTAGCAATAAAAGCTCTGGCTCAAATATTAAGGCCCTGGCTAAGCTTACCTTTTGGGATTCCCCTCCAGAAAGAAGGTGCCCCTTTTTATTTCTAAGATCTTGAATTTCAAACCTATACATTATCTCTTCTACCTTCTTTTTACGAACTGCCTTATTAACCTTTCTCACCTTTAAAGGATGCTCAATATTTTCATATACCTTCCTTTTAAAAAAATAAGGTTTTTGGGTCACTAGGGTCATTTTTTTATATATACCCTCATCTAACAAACTGCCATCATACTTTATAGTTCCAGCATAGTCCATATCTAATCCTGAAATAATCCTTAAAAGGGTAGTTTTTCCTGAACCATTTGGGCCTATTAGGCCTGTGATTTTACCTTTTTCTATAGATAGACCATCTATATCTAATATTTTTTTATCTCCATAGTATTTTTTTAAGGCTGATATAGTTATCTCCATACTAATCCTCTCCACTATAGCTATATATTAAACTGTTTATACCAAAGGATATTATTAATAGTACTAATCCTAAGGCAATGGCCATGGGATATTCACCCATGGAATTCATCATAGATATGGCGGTGGTTATAACCCTAGTTTTATTTTTTATATTGCCACCTACAATCATGACAGCTCCTACCTCTGATATGGCCCTGGAAAAAGCAGTTACTATATTTACAATTAAATCTATTTTAAGCTCCCTCGTGACTAAAATAATTATATCAAGTTTACTGGCTCCTAGGGTTATGCCTATTTTTTGTATTTCCTTGCCCCTGTTTTTGCTCAGGCTATAAGTAAGGCCTAATATTAAAGGACTTACCAGTAGGGTCTGGGCTATTATCATGGCCTTAGGTGTATACATTAGGTCAAGATAGCCAAAAGGTCCCCTTCTTGAAAGGAGTATTGCAACTAAAAGTCCAACTACTACTGAAGGAGTACTCATAAGGGTATATAGTATTCTAGAAAGAACCCTTTTCCCTCTAAAATCCTTAATACCTAAATGGATTCCAAGGGGGATAAATATTAAGGAGGCTATTATAGTTGCTGATGTGGATACAAATAAGGATAAAAATATAATTTCATATATTTCCTTGTCAAAAGATATTAATAAGTTTATGGCTTCTTTAAATCCTTGGGCTATATAATCTATAAAAATCACCACCTTAAAAATATTAAAGATTGGAGCGACACTTAGGTCGCTCCTTACAACTTATTTTGCATTTGGAGTAAATAGGGGTTGGCCAAATTCCTCTACCCCATATTCTCCTATTAAGTTTTGAGCTTCATCTGAAAGGAACCATTCAAATAGCTTTTGGGCTCCTTCTGCATTTATTTGGTCATTTTTCTCTGGATTAACTGGTATTATACCATATTGGTTAAATAGGTTTTCGTCTCCTTCAACTACTATTTCAAGTTCCAGTACATCTCTCATATTTAAATAGGTTGCCCTATCTGTAAGGGTATATCCTTGCATTTCATCAGCCATCTTTAATACATCACCCATGCCTGCACCTGCTTCAAGATACCAATCTCCTGCTGGCTCAATTCCAGCTTCTTCCCATATGGAAAGTTCCTTCTTATGGGTTCCTGAATCATCTCCCCTTGATACAAAAGTAGCTTGATTTTCTGATATGGCAGCTAGAGCTCCTAGTATATTATTTGGATAATTTTCCTTTAAGGCCAAGGAATCCTCTGCTGGTCCTACTAGTACAAAGTCATTGTACATAACATCCCTTCTTTCAAGTCCATGGCCTTCAGCTACAAACTCTTCTTCAGAGGCCTTAGCATGGACTAAAAGGATATCTGCTTCACCATTTCTTCCCATTTCTAGGGCTTTTCCAGTTCCTACAGCTACAACATCCACAGTAATTCCATATTTCTCTTCAAATACTGGCAGTAAGTAATCTAGCAATCCACTATCTTGAGTACTAGTAGTTGTTGCCAGTATAATTCTTTCACCTGAAGTTTCATTACTTTCCTCTTCTTTTTCAACTACATTTTCTTCAGCTTCCTCTAGATCCTGGCTTTCATTTCCCTGTCCACAACCTACCAATAGTGTAAGTGCAAGTATAAGGCTTAAGGTTAATGCTATAAATTTTTTCATGTAAATCCTCCTTTTTTCTATCAAATAAAAAACAGTCCTGGAAAGGACTGTCATAGACTTAATTTTCCTTTCCAAACACGGGAGGCATAAGGATTTCTCCTTAAACCTACGGCATAATTTTCATAGCTAAAGCCTTAGAAAATTATGCTCGGAAAATTGTTATATATATTCATCTTTTCTCCCCTTGCAAATCCAACAAGGGTAATACCTAGTTTTTTTGCCATGTCCACTGCTAAGCTGGTAGGTGCGGAACGAGAAATGATTAATGGAACCTGCCTTTTAGCAGTTTTTATTAGAATCTCAGAGGATATTCTTCCACTGGTTAATATGATCTTGTCCCTAGTATCAATTCCTTCCAATAAGGCATGACCAAATATTTTATCCAGGGCATTGTGCCTTCCAATGTCCTCTTTAAATAAAATTATATTATTGGTGTCACACATGGCACAGCTATGAACTCCACCTGTATTTAAAAATAATTCTGACCTCTTGTTGAATAATCTCATTAAGTGTTTAATATTGTCAGCTTTTATTGGTAAAGGCTTTTCTATTTTTTTAGACCTAAAGGAATCAAGTACATTGTAAAAGAGGCTTCCCTTTCCACAGCCTGATGTAATAGTCCTCTTGCCCCTAAATTTTTCATTAAATTCATTTATGTTATTTACCTTAACATAGGCTATGCCTTTATCATTATCTATTGTAATTTTATCTATATCTGAAAGCTTAGATATAAAGCCTTCAGAATAAAGGAAACCTACTACTAATTCCTTCAGGGAATCTGGACTGCAAAGGAGGGTAATAATTTCCCTATCATTTATAAATATGGTAAAGGGATACTCTACTACAACTATATCCTCTTCCTCTGTAACTTGCTCCCTATTTACCCTTATTATGTCTACCCTTTTAGTTTCATCCTTCATGATATCTACCTCAATCCTGACTATTTATGGATCTTAAATAGTCATTTAATTCTTCTTTAGTATTTAAATTTAAAAACATGTCCCAGTTGGGGCTAAACCTTCTTGCCTCTTCCTCCTCTATATAGCAAACAGGTAATTTGCCTATTAATGAATTTACAGATTTTCTATCTTTCAATAAATGTTTCTCTATATCCTTTATCATGTCCTTAGAGTAG
>JAAYFE010000200.1 GCA_012728365.1 Tissierellia bacterium
GGCCTGAATAAGGATAGTTATGATTAAATAATCCTTCCAGTTTCATTGTTAAGTTCATATATACTTCATCTACATTTCCCTCAGGGGCATATATGGTATAAAAGGCAATTAAATTGTTGTCATCTAGCATTATGCCATCTAGGGTAATTTTTACTCCATTTTTGAACTCATAGGACTTATTAATAGCTTGACCTTCCCCCAACTCATCCAGCTCCTTTAGGGTGCCATTCATGATGTTTTCATATCCCATAAACTTCCTTCCATAATAGGCTAGGGCATCAAAGTTATACCCTATGAGGAATAAAACTACTATAAATACTGCAAGCCTTTTTAGGGTCCTTACCCTCCTTTTATTAGGAAGCCCATCTAAGGATTTTCTAAGCCTTATTTCCATATCCTCTGGTGTCTCCATTTTATCTAGCTCATCCTTGTATGACTTTAGAAGTTTTTCAATATCTTGCATCTAGTTTTCACCTCCTACCTCTTCCTTTAACTTTTTCATTCCCTTGCTTATTCTGGACTTTACAGTTCCTTCTGGAATTTGTAGAATATCACTGATAGTTTTATAGTCCAGGTCCAATAGGTATTTAAGCTTAATTGCCTCAGCATATATGGGACTTAGTTTTGATAAATACACATCCAGTACTATCTGAGCTTCCTTTTCTTCATAGTCTCCATGGTCCCCATGGAGATCTATTTTTTCAAAGGAAATAGTTTTATTGCTTACCTTTAATATCTTTTTACAACAATTTACCAGTATGGTCTTGCTCCAGCTATAGAAGGCCTCTTCTTTTTTTAGCTTATGTATATTTTCATATAGGATTATTATCATATCCTGCAGGGCATCTAAGGAATCCTCTCTATTTTTCAAGTAAACATAGGCCAACTTATAGTATTCATCCTTTTTATCCATAATCAACTTTAATAGAGCTTCCTTATCCCCTCTTTTGGCCTGCTTGATTAGTAACTTTGCATCCAAGATTCTCACCTCTTTCTAGGGCCCTCATATATAAGAGTATTATATACTTAAAAAGGTTCACAGAATATAATACCATTAAATAAAAAATAGGAATTTCAAATTAAGAGATTCCTATATATCATAACTATTAACTTTCAGAAGTTACTAATGTTGAACCTTCCCTCCTAGCCATCTCCAGATATTTTTCATACCTATATCTGGCATCAGCTTCAGCTTTTTTGAATAGTTCCTCTGCTTCATGAGGGAATTTATTATATAGTGATGCATATCTAACTTCACTTAACAAGAAGTCTCTAAAGCTCTTAGTTGGTTCCTTGGAATCCAATATGAATGGATTCTTGCCTTCTTTTTCTAGTTGTGGATTGTAGCGGTAAAGTGTCCAATATCCTGCTTCTACAGCATTTTTAGCCTGAATTTGAGATTTACCCATTCCAGCCTTTATTCCATGATTTACACATGGACAATATGCTATTATTAGTGAAGGTCCTGGATAGCTTTCTGCTTCCATTATTGCCTTAAGGGTTTGATTCATATCTGCTCCCATTGCCACCTGTGCTACATATACATATCCATAGCTCATGGCCATTAAGCCTAGATCCTTCTTTCTAGTTGTCTTTCCACTGGAAGCAAACTCTGCAATAGCAGCTGTAGGAGTAGCCTTGGATGATTGTCCACCAGTATTTGAATATACCTCTGTATCAAATACTAATACATTAATATCTTCACCTGAGGCTAAAACATGATCCAAGCCACCATATCCAATATAATAGGCCCAGCCATCTCCTCCGAATATCCAATGGGACCTCTTAATAAAGTAATCCCTATTATCATAAATTGTATTTAATAACTCATTATCCCCTTTTTCTTCTTCTAGTACTTTTGTCAGCTTATCTGCCCTTTCCCTGGTACCTTCAGCCTTGTCAAATCCTTCAATCCATTCTTCTAAAGCTTCCTTGACTCTAGGACTTACTCCCCTTTCAATGGCTTCCAAAGCTTTCTTTTTAATGGATTCCCTTATTTTTTTAACTCCTAAATACATACCAAATCCATACTCTGCATTGTCTTCAAATAAGGAGAAGCCCCAAGCAGGGCCATGGCCCTTCTCATTAGTTGTATATGACACTGATGGAGAACCACCCCATACTGTGGAACAGCCAGCAGCATTGGAAATCATCATTCTGTCACCAAATAATTGGGTAACTAGTTTGGCATATGGTGTTTCACCACAGCCAGCACAGGCTCCAGAAAACTCCAGTAAAGGTTTGCAGAATTGGCTACCTCTGACAGTCCTCACTTGTTTATTGGGCAATTCTTTTGTAGGTATATTCTTTACATAGTCCCAATTTTTGATAAATTGCTCCCTATTCTTTTCCAGTGGTTTCATTTTTATTGCTTTTTCCTTTGCAGGACATACACTTACGCAGCTGCCACATCCTGTACAATCCTGGGCTGATATTGCCAAGTGATACTTATAGCCCTTAAGACCATTTGCTGGTTTACTTACAAATCCTTCCGGTGCATTTTCCAGCTCTTCCTCAGTTAGGAGGATTGGTCTAATAACAGCATGGGGACATACAAAGGAACATTGATTGCATTGGATACATTTTTCTGGATCCCAGTAAGGAACTTCAATGGCAATTTCTCTCTTTTCATAGGCTGTTGCTCCCAATGGGAAGGAACCATCCTCACGTCCCACAAATGCACTTACAGGCAACTTATCTCCCTCTTGGCGATTCATTGTAAATATGACCTTTTCTATAAACTCAGGTACATCTTCTTTTTTCTCAGGTACAGAATCTTCTGCTCCTTTCCAAGACTCTGGTACATCTATCTTCTTTATGCTATTAAAGCCCTTATCTATAGCCAAACAGTTCATATCTACTATATCTTGTCCCTTATGACCATAGGACTCTATTACTGCTTCCTTTAAATATTTGGAAGCCATTTCAGCAGGTATTATTTCAGTAAGCTTAAAGAAGGCAGCTTGCATTATCATATTTATACGGCCACCAAGACCTATTTCTTTAGCAATATCCACTGCATTTATTGTATAAAATTCAACATCATTATTGGCTATAGCCCTCTTTAATGAAGCTGGCAGGTGATCTTCTAATTCCTCTTCATTCCAAGTGCAGTTTAATAAGAACTTGCCACCTTTTTTAATTCCTGCTAACAAGTCATATTTACTTACATAGGACTGGTTATGGCAAGCAATAAAGTCTGCCTTATTTACTGTATAAGGTTTCCTTATAGGTGTTTCTCCAAATCTAAGATGGGATATGGTCAAGCCACCTGACTTTCTAGCATCATATTCAAAATATGCCTGTACATAAAGATCAGTGTTATTACCAATAATCTCAATAGCTGATCTATTGGCACCGAC
>JAAYFE010000201.1 GCA_012728365.1 Tissierellia bacterium
ACAAACTTTCTATTTAAGGCTTCAGCAATACTTCTTGCAATGGAAGTTTTCCCCACCCCTGGTGGCCCAACTAAACACAAAATAGGTCCCTTTATGTTTTTAGTTAGCTTTCTAATAGCTAAAAACTCTAGTATCCTTTCTTTAACATCCTCCAAGCCATAATGGTCTCTATTTAATATATCCCTAGCCACCTTTATATCTACCTTATCCTTAGTTTCCTTGTCCCAGGGAAGATCCACTAACCAGTCAAGATATGTTCTTATAACAGCAGTTTCTGCTGAATGGGGACTCATCCTATTTAATCTTTCAACTTCCTTTAGGGCCTTCTCCTTAGCCTCCTTAGACATATTTGCTTTTTCAATCTTTGCTTTATATTCTTCTACTTCACTATCTATATCATCATCTTCTCCTAATTCCCTCTGTATGGCCCTTAGCTGTTCTTTTAAGAAGTACTCTTTTTGCAATTTAGAAATTTGGGTCCTTACCCTTTGATTTATTTTTTCCTCTATCTTTAGTATTTCTATTTCTTCCACTAAAATTTTATGTAAAACTTCCAATCTTTCATAAAAATCAAAGGTTTCTAATATTTTTTGGTGGGTTTCTATATTAATACTTATATATGAGGCCACAATGTCTGCTAGCCTACTTGGGTCATCAATATCCATAACTGTTAATAGGGCATCTGAGGATATTCTGCTATTTAACCTTAGGTACTCTTCAAAATCCTCTACTACTAATCTCATAATAGCTGTCATTTCTTTGTCAACAACAATTTTTTCTGCATCATAGGTATACTCATCTATTTCAGCTTCAAAATAATCATCTTCCCTTGTCATATTGACAATTTTTCCTCTATTTAAACCTTCTACTAATACCCTAATGCTTCCTCCTGGTAATCTTAACATCTGTCTAATTTTACAGACGGTACCAATATGATAAAATTCTTCAACTGTAGGATCATCTATCTTAGCATCTTTCTGAGTGCACAAGAAAATTAAAGATTCATTTACCATAGCTTTTTCTAATGCATTAATGGATTTTTCTCTACCTACATCAAAGTGTATAACCATGTATGGAAATACCGACATGCCTCTTAAGGATATAAGAGGTATTGTTTTTCTTACAACAGTATATGGTTCCTTGTGCATGTTCTCACTCCCTTTTTCATTATGAAAAAAGACTCACCAACTAGTGAGCCTTTTATTTATGATACTGATTCCTTGTTACCTTCTTTGCTAGCTCTTTTTTTAGATTTTCTATCAGAAAGTACTAATGTAGGTTCTCCATTGGATTCTATGGTTTCTTTTGTAATGAGGCATTTTTTAATATCTTCCCTTGAAGGTATTTCATACATTATATCCAATAAAACTTCCTCAAGTATGCTGCGTAAACCTCTTGCACCAGTCTTTCTTTCTATAGCCTTTCTAGCTATAGCCCTTAATGCTTCTTTTTCAAATTCTAATTCTACATCGTCCATTCTAAATAACTCTTTGTACTGCTTTACAAGGGAATTCTTTGGTTCTACTAGTATGTCTACTAAAGCATCCTCATCTAACTCTTCCAAAGTAACAATAACAGGAAGCCTTCCTACAAATTCAGGTATTAAACCATATTTCAACAGATCTTCTGGTTGTATATGTTTTAATAGTTCCCCTGTAGATTTTTTATTCTTGCTCTTTATATCAGCACCAAATCCCATGGATTTAGTTTCAATTCTATTTTGTATTATTTTGTCAATTCCATCAAAGGCACCACCAACTATAAATAAAATGTTGGTTGTGTCTACTTGGATGAATTCTTGGTGTGGATGTTTTCTTCCACCTTGTGGTGGTACATTGGCCACTGTTCCTTCTATTATCTTTAGTAAGGCTTGTTGAACACCCTCTCCACTTACATCCCTTGTAATTGATGGATTTTCTGATTTTCTAGCAATTTTATCTATTTCATCTATATAAACGATACCCTTTTCTGCTCTCTCAATATCGTAATCTGCTGCTTGGATTAATTTCAAAATTATGTTTTCAACATCTTCACCGACATATCCAGCTTCTGTTAATGAAGTAGCATCTGCTATTGCAAATGGTACATCCAGTATTTTAGCTAGGGTTTGAGCTAACAAGGTCTTACCTGAACCAGTTGGCCCAATCATGACAATATTACTTTTTTGTAGCTCAACATCGTTGGTCTTTGTTGGCTTTTTATTTATTCTCTTATAG
>JAAYFE010000202.1 GCA_012728365.1 Tissierellia bacterium
AAATATCCTGGTGGAATGTACATAAATGCTGAAAATCCAACTAGATCCCTTAGACAGCAAAAAACCCCAGATGGTGAACTTATATTGGTGGTAGGTTCAAACCATACTACTGGCCAAAGTCCAGATACTAATATTCACTATGAAGAGCTGGAGGTGTTTGCACAACAAATATTTACTATTAATGATATTCCTTATAGGTGGTCTACACAGGATTATGATACTCCCGATGGCATTCCATATATAGGATATTTTACTTCTAACACCCCAAATCTATATATAGCTACAGGCTTTCAAAAGTGGGGTATGACTAATAGCATGGTTTCTGCCATGATAATAAAAGATCTAATAGTTAAGGGAGAAAGTCCATGGCAAGAAGTCTATAGCCCATCAAGGAAGAATATAATTCAAGGGGCAAAGAATTTCATAGTGGAAAATTTAAAGGTAGCAGAACATTTAATTGATGGAAAAATTTCTCCTTTACCAAAGGAAATTCATCTAAAACCTGGAGAAGCTAAGGTGGTTAAAATTCAAGGAGAAAGGGTAGGTGCATATAAAGATAAGGGAGGTAAAATCCATTTAGTAAATACAACCTGCACCCATATGGGCTGTAAACTTAATTGGAATTCTGCTGAAAAATCTTGGGATTGTCCTTGCCATGGTTCAAGATTTACTTATACAGGTGAAATAATAGAAGGACCTGCTGTTAAACCCTTAAGTTTTACAGATGATGTAAATACTATTGAAAAATTGCTAAAAGAAGATTTTTAATATTATATAAACTTAAATGGAATAATAATATGGAACCCTCTTTGAAAGGATTGATACTCATGCCACGCACACTCGTGACTTCAGTCGTGAGTTAGTGGCTTAATAGATAGTAGGGTAGGGACTATCCGAATTTACGCCTGTGGAGATAGTAGGTTGTAAGACTTAAGAAACAGGAAATTCTAATCGTGAGGTTAGAAGCCTACGACTTTAGTCGTGGGAGGTTCACACAATGAAAAGTCATAAGAAAAAAGATAAATTAACTATTAACCATATATCGGCCCCAAACAATATAGTATCTTCCTCTAAAAACTTTGTTGGAAATGCAGGTAAAGATCCTTTTTGTGTTTATGCAGGAAAAAGACATGCAGTTGGTTCAATAATAGAAAGGGAAGATGGTTCTAAATTAATTTGCACTGAAGATGGTTCATGGCAAAATATGTAAATAATTTTACTAGTAAAAGGCTCTTATATTAGAGCCTTTTTATTGAATCTTTTTGGACAATTGTTGTATAATATATACGTTTAATACACTATATTGATGAAAAGAAGGTATCTAGATGTACAATACAATAGAATATGAAGACATTGATAAAAATAACATAGATGGAAGCTATTGTCTCATAGACGTTAGAAGCCCTAGTGAGTATAAGCTATATACAATACCAAATTCAATTAATATTCCCATTTTAGACGATGAAGAAAGAAAGATAGTTGGTACAGCCTATGTTCAAGAAAATCCTGAAAGGGCCATAAAATTAGGAATGGAAATAGTATCAAGGAAACTTCCACATATATACAATAAGGTTGTTGAATTAAGCAAGGAATATAAAAACCTAATATTCTTTTGTGCAAGGGGAGGATTTAGGAGCAGGCCCTTAGTAGCACTTCTAAGTAGCCTTGGAATACATGCCCTAAAGCTTTCTGGTGGATATAAAAAGTATAGAAAATATATTATTAAGGCACTTCCTGAAACAGTTAAAGGAATAAAATTTGTGGTCTTATATGGCAATACTGGAGTAGGCAAAACAGAAGTACTAAAATTCCTCAAAGAAGAAGGAATGGATGTACTTGATTTGGAAGCTTGTGCAAACCATAGAGGTTCTTTCTTCGGAAGTGTTGGGCTTGGCCAGCAAAATAGTCAAAAGATGTTTGAAAGCTTAATATATGAATCATTGAGAAATAGAAAAACTAATCTAGTATTTACAGAAGGGGAAAGCAGAAGAATAGGAAGAGTTTACATACCCGACTATATATTCCAAGCCATGAGGGAAGGAATCCATATAAGAATAGATGCGAGCCTTGAAAGTAGAGTCAACAACATTTACAGGGATTATGTAAAAGATACTGATGGAGAGCTTATATTGGCTTTAGAAAGGCTTAGAAAATATATTGGTGATAAAAATATTAATGAATATGAAAAGTTAATAAAGGAAGGTGAATACAAAAAGGTTATAGAAGATCTTATGGTTAAATATTATGATCCACTATATGGGTATAAGAAGAAAAACTATCAAGGAATTTTCAAAAATGAAAATCCCGCTAAAACTGCCAAGGAAATAATTCAATGGGCAAAAAAATTAAAGTAAAGAGGATGGTTAGCCATCCTCTTTATCTTTCAAACTTAATTAAGGAATTTACATAGTAATCTGATAGTTTTTCCCTACCCTTTAAATTTTCTAATTCTATTAAAAATTCCATGGCCACAACTTCTCCACCAATGGACTCTATCAGCTTAGCAACTGCCAGCATAGTTCCACCTGTGGCTAAAAGATCATCTACAATAGCAATCCTTTTACCCTTTTCAATGGCATCCTTGTGTATTTCCAATGTATTGCTTCCATATTCTAGCTCATATTCATAACTAATGGTCTCTGCAGGTAACTTACCAGGCTTTCTAACAGGTATAAAACCTACTCCTAAGGCATAAGCAACAGTTGCACCAAACAAGAAACCTCTAGCTTCCGGCCCTGCAATATAATCTATGTTTTTATCTTTTAAATCATCAACTATTTTAGAAACTGCTATGCCAAAAGCTTCCTTATCCTTAATAAGTGGAGTTATATCCTTGAAACTAATACCTTTTTCTGGAAAATCTTCTATTACTCTTATTTTTGCTTTTAAATCCAAGTCCTTCTCCTCCTAATATTATGAAGTTTACTACTTAAGTTTATCATATTTTTCAAATCTTAATAGGTTTTTTTATAAATTTTTGTAAAAAAGTAAAAAGAAATTACTTAAATGCCTACAAGGTCAAGGCTTTTTAAATTATATTGATCTATAATCCTTATTAGTTTAGTGGCATATTCTGGGTCAGTGGCATATCCTGAACGCTTTAAGGCCCAAGCTCCTCGAATGCTGTCATACATTACCTGCCTAAAAGGTTCATATCTACTGGACTCAATTAATAGTTTTTTATGGTATGCCCAGCTTTCTTCAATATTATTATATGCTTTAAATTCTGCATCTATATAATAGGAAATACCATTATATACTTCCCTGGTATTAATGATTACAGATCCTTTAGGTCCTTTGCCTTTAATTCCAAATAGGTTGTAGGATACTTGGCCACTATACTTATCTACTGGCACATTCCTTCCCCAGCCAGTCTCGAGGATAGATTGGGCTACCTGCAAGGAGGCTGCCATACCTGTCCTTTCCCATGAATCTAAAGCTAATTTTGAAGCCAGCTCTATAAATTCATTTATATAGTTATCCTTATTGACTATGGATATAGGGCCATAAGTTGGTCCTAGATAAATCCTAAAGGGTATTTCTTCACTTTCTATCTCCCTTCCCTTATATCTGCCTACAGCCTTTATAGTCCAATATCCATCATCCTGATTATTAGGCTTAAATATTTCTTCAAAGGAAGGAGCTAAGCTGCTTTCTATAATCCTTTCTTCTCCAGTGGATTTTTTAACAATATATCTTACACTATCAAGTTCCACATTACTCCTTACCCTAATATTTTTAGCTTGTCTTATAACCTCATTTGGTCCTATTCCATCAAGAAGTAAAATAGCTTCTCCCTTTATATTAATTTCAACAGGCTGGCTTCTAAACACAAGGCCCCTTGGATCTTCTACTTCCACCAAAACTGCCCACTTTCCTTCCAATTCAGGTCCTGGAAACCAAGTATATCCTCCATAGGGCCTTTCATCTATGATGATTTCTTTACCAGTAGCTAAATCTATCAATATATACCTGGTGTTTTTTACATCAAAATTCCTTGAAGCCAAGAGATTAACAGGTCTAGATATAGTTTGTCCCTTAGAAAGTCCTGTTAAAGCAATTTCTGGTTCCACTTGAATTTTTACATTAACCCTTTCACTTTCATGGCCCTTGCCCTCTGTGTCATACACAATGGCTTTTATAGAATAATTACCACTTTCCTCTACCTTTGGCTTCCATGTATAAATTCCATAAGGGTCCTGGGGTGCTTCTTTCCCTACTATGGTACTTGTTCCTTTATCTATGTTTTTTATTTCATATTCTACCCTAGTTGCTACAAAATTAATATCTACACCTAGAGATAAGGTATCCAATATATCCCCTTCATTAATACCCATAATTTTAACCCTAGGATCTACATCTACATTAACTCCCACTACATCTCCTGCTAGAAAGTTTCCTTCTTCATCATAAATCAAGGCTGCCAAAGCCTTATGGCCCTTATCCTTTATATCAGGTAGATAGGTATATTCTTTATCCAGCTCCTCTCCCATGGCAACTACAAATCCTTTTGCAGTCTCAGGGGATAAAAGCACATATTTTATAACCTGTCCATCTTTTAAATAATCTTCTGCAAGCTCAACCTTAAGCTTGGTTTTTCCAGCTATCCTTTCACCCTTTTCAAGCAATAATTTAACATCAAAAAATGGGCTTATTTCCGAACTTTCATTGGAATTTACATAGGCAGTCCTGGTTAGCTGGTGCCACTCAATGCCTACTCCCAAGGCATTGCTAACCAATCTTAAGGGGACAAAGGTCCTGTTTTCTACTATTTTAGGTGCCACATCTGATAAGCCATATATTCTCTCTCCCCTATCATATATAACTAAATGGCTATCTATTCTTAAAATAACCTTATTATTTCCCCTTCTTATGGTAACCAGCCTTTCTTCGCCATCCCACTCTACCTCTGCCCCTAATTTTTCAGAAATAAAACGAATGGGTACCAAAGTTCTGCCATTTTCAATAAATGGTTTTGGGTTGGTTTTCAATTCCTCCCCATCTACCACTATCCTCACATTAGTAGAAGCAAAGCATACGGTGGTTGAAATAAATATAAGACCAACTGCAAAAATAAGAATTAAAAAGATATATTTACTTTTGTTATTTATCTTGCCCAGCCTTATCCCCCTTTGTTTAATATAAGTACAGCCTTTATAAATATTATATTTTATTAGAAGTGTATAAACAATGTTTTTGAAAATTATGGATAAATATAGCATTTATTTGTGAAATACAAGGCAAATATTTTTCTCAAAACTACAGATAATACATAATAAAATTATTTAGTATAGGGTGATTAAGATAGGACGAATAGAATCTACTTATGGTTATTTATTAACTAAAATATTAAGCCTCATAAGTCCCATAAAAAAATCCCTTAAAAAAACTGAATGCCTAGTCCATGTATACTTAAATAATAAGGCCTTAAAGATCCTTTTAAATGATGGATATATTGAGGAATTTAATCTATTCAGCACCTATATAAGCAACTTAAATAAGGGAGTAGTATGGGCAGATCAGGATTTTAAAAGCTCAAACCACTTTTACCATCCTGTTAAAAGAAGGAGACTTTTTGGAAGGAAAAATGCCATGGATTTGGCCTTAGACTATCATGAAAGGGCCTTAAAATATTGGAGCATGGAAAAATATAAGAAGGCCATGTTTTACTTTGGAGCCACACTACACTTAATTCAAGACATGACTGTGCCTCAACATGCAAATATAAGGCTATTAGACAACCACCACCAATATGAAAAATATGTTTTAAGGACTTACAAAAGTGTAAAGGAGTTTAACATCCAATCTGGTGCCTATATTTTAGATTCAGTTAGGGACTATATAAGATTTAATTCAAGATTAGCCCTTAAAATATATAAAAGGTTTCAACATATTGAAGATGATGATGAAAGATTTTATAGAATAAGCAGGTGCTCCTTGCCTCTAGCCACAAGGACTACGGCAGGAGCCCTGGTACTATTCTATAAGGAAATTAATGGAATATATTAACCTCCCCCTAGAACTCGAAGTATCATAACTTCATCTCCATCTTTTAAAACTGTGTCCTTATCTGCCTTTATTTTGTTAACGAGAAAGGTTGCAGATTTGATTATTTCAATTGGATCCTTTATCTTTTCTGATATTATTTCAACTAAATCCGAAACTGTGCTATTGTCTGGTAACTCAATTTCCTCATATCTTTTATTTAAGGAATGGGTAGATATACCCATATACTTATATTTTACAATCATGGCCACCACCTGGATTATAGCAATGCCTCTGCTCCATACAGGTCGTTTACAACCTCTTCTAAGCCCCCTAATTTTTTCAAGATCTCAAGGGAGGGCTTGCCTGTTTCTAAATCCCACTGGGCCTTTTCAAAGAAATTTTTAGCCAATAAATCTATATCTATGGTAACATTAGCCAGAGGACCTTCTTTTAATGGAGGCCTTCCTATGGCCCTATCTGATATTGTGAGATCCTTAGGCCTAATACCTTCACGTACATTAAAGGCATGGCGCATATTTAATATGCGTAGGCCAGTTAAAAAGCTAGTTTCTTCATCAAATTTTATGCCTGTAATGGCTTCAATATACTCATTTTGAGCTTCAAGAGGCATAAACATTCCCCCAAAATAACAAAGACTGGAAGCATTCATAACCTCAGTACTTGCAGTTAGTTTTAAGTCCATATCTCCTGTATTTCTATAATCATATTTATCCCTTTCTTCAGCACCAATCATTTGAACTGAACCCAACCCACCCTTAACATGACGGCCTGGTGTCGGGTCATATTTATAGGTACGGGCCAAACCTGGGGCAAATCTTGGGTCATGCATTGGCAATTCAATACCTGATGCAGTTTGCAGATATTCTTCTCCCTTACCAAAATATTTAGCAGCATACAGGGACCCATTGGCTAAAATAGCTCCAACCCCTTCTCCCTTAGCCATTTTTTCCATTATGGCTACTATGGCTTCACCGTCTCCCCATCTTAAATCAATGCCATCCAGCTCTTCCCTTGATAGTACTCCTTCATTGTAGCATTCCATGGCCCAGGCTATTGTCATGCCAGCAGATATGGTATCTAAGCCGTATAGGTTGCATAAATCATTGCATTTTAAAATGGCATCCACTTCACTGCATAGTAGAGTAGAGCCAAAGGATGCATAGGTTTCATATTCAGGACGATCTGTTTCCTCTAAAGGCCATCTACCATCAGGTACAGAATACTCTGCTCCACAACCTAAAGGACAGCTTGCACAATGGTACTTTTTAGTCTTATATTTATCAGTAACAATGGCATTATTTTTTGCTGCTTCTTCCTCACCATAGTCTACTATACCTACTCCAGCCCAGTTTTTAACTGGTGAATCTCCACTTAAGGCCGATTGGGTGGTGCCTACTCCTGTACCATAGGTTCCAAAGGCCTGGGCAACTTCATTATTCTTCATAGCTGCTGCCACTTTCTTATTTATCTCTATTACCTTTTCCAAATGGGCTACAGGAATTTCTCCAGTTCCCCTTACTGCAATGGCCTTTAGTTTTTTAGAACCCATAACAGCTCCTCCACCTCCTCTACCAGGAGCCCTATGGCCATCGTTAATTGGGCAGGCAATAAGGGAAACTCTTTCACCAGCAGGACCTATGGCTACAACTCTTAACTTATCTTCTCCAGTCTCTTCCTTAAGGACTTGCCAGGTTTCCTTAGTATTCAATCCCCAAAGGTGAGTAGCATCCCTAATTTCAACCTTTCCATCATTAATATATAAGTACACAGGCTTTTCTGCTATACCATATACAAAAACTGCATCATAGCCAGCTTTCTTTAGTTAACTCCCTTTCCTCAATTTCACCCTTTGTAAGATTTACAAAGAGCATTTTACCTGCATAGCCGTATAACATGATTACTCCCCCTTTAATAATTGTAAAAATGTGGTTTAGAGTAATTCTATAGTAGATTTTCTTCCATGTCAATGAAGGTTACTGAATATTTTGGATACTTTTCTGTTGTTTTATCCTTCTTGAAAAACACATATTTAGCATAAACCTAGAATAACATAAACAAATCCCTACAGGATCTCCTGTAGGGATTTGTTTAATTACAGATACTAACCTTACTTTCTTCACAGATCTCCTTCCACAACTCATCAGCCTTATCCTTCCATTGTTCTGCATAGGGCTTTGTCTTGGCAACTAAATCTTCTACCCTTTCTGGTGATTGTAGGTCTGTGGATTTTGCATTGGTTTCCTTAACCATTTTTTCAATAAACTCTGGATTTTCCAACATAGGACAAGGTCTTAGATGATTTTCATTAAAGGGTATATTGTCTTTATAGGCCATAAATAAGGGCTGTTTTAGTGCTTCCAGTAAGCTTACCTCCCTTATATTTGCACTGGAGTAGTGGATAAAGACACAGGGCTCCACATCTCCATTGGCATTAATATGCAGATAATTCCTGCCTCCTGCTATACAGCCCTTAGTAAAGCGACCATCATTTTGAAAATCCATCAAGAATATTGGTTTACCGCCTTCTAAGGCTCTAGTTTCTTTTATTCTTCTATAAACATATTCTCTTTGTTCCTTATTAGGCAACAAGTCAACCTTAGCATCATTGCCTACAGGCATATAATGGAAATACCAGGAAAATCTTACACCCTTATCTATCAACATATCGTAAAATTCATCAGAGGTTACGTCCTTATAGTTTTGACTTGTATAGCATATTGATGTACCATATAATAGTTTATACTCTTTTAGTAAATCGAAAGCCTTCATTATCCTATTAAAGGTTCCCTTACCCCTTCTTGCATCATTTGCTGCTTCAAATCCTTCTATACTTATTGCAAGGGATAAGTTTCCTACCCTTTGCATATCCTGACATAGCTTTTCATCAATTAATGTTCCGTTGGTAAAGGCATGGAAAGCACAATCCTTATGTTTTTCACAGAGTTTTATTATGTCATCCCTTCTAACTAAAGGCTCTCCACCTGCAAATATATAGAAATGAGTTCCTAATTCCTTTCCCTGATTTATTATATCATCCATTTCTTCAAAGGTAAGGTTTAAATTATGTCCATATTCCGCTGACCAGCATCCAGTACATGAAAGATTGCAAGCAGAAGTTGGGTCCATTAAAATAGCCCAGGGTATATTACACTTGTGGACTTCTCTCATTTTGTGTATTTTTTTAAGTCCATATATTGAAGCTTCATATCCTAGGTTAAGTACATGTGTCCTTAGCACGTGTGGATCTATATCTTTAAGGGCACTTTCTAGATAAGCCCTCCATTTATTTTGGTTATCATTTAGTAACTCCCTTGCTTTATCATAATATTTTTCTTGAAATATTCCTCCCATAAATTTCTGGGTCCAATCTACTAGATTTAATAAATTATTCTTTGTATCTTTATTAATATAATTTAGAAGAATATCAATGGTCTTTTCAAAAAGCTTTCTGCCTGCAGCATAAGTTAAATTCATATATAACCCCCCTTTCAATATATTTTCTATATGTAAAGGCCACTTTTTCAAACCCAATATTTACCTCTTTATTTAAGTATACATAATTAGACAATTTTTTGACATATTCAAAATAGTCTAAATGTACTGTGAATTTTACTATTATTTATTTCTGTATGAATTAACAAACAATTTTATTACTTTGTTTTCAAAATAGGACATTTTTTCAAGTATACATTAAATAAATTATTATAATAAAGCAAACTACTAAATTTAACAATTATATGGTATAATTTCATTGTTATAAAATGTAACAAGAAGGAGTTTAAAATGAATAAGGGAAAGAAAATATTGGGAAAGATCATATATGTGCTTACTTATTTTATATCTAAACTTTTGGATATAGCCATTAATATAATGGACTTTTTTGTTGATTTGCTAAGTAGAATTGCACGGGGATTTATTGCCCTTATTGGGGCAGGAGGCTGTCTACTTTTATTCATCTTATTTGGTCCCCTAGGTATATTTTTTTTGCTTAATCCCTATGTAATTCTAATTATAATATTCTTTTTTGTCCTGCCTATGCTTGGCACCCAATTTATTTCCTTCTTAAAATATATAAAATATATGGTAACAGAATACTTCTATGATTTAGCTAATAATCTAATGTATGGTACCCCAAGGACCTATACTAGATTTTCTGAATACGGAAATAAATATAGAAGACAAGAGGAAGCAAGAAGAAGGAAAGAAGAAAGGGAAAGATGGGAAAGACAACAGAGAGAGTGGGAAGAAAGCTTTAGACAATGGTATGAATACCAAAAACAACAAAGAAGCTATGGCTCTTACAATGACTATAGAGGACAATACAATAGAACTGGTAGTTATCAGTATACTAGTCCCCTGGATGAATTCAAGAAGAAATATGAAGAAAGCTGTGATATATTAGTGGTTCCCTATAATGCTGATAAATATCAAATAAAGCTAGCCTACAGAAAGAAGGCTAAAGAATACCATCCAGACTTAAACAAGGCCCCAAATGCAACGGAAATGTTCCAAAAAATAAATAATGCTTATGAATTTTTAAATGATGACAATATTAAGAGATACAAAAATTTGAATTAAATAAAAGCTCTTTTCCAAAAAACGAGAAAAGAGCTTTTATTTTCATCTTTTTATGTATATCTTTATAAGTTCATTAAGAAATTCTATGGCCTCATTTTCCCTTTTATCTTCCTTATCTTCTTTACTGCTGGTTTCTTCCTTACCTTTTGTCTCCGTTTTTGCATTTACAGCTTCCTGGAATACTTCAGCTTCAGGCTCCAACTCTTCCTCCACTTCTTCTTCAATCTTTGCCATTTCAATTTTATTTTTTTCATTTATTTCTTCCTCTAATTCATCATGTAATTTTTTTCTGCTTCCTTGGCTCCTTGATTTTCCATCTCCTCCCTTTCCTCAATATGTGCCCTTTCCTCTTGGTTAATGGCCCTTTCTTCAACTACTTCCTTAGAATCTTCTGTACCTGTTTCTGTCTCATAGTATGTGGATTTTTCCTTTTTATCTTCATTAACTTTATAATTCCTCCTACCTAGATTAAACTCCATCTGTTTCACCTCTCATTTATCTCAGTAATTTTTTTAAACAATTTATAAATTGCTACTTTATCAAATCCACATTCTTCTACTAGATGATGGGTTATCTCTTCAGCAGTACTCCTTGTATAAAAATCCTCATTTTTAGCTATATCCTCCAAGACCTTTCTATATAGTTTCCTTTCATCTGGTGTAAGCAGGTCTTCCAATTTACTCTTTTTATTTTTCACAATTTTAGGCCTCCTTTTTCTCTTCATAAATACCAAATACCTTAATTCCAGGCTCTATTTCAATCATGTTATAGTTTTTATTATTGATTGAAATACTACCATTTTCATTCATTCTTATATCCAAATTTAAGCTTTCAAAATTTAACCGTTCAATGTAATATGGATGAATAACCACAAAAATTGAATTAAACTGGACAGGGGAAATATTTTCTTTATTAGCTAGGTTGGCCTGATTAGATGCATTTATCATAAAGTTATAAATTCTATTGTTGTCTCCATCCAAAAGCTCAGAAAAAAATTCTTCTTTTTTTATACTATCCTCCATGAAATCACCCCTCTAAAACTTTTACTCTTGGCTTTTGGTCACCTTTTTATCTGTATAAACATATATATTTCCATCATCAATCATATTTTCATCAAGTCCATCTATAGAAAAATTCCAATCCTTATCTACGCTAATTGTAATGGGAATTGGCTCAAAGTTATTTCCCCTATTTAAATATTCAAGGCCTAATAGGGTTACAACATTGTATTGACTTAAGGTTATATGCCTACATCTAAAGGTATTTACCTGATTGGATAGATTTAGTAGCAGGGAATGCTTAGCCTTATTCACTAAAATCACCTCAGATATTCTTCCATTATCTTCCTTACTTCTTGAGTTTTCTCTTGGTCACTTAGTTTGGTATTTTC
>JAAYFE010000203.1 GCA_012728365.1 Tissierellia bacterium
ACAGTATTAGGAGAACCATATCCTATAACTGCAATTTCTCCTGCTTTACCAGCCTGTTCAACGGCCTGTGCAACTCCTGGTATGTTAATTGATGCTACTGCAATTAATCCATCAATATCAGGATACTTAATCATTAATTCTTGTGCTTGCTTTAAGGATTGTTCACTAGTTGTAGCATATCTTATATCCAATATATTTAACTCTGGATACTTTTCTTCAATTCTTTCTTGCATATATTTGATCCATGTATTTAAGTTAGTTGCTGTTGGGTCACCGGAAACTATTCCTATGTCTCCTTTTCCACCTAATTGTTCTGCCAATCTATCTATTAATGTATATCCTAAATCCTTATCTAAAGCTTGAGCTACATAAACTTCCCTTTCACTATCTGGGCTATCACTATCTGTTGTAAATGGATGTAGCCCAGCTTCCTTAGCTTTCTTTATCATTGGATTAATAGATGAACTATCTAGTACAGATACAGCAATAGCATCTACTTCTTGTCTAATTAAACTATCCATAATTTTTGATTGCTCTGCTGCACTTACTTCTACTGGTCCTGAATAGATAAATTCAACTCCAAATTCTTCAGCAGCTTTTTTTGCCCCTTCTTCCATAGCTGTAAAGTATGGAATTCCAACTATTTGTGGTATAAATGCTACTTTAATTTTGTCACTATCTTTGCTTTCATTATCGCCGCCACTAGTAGTGCTTGTACAACCTGTGATTGTTAAAACTAAAGCTAGTGTTAAAGCTATAAGTATACTTAGTCTTTTAGTTTTTAGCATAATTTAACCTCCTAACTTTTATTAATATTTTTTATGAATATTTTATAATAAAATCCTCAACCTCACTTCTAGTAGGTAGAGAATTTTGGGCACCTGGTTTTGTTACAGTTAAGGCAGCTGCATAAGTTGCAAATTCTATTGACCCTTCTATGGTTTTTCCATCAATTATTCCTGTCACCAAAGCTCCTACAAAGGAATCTCCAGCAGCTGTTGAATCTACTGCCTTTACCTTTTTACTTGCAAAATATTTTTTACTTACTCCATCATAGTACAGGGAGCCCTTATCTCCTAAGGTAACTATTAAGTTTTGAACACCCTTTTCATATACTTTTTCTGCCACATCTTCCAACTTATTCAAGTGAACCTTTTCTTCTCCAGCTAAAAGAAATAGCTCTATTTCATTTGGAATTAATATGTAAGATTTCCTTATTGCATCTTCAGGAATTTCCCTAGTAGCCGGTGCAGGATTAAATACTACCTTTACACCTTTCTCATGACAAATATCTATAACATACTTTACTACATCCAAAGGTATTTCCATTTGAAGAAGACATACCTTGCTATTTTCAATAATGTCCCTGTGCCTTTCTATCTGATCTATATCCACATCATTGTTGGCTCCAGGATATACCACTATGTTATTGTCTCCTTCTTTGCTTACTTTGATAAAAGCAGTACCTGTCATATCATTTGAAAATTCAATTCCAGTTGTGTCAACTCCTTCAGCCTTTAATGAATTAAGGAGAATCTCCCCATTCTTGTCCTTCCCTACTTTACCAATCATTGCTACAGAACTTCCCAATCTAGCAGCTGCTATGGCCTGATTGGCCCCCTTGCCTCCGCCATAATGATTAATATCCGTAGCCAAAATTGTTTCACCTACTAGGGGAATATGGGGTACCGACACTACTATATCCATATTTAAACTACCTACTACTACTATATCTGCCATTTTTTCCTCCCTTTATATGAAAATTGTAATGTATCATAGCTTGACCAAATTTTTAGCTAGGCACTTGCCCTTACAACAATTTCTGTGTCAAGAACCTTAACCATTTCAATATCCTTTTTTTCAATTATTGATATTAACACATTTACTGCCTCTTCTCCTAATTTGTATATAGGTTGTCTAACTGTAGTAAGAGGTGGATCTAAGTATTTACCTATGCAAATGTTATCAAAACCTATAATTTTAACTTCTTCAGGAACTGAAATACCCTTTTCCTTTAATCCTTGAATGACTCCAATGGCAATCAGGTCATTACCACAACATATGCCATCTACATGGCCTTGATTAAATAAGTGATATACTCCTTCATATCCTGTTTCCACTGTAAAGCTTTTAAGGAATATTTTGTTGGGATCTATTTCCATTCCATTTTCCCTTAATGCTTTTTTGTATCCCAATAGGCGTTCTTTAGCAAGTTTATTAACTTCCTGTGAGGATACAAATCCTATACTTTTGCAGCCCTTACTAATGAGATAATTAGTAGCCTTATAGGTTCCTTCAACATTGTCTACTACAATTCGTCCAACGGGCTTTTCCAATTCTAGATCCCTGTCAACCAAAACCATTGGAATATTGCATCTTTCTAAATATTTACTTGTCTCAGCTTCAGAAGCTGTAAGTATTATGCCATCTACCATCTTTTCCTGTAATATATTTATGTACTTTCCTTCCTTGGCCTTGCTATTATCAGAATTACATAATATAACTGTATAGCCTTTTCTTTCGGCTGCATCCTCAGCACCTTTGGCCACTTCAGAAAAGAAAAGGTTCATCACATCAGGCAATATTATGCCAATGGTTTTAGTTCTTTTCATTTTAAGGCTTTTGGCAATTCCATTTGGTATATAGCCTTCCCTTTCAACAATTTCAAGTACCCTCTTTCTAGTCTCCTCACTTATGTATCTATCTTTTCCATTGATTACCTTAGAAACTGTAGCACTTGATACATTTGCTAGTCTAGCAATTTCCTTGATAGTAATCATTTGCTCACACCCTTGCAAAATTTCTTAGGTAAACGTTTACTCTCATATTATACCATGAATCAAATTAAAATCAATACAATAAAATAAATTATATTTGCTTAAAAATAAGAATAAAAATAAAATAAATACTAAAAAGGGCAGAAAATCCCCAAATTTCAAGAGGACTTTCTGCCTTTCAAATAAAGCCATAATAAATATTAGTACTTTAATACTAGTAGGGCCTCTGCAACTTTTTCAGCAAAGCTTATGGGATCAATATTTCCTATTAATTTATCTAATTATAACATTTCCAAATCCAATATAAGTATCTCCATTTGTTCCACCACGGCCATAATAAGGAGATTCTAGTTTAAGCTGCATAACCCCATCAACTGGTATAGTTATATCCTCTGGCAAGTTGTTTGGGTCAACTGAAATGCTTTTATACAATTTGCCGTCTAAGTATATGTTTAAATCCCTTGTTAGGGTAGTATCCCAACTAATTGCTCCTAGAGTGCCACTTATCTCTGAATACTCTCCATTAAGATTAAATAATAAGTATGTAGTAATGTGGCCTCCAAAACTATAACCAGAATTATACCCCACTCCAGCCATGCTAAATTTTTTTGAATTGTCTAAGTTGTAGATACGAACACCATAGTTTTTATAAGGTTGGATGGTTTCAGTCATATAGCTTACTTCACCTGGTTTTTGGCCTATATAAACAGTTCTAGTAGCTCCATCCCAATCTACTTTTTTTCCTAGGGCCTCTCCTACTGCCCTTACTGGTAGATAGGTGGTTCCATTATAAATAAAAGGTTCAATTTGATTGCCAGCTGAATCCTTACC
>JAAYFE010000204.1 GCA_012728365.1 Tissierellia bacterium
AATATATTCAGGCAATAGGTTTCTTCTATACCTGTTTCTTAAAGATATTGCTACAGCCTTTTTTGCATTATCCTGTCCTATAATATATTTATCTAACTCCTCCACTATTTGCTTTGGAGTTAATTCTACCATAAAATCACGCTCCTTAGATTACCTCACAGGTAATATTGCTATTTGTATATACACAAATTGATGAAGCAATTAAAATAGATTCCTTAGCAATTTCTTCTGCACTTAAATTAGAATGCTTTAGCAGTGCCTTAGCAGATGCTAAAGCATAATTGCCTCCAGAACCTATGGCTAGTACACCTTCTTCTGGCTCAATTACCTCCCCATTGCCTGAAACCAAAAGTAAATTATTCTTATCAGCAGCAATTAGTAATGCCTCTAATCTTCTCAAGCCTTTATCTCTTCTCCAATCTTTAGCCAGTTCTACTGTTGCCCTTTTTAAATTTCCATTGTGTTGCTCTAGTTTTTCTTCTAATACTTCAGCTAAAGTAAGTGCATCTGCAACAGACCCAGCAAATCCTATTATAACATTATTGTTAAAAATTTTCCTAACTTTTTTTGCTGTAGATTTCATAACTGTTTCATTACCAAAGGTAATTTGACCGTCGCCTGCTACGGCAGTTATATTATCTTTTTTTACTGCAACTATTGTAGTTCCCTTCATCATATATAACACCTCATATATAGTATTACCATATTTTATATTTTTCAGAATATTAAATCATCTAATTAATAGATTAATATATTTTTTACAAAAAGTACAGATTAAAATACAGAATTTATTTATTTTCTTTTTTGCTATATCCGCAGTCTTTGTCTATACACTTTTTAATAATGCTTTTTTTGTTTGTTTTCTTGACCATAATCTTACCACAATTAGGACATTTCTCTTCTATTGGTTCATCCCATGAAACAAAATTACATTCAGGATAATTGCTGCAACCATAAAAAATCCTGCCTCTACTACTTTTTCTTTTTATAATTTCACCATCACAAATAGGACATTTTACACCAATTTTTTCTAATATTGGTTTGGTATTTTTACACTCAGGATAACCAGGACAAGCTAAGAATTTGCCATAACGGCCATGTTTAATTATCATATTCCTCCCACATTTTTCGCAGATTTCATCGGTTACTTCGTCTTCTATTTCAATTTTATCAATTTCCTTTTCAGCTTTTTTTAGAAGCTGCTCAAATTGTTCATAGAATTCATTAACTATAAATTGCCAACTATATTCTCCTTCAGCTATTTTATCAAGCTTTTCTTCTAGATCTGCAGTAAACTTTTCATCTATAATATCATTGAAGTACTCCTCTAATAGTTCAGTTACAAGTATACCTAATTCAGTAGGTACAAAAGTCTTATTTTTAAGTACTACATATTCCCTACTTAATATAGTGGATATGGTTGGTGAATAAGTACTAGGCCTTCCGATTCCCAACTCCTCCATAGTTTTTATAAGGGATGCTTCAGTATATCTAGGAGGTGGTTGAGTAAAATGTTGATTTGGTTTTATTTCTTTTACATTAACCTTTTCTCCTTCCTTTAAGTCAGGAATATTGGACTCTTTGTCATCGTCTTCTTCAGTATTATAAACCTTTAAAAATCCATCAAATTTTAATTTTGAACCTGAAGCTCTAAATAAATAGTTATTTGAAATAAGCTTAACAGATATTGTGTCATATTTAGCTGGACTCATTTGGGAGCTAACAAATCTTTTCCATATTAAGTTGTACAACTTATACTGTTCCTCTGTCAATGAATCTTTTATTTTTTTAGGGCTTCTATCTACTGATGTTGGTCTAATACACTCATGGGCATCCTGAGTGCCTTCCTTTTTCTTGGAATATTTTTTTCCACCATTAGAATATTCTTTACCATATTTATTTGTTATATAAGATTTAGCTGCTTTTACTGCTTCATCTGAAACCCTTATAGAATCGGTCCTAATATATGTTATCAGACCTACCGTACCTTCGCCCTTTATATCAACACCTTCATATAACTCTTGTGCTACTTTCATTGTCTTTTTTGATGAGAAACCTAATTTTCTAGAAGCATCTTGCTGTAAAGTACTAGTAGTATAAGGAGATAAAGGATTTCTTTTTTTCTCACCTTTTTTTACTTCCTTAATAAGAAAATTATCCTTATCTAAGGAGCTTAAAATCTTATCTACTTCTTCCTTGTTAAAAAGGTCTACTTTTTCTTCCTTGCCATCTTTAATAATCCCATAAAAGCTAGATTCAAAAGCTATGCCCCCCTTATCTAGTACCGCAGTAATGCTCCAGTACTCTTCAGGTACAAAATTTTCAATTTCCTTTTCTCTATCACATATCAGCTTAACAGCAACAGATTGAACTCTACCTGCACTTAAACCCTTCCTTATCTTTTTCCAAAGTAGAGGGCTAATTTTATACCCTACAAGCCTATCTAGTATTCTTCTTGCTTGTTGTGCATCAACAAGCTTTTTATCAATTTCCCTAGGTTTTTTAATAGCCCTTTCAATTGCCTCTTTAGTAATCTCATTAAATTCAATCCGTACAGGCTCCTTATCATCAAGTCCAAGGATATGTGCTAAATGCCAAGATATAGCTTCCCCTTCCCTGTCAGGATCAGTTGCCAGATATATTTTATTTGATTTCTTAGCTTCTTTTTTTAACTCTTGGACAATAGGACCTTTCCCTCTTATTGTAATATATTTAGGTGCAAAATTATTTTCTATATCAATTCCAAGACTGCTTTTTGGCAAATCCCTTATATGGCCTACAGATGCCTTTACTTTGTATTTTTTTCCTAGGAATTTACTAATGGTTTTAGCTTTTGCTGGTGATTCAACTATGACTAGATTTTTTTGCAAAAATTTCACCTCCAAATTTACTGTCTATGCAAGGGCAAAATATCTTCCACCTATTTCCTTTATAATCCCCTTTAGTTCTAATACTGTAAGTATGCTATTTATAGTAGAAATATTCATGCCAGTTCTATATGCTATAATATCACAATGTACCGGTCCTTCCTTCATTAATTCAACTATTTTTAGTTCTACTTCACTCAAATTTGAGTAGTCAATACTTTCTATCTTTATATTTTTAACCCATTCTTGAAGAATATATAACTCCTCTATTATATCTTCCACATCCATTACTAATTTTGCCCCTTCTTTTATTAACTTATTTGTACCCCTACTAAATATGCTGTTAATGTTTCCTGGAACTGCAAATACTTCCTTACCTTGTTCTAAAGCATGGTGACAAGTTATAAGGGAGCCACTTTTTTCTTTAGCTTCAATTACAATTACACCTAAAGATAAACCACTTATAATCCTATTTCTTTGTGGGAAATTATGTTTAAATGGACCCACACCTAAATAATATTCCGTAATAACGGCACCATGTTTTTCAATTTCCCTATAAAGTTCTTTATTTCTTTTAGGATATATTATGTCT
>JAAYFE010000205.1 GCA_012728365.1 Tissierellia bacterium
AAAATCCTGAGCAAGGTTAACTACTAATCATAAAATATCAATTTTAAAAGGAGGCTACATATGTCTATATTCATCTTCCTACTAGGCACCATTATAGGTTCCTTCTTAAATGTATGTATTTATAGAATACCAAATAATAAAAGTATTGTATACCCAGGTTCCCGCTGCCCAGCTTGTAGCACTCCTTTAAAATGGTATGACTTGGTGCCTATATTAAGCTTTTTACAGCTAAAAGGAAAATGTAGATACTGCAGGGAGAAGATCTCCCCCAGATATCCTATTGTAGAGCTCCTAAGTGGAACTATTTATTTATTTCTCTATATTAAGTCAGGACTAGGGATTAATTTTATATACTATGGATTTTTAATAAGTATTTTAATAATTATAACCTTCATCGATGTAGACTATCAGATTATCCCAAATACATTGACATTACTTATATTTATATTGGATATCCTTTATAAATTTATGAATTTTCTTATTTACAACCTCCCCCTAAACCTAATTAACCATTTACTTGGGCTTATTGTTGGATTTATACTTTTTTTACTTATATTTATTCTTTCTAAAGGTGGTATGGGCGGAGGTGATGTTAAACTTATGGGAGTGTTTGGATTTACCCTTGGAATACCTAGAATATTTCTTAATATATTTTTATCCTTTGTATTGGGAGGAATTATTTCAATTTTTTTACTAGCATTTAAAATAAAGAAAAGAAAGGACCCCATAGCCTTTGGCCCCTTTCTAATCATTGGTTTTTTAGTATCACTTTTTTGGGGATATGAAATTATAGATTGGTACTTGTTCAATTCCTTATAAATGAAAGAAGGGGATGATAAAGATTGGAGTTAAATTTACCTAGAAGCCAACGGGTATTGGCCATGGATATAGGTGCCCATAGCATAAAAATTATTGAAGGCAAGGAGACGAAAAAAGGAATTGTTGTTAGCAAATACTTTACTATAGATACTCCAGAAGGTGTTGTCAAGGATGGTCTTATTTTAGACAAGGAATTAATGCATTATGTTGTAAGTGAGAAGTTAAGGAAGAAAAAGATCAAGACTAAAAACATTTATATTACCATAAACAGTTCAAATATTATAACCCGTGAAATAAGCATACCAAAAGTTGCTGAAGACGAAATTCATAGCCTATTAATGTTTCAAATGGAAGATTATTTACCTGTAAATATAGAGGATTATGTATTCCAGCATAAGGTATTGGATGTATTTTACGAAGATAATATGGAAAAGATGAATTTGTTAATTATTGCAATACCAAAGGAAGTAGTAGAAGGCTATTTTTACCTTTTAAAAGGCCTAGGCTTAAATCCTCTAGTCATGGATTATCAACCAAATTCCATAGCCAAACTAATAGACTACAATGATTTTATAAATAATACATTTTCTACTGAAGATATTACCTTTGCTATTATTGATATTGGTTATGATAGCACTAAAATATCTATTGTCAAAAATGGTAAAATACTAGTATCCAGATTAGTTGAAATTGCTGGGAATTACATAGACCAAAGTATATTAAACTTTAACGATATAAGTCTAGATGAAGTTGAAAATATAAAAGGTGAAATAGACAATATAAACAGAATAAATGAGGATAGTAGCCATTCTAATGCTTTAAATATAATAAAAAGCTCCATAGTTTTATTATCTGAAAAAATTGAAATGGTTTTTAAGTATTACCTATCAAGGAAACCTGATAATATTATAAATTACATACTACTTACAGGGGGCATTTCCAACATTAAGGGCTTGGATAACATGTTTACAAATATATTTAACATACCCTCCATATCAATAGAAGCCCTTGATAAGGTTGATTTTGAGGGTAATTTTGCCCTATATGCCAATGCAATAGGTTCAATCATAAGGTTCTAAGGAGTGTAACTATGAAAGACATAAATTTTTTTGATTCCTACATAGTGAAGAAGAAGGTAAAAATAAATAAGGGGTTTATATTTATTCTATCTGCCATAGCTTTTCTTCTTGTAATTATAGCCTTTATTATTTCTAATCAGTTAAGGATTATTAAATTATCAAAGGATATAGCTACTTCTAAAGGATTAGTTGAAGATGGGGCTGTAGTAGAAAAAATGGAGGAAGTAAGCATGAAGGAAGATGAGTTAAATTTTCTTAAGGAAAATATAGCCCAATTAATAGCCTATAACAAATACATAGAAATGGACAATACAATTCATTATAGTATACTTGAAATGTTAGCATCCAGTGTACCTCAGGATGTATTTTTAACCTCCATAAGTCTATATCCTGAAGTAATCAATATTGTTGGAAAGGCCAAAAATGAATTATTAGTAGCTGAATTAATGGAAAACATAGAAGTTTTTAAGCCCTTTATGGGTGTCTTCCTTTCTTCTATAACTAAAGAAGATCAATTTTATAGTTTTATATTAGACATAAACCTAAAGGAAGTGATAAATGGTGGAGAAGATATCCTCCAGGAAGAGCCTGAAGATTAGTGGCATGCTTACAAAAAGGGAGAAAAGACTACTTCTTGTATTGATATTGGTAATTGTTACTTGGCTACTTTATAGATTTCTAATTACCCCTCAACTAAGGAAGTTGAGGAACTTGGAAGAAGAAAAATTAAGCCTAGAAGGTAAAATTACAAATATTGATCATATGCTTGCTAGAGAAGAAAAAATTGAGGAAGAATTAGCAAAATTGCAGGCTGACTATAAAAATATCATGGATAGTTTTTTTGTTTCTTTAAATCAGGCTGAAATTATAAACCTATTAGGAGAAATTTTTGAAGATAGTGCCTTTGAAGCAGAGGATATAATGTTTTACGAACCTAAGGAAGAAATAGTAGGTCAGCTGACTGTAAAGACTATAGATGTTGTTGTACCCTATCAGGGATACTATGATGGCATTGTAAGGGTGCTGAAGGCTATTTCTACCCATCCAAAAAAGATATTAATAAGCAAGGTTATTATGGACAGCGTGGAGGATAGGCTAGCAGGTAGCCTTTCCTTAAGATTCTATAGTATAGAAGAACCAGTGGATAGTGAAAAGAAAATAATAAGCTATTATGATTTAATAGGAGAAATTCAAGAAAACCCTTTTGAACCCTTTGAGGATTATGAAGATCAGGTATTAGATGAAGATGTAGAAAATGGAGAAGGTATAGATGGTATAGGAACTGTTGTGGGAGGAACTGGAGAAGGTATAGGAGAGGAAGCAGTAGAAGTATATTCTAGGAAGCTGTTGGAAGACTTTGAAGGGGGAAGATTTGATTTTATACCCTCTAACATCTATGTAAAGGGAAATGTTTTTAAGTCTACCAATAGCAAGTCAAATAGGTATTCCCTTAGGCTTGAGTATAGTATCTTAGCCTTGGAAGATGAAAATAGGGCTTATATAAACTTAAGTAATCGGGAAATTTACATAAAATATCCACCTTCTTCTTTGGGAATATGGATATATTCCTATAGCTATTCCCCATCTACTATTGGTATTAAATTAATAGGCCAAAACAATGAAGAATATGATATTTCAATTTCTGAAGGTATATCATGGGTTGGTTGGCAATATATGGAGCTTGCTTTACCCTTAGAACTTTCAATATATCCTCTTAAGGTAGACAAGTTGTATGTAGAGATGACAAACTATAGGGATGACCATGGGGTGCTTCTCTTTGATAAATTAGAAGCCAATTATCCTGCAGATAGCAATACCCAAGGGCAGTTTAACACCTTCCATGTAGTTAAAGAAGGGGAAACCCTAAGGGATATTAGCTTGAAATACTACAATACTACCAATAAGGTGGACTTAATCAAAAAATATAATGAATTAGAATCTGACATCATTACTCCAGGAAGGATTTTGGTCATTCCAGGGCAGGAGGGATCAAGATGAGCTTAAAACAATTTATAATAGCACTGCTTATATTAGTATTAATATTTCCTCAGTTGGTATTTGCCAATGATCTTGAAGAGGAATATAAGCTAGCTAGGGAAATTGGAAGAAGGTATGGAGAAAGGGATAAACTAATATACGACAGCATAGATGTTGATGTAATAGATGTATTATATGAGAAGCTTTTCAATTATGAAGATCCAAAACATAAAGAATATTTTATAATAGGCTACGTTGAAGGATTTATAAAAAGCCATAAGGAAGAAGATGACAAGTCTAAAGTAGTAGATGATATTGAGTATGCAAAAATTCTAGGGTTAATTTTAGGCCAATTATATGGAAATAGGGATTTTGAAGCTGGCACCAGATACAAGCCAAGGGCTGCTCTGCCATCCAATAGGACCCTAATATCCTACTATGACCTAGATAAATTGTCTTCAGAGGATAGAAGCACTTTTTTAGAGACCTTTAAGGAAAATTTTGAAATAGGCTATAGGGAAGCCTATATAAAGGCAAATTTTGAAAATATAAAACTTTCCTATGAGGATGGGATTGTCCATGGTGAGTACTTTGGAGCCCGAGTGGGAGAGATGGATGCTATTGAGGATTATTTATTAGGTCTGGCCAGTGATTACAAGAGGAATCTGCCAGCAGATGGGGTCATTGAGGCAAATTATTCATTGGATAAGGATGAGGCCTTTTATAGGGAAGGTTTCCTGGAAGGTTTTAAAAGGGCTTATAGGGAAAGCTATATTAAATCCTACAGTAATGTGAAAATAGATGAAAATACTACAGCCTATGAAGAGGGGTATACAAAAGGAAAAGAAGCAGGATTGACAAAGGGACAAGCTTTAGCTATGGAAGATTACCATAAGGGCATAAATAAGGATTGGAGAAGACACTTTCTAACAAGTTCTGAAATAATAAGTGAATACAATCTATACTTGCAGGAGACTACTTACATAAATAGCTTTGTAAATGCCTTTGTTGAAGGACTATATGAAGGATACAATAATGAATATAACGCCCAATATGGCCAATGGATTACAGGTAAATCTGTAACTGAAATAATTCCAATATCTGGTGGACGTATAACTTCTGCTGATAATGTTTTTACTTTAGAAGTAGTTCAGGGTACCTACTATAATCCTATAACAGTGAGAATAGAGGCTTTTGAGGATATTATACCTACCGAATTAATAAAGGCTTCAAAAATATATAGGATAAATATTGCTAATAAGTCAAAGGAAGCAGATAATGATAAGTATTTAAAGATAAGCTTTGAATATTACGGTGAAGGTAATGGAGGAATATATAAACAGGTAGGAGATAAATGGTTTTATATTCCATCTAAAATTGAGGATGGATATATAACAGCCTTCATAAAACCAAATTCTATTAAGGAAGGAGGTAGTGCCTACAGGGTTTTTGTAGATAAAAATTACAAAATATTATTTGATATAAGAAGCCATTGGGCTAAGGATGAAATTATAACCTATGTAAAAAGGGGAATTGTTACTGGTTATAATGACAGAAGCTTTAGGCCAGATAGAGATATAACAAAGGGAGAATTTTTTGTAATATTAGGCAGGGTATACAATTGGCATCTTCCAAATTCAAATACTTTAACAATAGAAGATGCAATAAAATATGCCATAAGTAATGGCTACATAGAAGGTTCATATAAAGATATTGTAAACTCTCCCATTAGCTATAGAGAAGCAGAGTCTATTATGAGAAAATTATTTAATTCAGATACCTTCCACTGGTACAATGTAGCAGCTAAAATGTTATATGAAAAGCTATATAAATCTAAAAGCTATTATAGCATGGACTATAATTTGACTAGGGCAGAAGCCATTTATATGTTCTACATTTTAAATGAATGGAGGTATTAAGAACATGAAAAAAACTGAGGGGATATAGCCTAATTGAAGTTTTAATAATATTAAGTATAGTTTCAATTATTATTATGATTACCCCTCTTAAACCTACAATACTTCTAGGCTTAGAAGAAAAAAGAGAACTAAGAGAGTTTGCAAGTGATATACAATATACAAGAAATAGAACCATTGTAGAATCAAGTATGTACAGCATCATAATTTATCCTAACAAAAATTATTATGTTGTAACCCATCATGCCAGTACAGCAAGACAGGTTATAAAAAGGAAGGAGCTAACTAAGGGAATTAAATTAATAAGTACCAATATACCAAACAATGAAATTATTTTTACCTATACAGGCAGACCCTTAAATGCAGGAACTATATATTTAGAAGATAGTAAGGGTAAGATTATTGAAATATCAGTAACGCCTGTAACTGGAAAAGTAAATATTAAATATAGGTGATCTCATGCTTAAAAAAACTGGTTTTCTTCTCATAGAAAGTTTAATGGGTATATTTTTATTAAGCATAATAACAGTTTCTTGTCTTCCTTTAATTACAAGCCACTTGTATAACATTAGATTAAATAAAAAGAAGGCTGAAATGGTATATGTATTAGAATCTTCAATGGAAAAGATAATAAATTATAATTTAGAATTTCCTAATGATGAATATATAATGGATGTTCCAGTAGGTGAAATAATAGATATTTTTATTAATAAGGATAGTGCAACAATAAATTTACCCCTAATGGATAAGGATAATTGGGATTACCTATTAAATATTTACAAGGAAAATATTAATGACAGGCTTTGGAGGGTCCAGATGGAAATATCCCATAAGGGGGAGAAAAGGATTAAGAATGTCACCTTACAATCTATTATTCCAATTAAGGACTAAACATAGAAGTAGAGGGTTTTCACTTGTGGAGCTAATGCTATATTTAGCCATAAGCTCCTTAATTGCAATGACTATATTTTCGCTCTTAAGTTTTATTGTTTTGGAATTAAAAAAGATTGAAAATGAGGAAGAAATACAACTAAATGGTAGATATGCTATAGAATATATTAAAAATGAAGTAAAAAGGGCTGATAAGATACTTGCCATAGAGAAGATCAAAGGATTAGCTGAAAAATATGAAGATAATATAGGATTTATAATATTTAATTTTGATCCATATAGGGAAAATGGATACTCCTTTAATTATATTACCTATTATCATGAGAATAATAAGATAATCCGAATTGCTGCTAATAGAAATACTAAAGGACTACCCTGGTCTACTTCTTTTGGTGGTCATAATATAGTGGCTGATTATGTTTCATCAATAGAGGGAACAGGGATTGATTTTGAAAAGAAGATTATTAAATTAAACTTTACCTTAGAAGATGTAAATAGTAAGAAATACATCTTTAAGTCTATAATAAGCATAAGGTGTACTGTGGAAAATTAATGATGGGGGCTTTATTGTGAATAATAAAGGTTTTATTACTATCATGTCCCTTACTATAATGGTTATTATTATATTTAATGTACTATATTTAATTTATGTATCAAATCTAGAATATTTGATTATTAATTCGGAAATAAATAGTATTCAATCTTCATATTTATCAGAGGGTAAAATTTATTTAGTATTAAATAAGGAAAAATACTTTGAAAAAATTACTCCAAGTATTGAAAGGTTTATTAAGAATCCCAGTCTGACTTCCATTAAAGATATTTATATTGCCTTGGATGAAGATGATTTAAGTGAGGGAGATACACATAAATCTATTTGGGCAAGTATTTTTTACGATTATGATGAAAGAATTGTATTAGAGTTAAGGGCAAAAAGTAGTTATAATAAAATCATTAAAGAAGTTATTTCTAAAGTAACAATACTTAATGAATTATATGAGTTGAGAAAACCAATTATTTCAGACCTTACATTAAATGAAAAAGAAAAACAAGTATTCACTAAATACATGGACTTCCTTTGCCAAAATATAAATATTCCAAATTTAGATATCGGAATGTATGGAATTTATATTAAAGACTTTAGTAAAGTTAAATTAATAAATGGCTCTAACGAGATGATTATTGAATATTATAGAAATGATATAAATAATCCTATTAAAGTTGAATATATTCCAACAAATAATATTTTTTTATTATCCAAAGACAATAGTAAAACAACAGAGGTATCTTTTGTAGATTTAAATCTTTTAAATGGCTTCAACTTATCTGGTATAATCTATATTGAAGGCAGCTTAATAATAGAAAATGACTTTGTATTTAATGGTATACTAATTGTAAATGGTAATATATTTATTAACCCTTTAGCAAAAGTTACTATAAATGGTATAACATTTCATAAAGGTGAATGTGAGATTACAAATAATTTGGAAGCTTATTATGATTTTACAGAAATAAGAAAATATATTATATATTTGCCTAAATTTATAGATTTAAGTATCAGAAGTATTAAGGTCAACTAAAGGGAGGACTAAAAATGGAACTTAAAAACCTTATGGAGGACCAAGTCTTAAACATGGTAAATAGAATACTAAAAGATAGGGAAGGGATTTGTCAATGTGAAAAATGCAGATTAGATATTGCTGCTATTGCATTAAATAAATTAAAGCCAAAATATGTAGTAACTGAAAAAGGTAAAGTATATGCTAAAACTGCAGTATTGGATTATCAAAATGAAGCAAATTTAATTGTTGAAATTACAAAAGCTATTAAGATAGTAGGTGAGAATCCGAGACATGATTAAGGAAAAAGATTCAGTAAACATAGTTTTAATTGGAATGAGTGGTGCAGGAAAGACTTTAGTGGGCAAATATATAAGTAAAATTTTAAATAAGGAATTTATAGATACTGATGATGTCATAATAAATATTACAGGCAAAACTATTGATCACATATTTAAAGAGTATGGTGAAGATTATTTTAGACAGATGGAGAAAAATACAATTAAAGAAGTATCTTCTTTCTATAATAAGGTTATATCAACTGGAGGTGGGGTTGTATTAGATAAGGAAAATATTCGTATGCTGAAGTATAATGGAATTATATTTTATCTTTCAGCCAGTGTTGATACACTTTATAAAAATTTGAGTTTAAATATAAGAAAAGATGACCGCAGACCTTTATTAAAGTATTCAAAGGATTTAATGGAGGATATTATAAAATTATACAATAATAGAAAAAACTTATATATTTCTAGTGCTGATTATATAGTAAATGTAGATGGAAAATCTTATGAATCTGTAGGAAATGAAATAATTTCAATATTTGATTCTATTTACTCTTGTAGTTAATAAGGATGATTGGTATAATTAAATAGCAAATAGGAGAATTTTCCTATTTAATGATTAACAACTATTTCGAGGAGGTAAAAAATGATTACTGCAGGAAATTTTAGAAAAGGAAACACTTTCGAAATGGACGGTGAAGTATATCAAATAATAGACTTTCAACATGTTAAACCAGGTAAAGGTGCTGCCTTTGTAAGGGCTAAAATAAAAAATGTTATGACAGGTGTTATAAAAGAAACTACTTTTAATCCTACTGATAGATTTCCACAGGCAAGAATTGAGACAAAAGAAATGCAATATCTATATAATGATGGTCAATTATATTATTTTATGGATAATGAAACTTATGAACAATTGCCCTTGGAAAAGGAACAAGTTGAAGATGCATTATTGTATATTAAAGAAAATGATAATGCAATAATTCGTTTCTATCAAGGCAAGGCCTTCCAAGTAGTTCCTCCTAATTTTGTAGAGCTTGTTGTTACCCATACAGAGCCAGGGGTAAAAGGAGATACAGCAACAGGTGCTACAAAACCCGCAACCTTAGAAACAGGCTTAGTTATTAATGTTCCTTTATTTATTAATGAAGGAGATAAAATAAGAATAGATACAAGAACTGGTGAGTATTTATCTAGAGTTTAGGTAATAATAGAATATATAAATTATAGGAGGGATAAAAATGGAGCATCTTTACCAAAAAGTTTCTTACTTAAGAGGTTTAGCTGAAGGCCTTGAAATTGACAAAAATTCAAAGGAAGGAAAGTTATTGTTACATATAGTAGAGGCACTAGAAGATTTCGCTTATGCAATAAATGAGCTATATGAAAATTATGAAGACTTAGAGCGCTATGTTGACTATATTGATGAAGACTTAACGGATGTAGAAAATGAACTATTTGATTTTGATGACCACTACGAGGATGATTATGAGGACGATTATGATGACTATGATGATTTCGAGGATGAATATGGAATATATGAGGAGAATTTTGAGGAAGATAAGTAATAAGTAAATATTACTTTTTAAAACTTAAAACCATTTATGGTTTTAAGTTTTTTTTTGCATATTATTTTAGCTTGTTCATATTTATATATAAAGGAGGGACAGGTTATGGAAGAAAAAGACATAGGAATATATGAAAATGTAATTGAATATATTAGTTTAGAACTGAGCAAGGCATTAAAAAAGATACCAAATAAATATAAAGCAAATATTGAAGAAATAAGACTGAGAAGCAGTTTTCCCCTCAATATATATAGTATGAATAAAGACTTCTTTGTAACCAAAGAAGGCTTTATTACTAGGGATAAGGATAAAGGGATGGTGGTAAACAGGAAAGATATTATGAAAACCTTTCAGCTAATAAGCAATTACTCAATATATGCTTTTGAAGAGGAGATCAAAAATGGATTTATAACATTGAAGGGAGGTCATAGAGTAGGTATAACAGGAAAAGTTCTTTATGGTGCAAATGGTGTAGAAAATATAAAAAATATTTCATCTCTTAATATAAGAATAGCCAGAGAAAAAATTGGTGTTTCAAATAAGTTGCTTAAATACATAATAGATTATCCTGATTCCATATATAACACCCTAATTATTTCACCTCCCCAGTGTGGAAAAACAACAATTTTAAGAGATTTAATAAGAAATTTAAGCAGCGGTTTGGATATTTTAAATAATAAGGGTTTTAAAATAGGAGTTATAG
>JAAYFE010000206.1 GCA_012728365.1 Tissierellia bacterium
CTGCACTTGGTAGGTTTGCTTTAATATCTTTTGAAGTTAGTTTTTTGTGTCCATTAATCTTAATTGGAACTATGTTGTTTACTGTATTAATATATTCAGTTAAAGTTTGTTCTAAGTACTTTTCTTGTTGTTTAGTCGGTAGTATTTTAAACTTAACTGTTAATTTCATAATTCACCACCCTTCTATACATTCTTTTGATTTTCTATATATTTTTGTATTGCTTCTTCACTTACGTATCCGACAGTACAACAAAAATAACTTCGTGTCCAAAGGGAAGGTATTCTACTTCTTAATTCAGGGTATTTGTTTCTTAAAATTCTACTACTTGTTCCTTTAAAATATCGTATTGATTTAGATATACAATTCCTTTTTTATGTGTGTATTTATTAGTCATTAGATAACCACCACCTATCTAATTATAATATATATTAATATTAGATAGGTGTCAAATATCCAATAAGCCTTCATCCCAATAACTAAAGTCATGGGCTTTCGGCTAGGTTTTTTTGTAACAGTACCCCTATTTATATACTATGTGTATGCATGAAAAATATTACAAGAATCATATAATTTATTCTTTTAACTTCCTTTAAAATTATAAATTGGCCTTATAATATGAAGTATTTCAACAGTATCCTGTATATTTTTAATTATTTCATCCATAGGCTTGTAGGCAAAGGCTGCCTCATCCAGGGTTTGCTTATTTACTGTTGTAGTATATATACCTTCCATGGATCTTTTAAATTCTTCTAGGCTGATGTTTTCCTTAGCCTGACGTCTACTCATTATTCTTCCTGCACCATGGGGAGCTGAATAATTCCAATCCCTATTACCCTTACCTACACATATAAGGCTTCCATCCCTCATATTTATTGGAATTAAAACTTTTTCTCCCTTCTTAGCAGAAATAGCCCCTTTTCTTAAAATCATACTATCTAGATCAATGTAATTGTGTATTGTAGTAAATTGTGCCTCCTTTTCAAGACCCATTTTTTCTATAATTAGGTCCACCATGGCTTTACGATTGTATTCAGCATATTTTTGGATTATCTTCATATCATTTAAATAGTTGACAAAGTTTTTTCCCTCTACATAGGCCAGATGTTTTTTTATCTTGTTTTTACCATATTTTTTTACCAGCTCCTTATAGCCTAGTTCCTGATAGTATTCAGCAGCTTCCTTGCCTAAATGCCTACTGCCAGAATGGACTACCAAATATAGGACCCCATCCTCATCCCTATTAACCTCAATAAAATGATTGCCACCACCTAAGGTTCCAATACTTAACCTTGCCCTCTTAAGGTCCACATGCTTTTTACAGGCTAAATTTTCAAAGTCAATATACCTAACATATTCATGCTCCTTGTTTCTTACTTTAAATCCTGCTGGAATATATTCATGTATAATCCTATCCAGCCTTTCTAAGTTAATGGTCTTATCCTTTAATTTTACAGTTTCCATACCACATCCTATATCTACTCCCACTAAATTAGGAACTACCTTATCTGTTATGGTCATGGTGGTACCAATGGTACAACCTATGCCAGTATGGACATCTGGCATAATTCTAATGCTACTATCCTTTACAAATTCCTGATCACACAGCTCTTTTATTTGTTCAATGGCCCCACTATCAATAGTGTCTGTAAAAACCTTGGCAGTATTATACTTACCAGTAATTTCAATCATACCATCACCCTTCTCCTAAGCTAACCCACATAACCTTTATTTTTCCATATAAAGGTCGTGTACTGTCCATTATACCCTTTTATTTAATTGAATACAAGTCCAATAGCCCATTGTATATATACGCTAAAGGGGATTAATTTACTGGAAAGGAGGGTAGCAGGATATGGTATAATTAATATATAAACACTATTATAAAAGGGTGGTTCTTATGAAAACTGTAGATTGCTTAGGAGATATGTGCCCTATTCCCATTATAAAAACAAGGAGGGCCTTAAAGAAGGCTAATTCTGGAGAAACCATCAAGGTAGTAACAGATCACAGCTGTGTATTAGATGCCATAATAGACAATTTTAAAAAGCATAGGATAGAGCATGAAGAGGTCATAAATGGGGTTTGGGAAATATTTATTACTAAAAATTAACATAGGCTCCTCTTTGCAGTTTTCTTAAAATGTTCAACGAAATCATATAAGTCCTGATCTTCTTTAATGTTTTTATTATATATAAGATACATATCATATTCTATGGAATAATCCTTAATGTTTATCTGTTTTAATTGCTTATTATACAGCTCCTTTTTTATAGATGTATAGGGTAAGAAACCTATGCCAAAGCCATTTAGGACAGAGGATTTTACTGATTCTGCAGAATCACTATTATATAAAATGTTTAAATCTTCTATTTTAAGACCTGCAGCATTTAATTTTTCATTAATGGCATCTATAACATGGACCCTATCATTTAATAGTATAAATGGATGCCCTATTAATTCCATAAAATCTATTTCATCCTCAATATCATAGTTTTCAGAAGCAACTAATACTATGGTATCCTTCCCTATTTTGTAGTAGGATAGGTCTGAACTTTTAGGCTTATTGTATATAACCCCAATATCGCATATATTATTTAAGACATTTTGTTCAATTTCATCAGCTTCATTGGGATTTAATTCATAGCTATAATGACTAAACTTATTTTTAATTTCATACATAACACAGGGTAGGGAGTAGGTAGCTATTGACCAACAGGCTTCAATCTTTATATTTCTTTCCTTTTTGCCAGCAGCCTCCAGCTCCTCCAGCATGGTACTATATGTTCTAATAATACTATCTGCATATTTTAATACAATTAGCCCCTTATCAGTTAATTCAACGCCCTTATTGCTTCTTTCTAGTAATTTACAGCCCAGTATTTCCTCCAGTTTAAAAATCTGCTGGCTTAAGGCCGATTGGGATATATGGGATTCTTTGGCTACTTTAGATATGCTGCCTTCAAGGGCCACCTTGCAAAAATAATGTAAATATTCTATATTCACCAATACCCAACTCCTCGTGTCAAAATATTCTTACCTATAAAGCTTGTTAAATATATTATATAATATATTTAATAGAATTCCAGCTTATAACACAGATTAAAAAGGTATATATATATTTAAGAGGGGAAAATTTTAATTTTTTATAGGGCATTTTGTTCAATTATTAACAAGGCGAGGTGTATTTTATGTATATTAACAAGACTAAGGAGAAAAAAAGTCAGGTACACTTAGGAATTATAGTCTTAATTTTTGCCCTAGTATTTGGCATATACCTATACTCTAAATCCCACCTTCTACCCTTCTTCTGGATTACTGGACTAGCCTTTGGCTTTGTATTACAAAGATCTAAATTCTGCTTTGCTGCAGCCTTAAGGGACCCTTATCTGATTGGCAGCACTTCCCTTTCTAAAGCATTACTAACAAGCCTTGCCTTAACCAGCATTGGGTTTACTGCAATTATATATGGCTACCATATAAGTGGCTTAGAAATTTCATTGGATAAAGTAATAGTTAATATAAGTCCTGCCCTTATATTAGGGGGCATCCTCTTTGGAATAGGCATGGTTTTAGCTGGAGGCTGTGCAACAGGAGTACTTATGAGGACGGGAGAAGGTTTTCAAACCCAGTTTGTAGCCTTAATTTTCTTTATTATAGGCTCCTTATGGGGTGCCCATGATTTTGAATGGTGGGATGAAAACTTTATTTCAAAGGGCTTTAAGGTATACCTACCAGATCTATTTGGCTACTTAGGAGCCTTGGTAATTCAGCTTTTGGCTATAGCCCTCCTCTATATACTATTGGATAGGTGGGCAGAAAAGAGAAGTGATGACTTGAATCTATAGGAGGTATGGTCTTGAATTTAAACGACAATAAATATTATGATAGGTGGTTTAAAAATTCCTGGCCTTATATTGCAGGGGCAGTTTTACTTTCCTTATTTCAAATTGTAACCCTGGCTGTTAGCCATGAACCCTGGAGGGTTTCTTCAGCCATGGCCCATTGGGGAGCTTGGATATTAGAAGCTTTTGGAGTAGATGTTTCCAACTGGTCCTATTTTAATATGGAAGGAAGGCAAGAAATACTTAAAGGTGGTTTTTTACAAGACCCTTATTCCATCAGGAATCTAGGAATTATAATAGGAGCCTTTTTTTCTTCCCTAATGGCATCCCAGTTTAGGATTAGAAAGATAAAATCCAAAAACAATCTTATATTAGCTGCCCTGGGAGGGCTCCTAATGGGTTATGGGGCAAGGGTAGCCTTAGGCTGCAATATAGGAGGGCTTTTTAGTAGCATTTCAAGCCTGTCTTTATCAGGATGGATATTTGCCCTGGCTGTCTTTATGGGTGCCATAATAGGAAGCAAGATAATAGTCAGGTTTTTAATATGAAAAAGGGCTGCATAAGCCCTCAGGCTTTAAATGCAGCCCTTATATATCCCTAACGGTCTTAAACCTAGCGCTACATTTCCTATAATAAAATACCCCTGCCATTACCCATAGGATCATAAAGATAATAGATGGAAAGCTTAATCTGGCTGGAGATGTTGGTACTACTAGCAGGAGGATAAATATAAAGCTTACTGCTGCCCCTATTTTTGATAGGTAACTTTCAAGCTTACTGGCAGCAATTTTAGAACTAATATAGCATACATAAAAGTAGGCTATAGCTGCCAATAATGAGGACATATCTACTATATATAAAATAACCTGCCTACCAAAAAAGGGTGCTATTAGGCCTATCAGGGTGACAAATTTTATGGCATTTTCATTTACTCCAGCCTTATTCTTCTCCTTATACTTTTCAGGAAATAACCTATAGGCTGAAAGAGCCCCTACAAGTTTAGAACTTCCTAGCATAAAACCATTAATACCTGTAACTACTGCTGATGTTAAAGCTATACACAGCATAATAAATACAACTATACCTAGATTGTTTAAAACTGCTGAACCCAGGGCCCACTCTTGTTTTAAGGCCTCTTCTGGCCCATAGGCTAGGGAGGTTATTAGGTTTAAGGAATTGTATATAAATATACCTGCAAAGAGGGAAATAACTCCTATGGTAATGGCTTTTTTAGGCTTAAAGTTTAACTCTGTACTTACCTGAGGTATTACATCAAAGCCTACAAAGAGGAAGGGTGCTATGGCTAGTACCTTTGAAATTTTGCCAAAGTTAATTTCTTCCCCTACCATATAATTTTCAATAAAGATTGATTTATCAGCCTTAAGAAGCATAAGGGATAATACTATGACTACATTTATAACTAATAAAAGTACCATGGTATTTTGGGCACGGGCACTGCTTTTAATCCCCCTTATATTAATATAGGCAAATAGCACTATAACCAGGCTGGCTATTAGTACTTCTGATAAATATACTGGATAGCCTGCCACACTATATAAGTATATCTTTTCTAAAGAAGGGCCAAAGAGCCTTTTCATGACAAGTACAAAGGCTGTGGCATTTAAGGGCACCAGGCTCAAATAACAAAGTATTAGACTCCAACCTACTATGAAGCCATTTAGCTTTCCCATATTTCTATAGGTGTATGAAAACTCTCCACCATCTTCAAGATGATTTTCCATCATAACCCTATAGGCTATTTGGATAAATATTACAGCTAATCCCCCTAAGGTCAGTCCTATGGCTGTATTTATGACTCCTGACTCAGGCAAAAATTTGCTGCCGGGCAGGGTAAAGGAACCCCACCCTATAATAGATCCTAAGGCTATACTCAATATGTCTATTGGATTTAATTTGTTTTCCATCTTCTTCATACTATCACTTTATTCGAAATTGTATTCTGTTAATATTTTCTTTCTTCCAGTAACCTGGTCGTTAAAATATTCGTAGTATGAAATTCCTAAGAAGGAGCCTGATATGTTGTATACATTGTCAAAGCCCATATGCTGTAGAGCCATTATGGCATTATAGCTTCTTTGGCTTGATCGGCAGTGTAAATATACTGGCCTATCCTTTGGTATTTCATTTACCCTATCCCTAAGCTCACTAAGTGGAATATTTACTGCATTTATTAGATGGCCTTCTTCATACTCATCTTTTTCCCTTACATCTATTATATAGGCATTATTTTCTACTAATTCCCTTACCTTTGTTACTGGAACCTGCTTATATACACCATTTAGTATATTTAGTCCCACCATGGCTGCATGGTTTACAACATCCCTGGCAGTACCAAACATTGGTGCATAACATAGTTCTAATTCCTTTAAGTCCTCTAAGGTTCCATCCATCATAATTAAAGTTGCTATAACATCTATTCTCTTGTCTACATTGCCCCTTCCTACGGCCTGAGCCCCTAATATTTTTCCTGTTGGAACTTCAAATAGCAACTTAAAGTGCAATGGATTGCTATTGGGCATAAGTCCTACCTTGTCCTGGGGAATTATATATACAAAGTCATAGCTAATGCCAGCAGCCCTTGCCTGTTTTTCATTAAGTCCTGTGCAGGCTGCATTCATATCAAATACCTTTATAACTGAGGAGCCTATTACTCCATTGTTTCTAACTGGCATATTGTATATATGGTCTGCAGCAGTTCTTGCCTGTCTTTGGGCAGGTCCTGCAAGGGCAAGTCTTGCTGGCTTATGGGTTAGTCTATTATATACCTCAATAGCATCTCCTACTGCATAAATATCCTTATCACTGGTTCTATAGTTATGGTCTACCTTAATTCCACCAGTTTCACCAATTTCAAGACCAGCTTCTTGAGCCAGCTTAGTTTCAGGCCTTACCCCTATGGCCATAACTACTGCTTCAGCCTTAACTCTTCTACCAGATTGTAGTTCTACATAGTCTTCTCCAATCTTCTTAACGGCATCGGAAAGTATCAATTCTATGCCATTATCCATTATTTCCTTGTGTAGTATCTGCACCATATCATAATCAAAGGGCGCCATAACCTGGTCCAAGGCTTCTATTAAAGTAAGATTTATACCTGCCAGGCGCAAGTTTTCAGCTACTTCTAGCCCTATAAAGCCTCCACCTACTACTGCCACATGCCTTATATTGTTTTCCTTTATATAAGTACTTAATCTGTCTATATCCACAACATCCCTTACAGTAAATACATTTTCATTGTTAATGCCTTCGATGCTGCCAGGACGGATTGGGCTTGCACCAGGTGAAAGAATTAATTTATCATAAGCTTCTTCATATTCCTTGCCGGAAATTAGATCCTTAACTAAAATAGTTTTCTTGTCCCTGTTGATTTTAACTACTTCATTGTTCACCCTAACATCTATATTATATTGAGCCTTAAACATTTCCGGATTCATCAATATTAAAGATTCCACATCCTCCACTATTCCACTTAAATAAAAGGGCAATGAACAGTTGGAAAAGGATACATGAGGTCCCCTTTCAAAGATTATAATTTCTGCTGATTCATCCAATCTTCTTGCTCTAGCAGCTGCAGAAGCACCTCCTGCAACTCCACCTACTACTAAAATTCTCTTAGCCATTGTCTTTCCCCCTTTATAATAATTTTATTATTAATTTACCTTCCATCTTTTAGCACAGTTATTGCCTATGGTGCCTCCTATCACCATGAATACTAAAAAGAGCCAGCCTGAAAGTGAGAAGTGTGAAATTGATGTATATAGGGCACCAGCATTACAGCCATTGGCCATACGGGTTCCCAGTCCCATACATAAGCCACCTAGGGCATAGAAGAAGGCTTGTTTCTTAGTAATCTTCAACTCTTCTGTAAAGCTTTGCCTAAACTTGCCAGCAGTCAATAGGTATATGGCTGTACCAACTACTATACCAAAGTTTTGTACTGAAGAGCCATGCTCAAAGAAGGGTGTTGTGAAAACTTCTGGAGTTTGCTTAGTAAAGGCTGCCAAGGATTCTGCTGATACACCAAAGGCCAACAGCACTTTTCCAAACCATATTCCTAAGGGTGTAGATACTCCCCAACCAGATTTAGTAATGCCCATTAGTAATATAAATAGGAGAGTTAAAACTATGGATCCTTGCTTTAAGGTCCAGGGTCTTACGAAAACCTTTTCATAGATTTCAGCACTAAATAGTTTAGTAGGAAAATATTCCTTCTTCTCTAAAGCATCCTGTACTTTCTCCATAGGATGGCCAATATAGGTTCCCTTTTCCTTCCTTGCTTTTTCATATAAATGGGATAGATAAACTACTATACCACAAAGTATGCCTATAAGAACTAGGGCTCCTATATAGCCTCCAAAGCCATCTCCCTTAAATAGGTCTGGTAAAAATACTCCTCCACCGTAAAGCTGGCCAACGGGTGATGAGATCCATGACTTAGTTACAAAGCCTGCTCCTTTTTGAATGGGGAATCCTAAAAATACGCCCAGTCCGAAGAATATAAGGGTTATAATAGCCCTTGGCAAACCAGTAACTAAGTCTGTCAATACTCCACTGGCACAGCAGGAAGAAAAGGACATGCCAAAGCCAAATAGGATTCCTCCTAGTACTAGGCCCAGGTTAATAGGATTAATATTAAGCTTATAGATAGTTATATCTTCTACTGTAGCTAACAAGGCTGTGGTAGATAAGGCTGTAATGAAGAACATGAACATTAGGGTTCTCATTAACTTAGTTGAGCCAGTATTAAAGGCTCTATTTACACTACCTGCAAAGCCAGTATAAGCCCTCATTAAGGTATATCCAAAGGCTGTACCAATTAACAATCTAAAAAATAACATTTCAGTCTTTAAGAAAACCCTTCCTAAGACTAAAACCATGAATATAGCTAAAAAACCTAGTATTATTTCAATCTTATTTAAGCTAATCTTAGGTGCAATCCTTGAAGAATCCAAGGTTGTAACATTCTTATCCATTTAATTACCCCCTTACCCTTTTATTATTGTTTATGTTTATTATATAACTAACAATCCCTAATATATAATCAGTCTTTCTTATGCTATATTAGAAAAGCTGATAGCCATAATATATAATATATTTAATATTTTCCATACTAAAAAGCTTCAATTGTTGAAAATATGCTATAATAATGGCACATACCTAAAAATCAGCTAGAAGAAAATATAGGAGGAAATTTTATGTGCACAGGTATAAAG
>JAAYFE010000207.1 GCA_012728365.1 Tissierellia bacterium
ACCAGCTATTTTATGTTAATCTTCAATAGGTGGTTTTGTTGTTATGCCCTTTTTAAAGGTTCTGCCTTGCAAGATAGTTTCAATAATCTTTCAAAATTATTTTTTAAAAACTATTGACTTTTATTAGCTGGTCTTTTTATATTCCTTTTAATTATATACCCTAAAAGATATTAATATTATAACTAAGGAAATTTATAAGACTTTATTAAACTTCTTCTACTTTGACTTTGCTCATGTAGGAAAGTTTTCTTGTTAGAATTATATAAGATATATAGTCCATTGCTGATTCCCCTACGGAAACTAAACAGCTTAATTCAATAAAAATCCTAAAGTTTGAAAACTCCCTCCACTTTCCTAAAGGAACTAGGCAAATACACTCCATCTCAAACGATGTAAATTTACCTCTATTGGCTGAAAGCTATAGCCCTAGGTTGCAAATTTAATGTCTTTGTATTTTTTATTAAAACTCTAATTAATAGTTAGTTTATATGCCTATATATGATAGCTTAATGACTACTGTTTAAATATAATTTTAATATACTTCTTAATATAATTAACCAGCTAAGCTTCTTTCTATTAATAGATGTAATTATTCCTTTCTTTTGGTATAATATATGTATTAAAAATACGAGGATGGTTTTCATGTATCAAGCATTGTATAGACAATATAGGCCAAAGACCTTTGATGAGGTATTAGGACAGGAACATGTAACAACAACTTTAAAAAACCAGATTATATCTGGTAACATTGGTCATGCTTACATTTTTGCAGGAACCAAGGGAACTGGAAAGACTTCTACGGCTAAAATATTTTCAAGGGCTGTAAATTGCCTAAATCCTAAAGATGGCAATCCCTGTAATGAATGTGAAATATGCAAGGGTATAATGGATGAATCCATAATGGATGTTATAGAAATGGATGCTGCCAGCAATAGGAAGATTGAAGATATAAGAGAAATAAGGGATAAGGTTATATATCCTCCATCAAAGACTAAATATAAAATCTATATAATAGACGAAGTCCATATGCTTACAAATCAAGCCTTTAATGCACTGCTTAAAACCCTAGAGGAACCTCCTAAACATTTAATATTTATACTAGCTACTACAGAGCTGCAAAAGCTACCGTCAACCATAGTGTCCAGGTGCCAACGCTTTGATTTTAAAAGGCTATCTTCTAAGGACATAATAGCCAATATGCAAAATATTTTAAATAGCCTAAATATAAAGGTTGATGAAAAGATATTAAGGCTTATAGCAAGAAACTCTGAGGGTGCCATGAGGGATTACTTAAGCCTACTTGACCAGCTAATTTCTTACAATAGTGAAAATTTAACCTATGCTGAGGCTTTAGAAATACTAGGAATTGCCAATACAGAATTAATATTTTCCTTAGTAGATAATATAAAGAATAGAAGGGTTGAAGAGGCCTTAATAGCCATAAACAACATAATCCAAGAAGGAAAGGATATAGTTCAGTTTATAAAGGATTTAATACAGCATTATAGAAATCTTTTAATTGCAAAAACCTCAGATAGTGCCTTTAATATAATGGATATGGATGAGGATATGATAGAGGAATATAAAAATCAAAGTAGTGGCATGACCCTAGACTACATCCTAAAATCCTTGGAAGTTTTAAATGACAGTGAAAGGCGCATGGCGTGGACTACTCACCCAAGGATAATATTGGAGATGGCCATAATAAAGCTTACAAATCTTGAAGAAAGACTAAGCCTGGAAGAAAGAGTTAAGAGGTTAGAGGAAATTCTAGATAAGGGCAAAGCCTCAATACCAATTAATTTTAAAGAAGGGGAAAAGCAAGTAGAAAGGGCCATAAAACTAGAAAATGTCCAAGATAGCGTGAAGGTGGCAACTAGCCAAAGTATAGTAGAAAGTAAAGAGAAGGAAGAAAAGGAAGAGCCTGTTGATATAATAGATGATGGTAAAGAAATACCCTTTGAAAGTATAAAAGATAACTGGACTAAGATTTTAAATATTATAAGGGAGAAGGATGTAAAAACCAATGCCTTTCTTAAAGAAGGAAAACCATCACACTTTTCAAATAACAAGCTTACAATTGCCTTTGGAGATAAATTTGGCTTTCATAAGGCTGCCATGGAAAGGCCACATAATAAAGAGCTTTTAGAATCTGTACTATCTTCTTATTTTAATAAAAATATAAAGGTTGCCTTTATTATGGAAAATGATAGTGTGGAAGATAAAATGGAAGATAAGGAGGATAATATTAAAGATATTATAGATTTTTTTGGTGAAGATATAGTAAAAATAGAAAAATAAAGAAAGGAGAATTAATATGGCTAAAGGTAGATTTCCTGGTATGGGTGGAAACCTTGGAAATATGATGAAACAAATGCAAAAAATGCAAAAACAAATGGAAAAGTTACAAAAAGAATTGGAGGAAAGGGAAATTGAAGCAAGTGCAGGTGTTGGTGCTGTTGTTTGTAAGGTAAATGGAAAGAAGGAAATTATATCTATTAAAATAGATGAATCTGTAGTTGATCCTGAAGATATTGAAATGTTAGAAGACCTAGTAATGGCAGCAGTAAATGAAGGTTTAAGAATGGTAGATGATATGATGGCAAAGGAAATGGGAAAACTTACTGGAGGAATGAATATACCAGGACTTTTCTAGAAGAAAGGTTGATTTAAATGGAATATTATGCATTACCTATTGCTAAATTAATAGAGCAACTATCTAAGCTTCCTGGCATTGGTAAAAAAACTGCCCAAAGGTTGGCCTTTTACATTTTAGAAATGGACCCTTTAGAAGTAGAAAAGTTGGCCTTATCAATAAAGGAAGCAAAAGAAAAAATTCACTACTGCAAAATCTGTTGTAATTTAACAGAAAGTGACATATGCCATATATGTAGTGATGATAAAAGGGATAAGTCAATCATATGTGTTGTAGAAGGGGCCAAGGATATAGTAGCTATGGAAAAGACCAAGGAATACAAGGGCCTTTATCATGTTCTTCATGGTGTCATATCTCCTATGGACAATATTGGCCCTAATGAAATAAAGGTAAAGGAGCTATTAAATAGGCGTCAAAATGGCCAAGTAAAGGAAGTAATACTGGCAACAAATCCAACAGTGGAAGGAGAGGCCACAGCCCTTTATATTTCAAAGCTGTTAAAGCCTTTAGGGGTTAAAACTACCAGAATAGCCCATGGTATTCCAGTAGGTGGGGATTTAGAGTACTTTGATGAAGTAACCCTATCTAAGGCCATGGAAAATAGAAGGGAAATATAGAAGTAAATAAAGTACTTGATAAAACATGGTTTATTAGGAATAAAGGAAACCTAGTAGACCATGTTTTTTATTAGGCTCTATGTCAATATTTGGGGTGGGATTTTCTTAAATCCCGCTCCATTACTATTTTTACCCTAATTTTGCAAATAGTTGAGATAGATAAAGCTATACATGTTATTGGGTGCACTTAAATAAACCTAGCTAAAATGTAGGCTTCTTACAGGTATTCACTTTTAGAAGTTTAGCTTGTAC
>JAAYFE010000208.1 GCA_012728365.1 Tissierellia bacterium
GAAATGAGTAAATTATCTAAAAAATCTTTTAGTCTATTTAGATATGGATTTGATATTATTTCAATTTCTATTTCACTACTACTATCTTTAGGATATAAATTACCAATAAATGTAAGAGAAGGAACTATTATTGCACTTATTATTTTCCCTGGTGTAATATCTCTATCATATAATTATTTTAATAAACATTTTCCACAAATAAAAAAGCAAGAAGTTTAAACTTCTTGCTTTTTTTATATTTATTTATTTTCTCTTAATTTTTTTAATATCATTTTTTGTTCAACACTTGCCACAAGTCTTCTTGTATAGTCAACTGTATCTGGATTTACACTCATTGAAGTAACTCCACATTCAACTAAATATTCTGCAAGTTCTGGATATTGACTTGGTCCTTGACCACAAATTTAACAAGTTTTTCCTTTTTTATTACAAGCATCTATTAATATTTTTAATGCTCTTTTTACTGGTTCATTTCTTTCATCAAAGTATCCCATATTGTTTAATATTCCGGAGTCTCTGTCTGCTCCCATTACAAGTTGGGTTAAGTCATTGCTTCCTATGCTAAAACCATCCACCATTTGGGCAAATTCTTCTGCCTGGAATACTACTGATGGTACCTCAGCCATGATCCAGATCTTAAATCCTTTATCCTGTACTAGACCTTCTTCTGCCATTATTTCTTTAACTTTTTCAAGCTCCCATGTAGTTCTTACAAAGGGTAGCATTGCCCAAACATTGTCAAGGCCATATTCTTCCCTAACCTTCCTCATGGCTCTACATTCTAATCTAAAGCCTTCCTCATATTCAGGTGAAATGTATCTTGAAACACCTCTCCAACCTATCATTGGGTTGGCTTCTATTGGCTCTACTTCGTCTCCACCCTTTAAGCCTCTAAATTCATTGGTTCTAAAGTCTGACATTCTAACTACAACAGGTCTTGGGTAAATTTCTTGGGCTACAATTGTTATACCCTCTGCTAATTTATCTACCATTAACTTTCCTTGGCCTGTTTTTACTAGATACATTGGGTGAGCTCCAATCATGTTAGTAAATATGAACTCTGTCCTCATTAGGCCAATTCCTTCAAAGGGAAGATTTTTATATCTACCTATTATAGATGGTTCTCCTAAATTCATATATATTTTAGTAGCAGTTACAGGTGCCAGCTGATGTACTATATCTTCACTTATAAGGCCTTGCTGTACTGAAATAGTGCTGCCTTCAGATTTTCCTTCCTCTTCTTCTTGTAGAACTATGCCTTCATATACTACTCCCCTTTTAGCATCTACTGTAATTTCCATACCTTCCTTAAGTACCTTAGTTGCTTCCTTGGCTCCTACAATACATGGTATTCCCAGCTCCCTAGATACTATGGCAGCATGGCAGGTTCTTCCACCTTCATCTGTTACTACTGCATTGGCCCTTCTCATGGCAGGAACCATATCTGGATTTGTCATAACAGTTACAAGTATATCTCCCTCTTCTACTCTTGCTATTTCAGAAATATCATTTATAATTTTAACCTTACCTGTTGCTATACCAGGTGAAGCTGCTAATCCCCTAACTAAAGCCTTTAATTCTGTCGTTTCAACCTTCTTCTCCACTTCCTTCTCCCCTTCCATAGTAGTTATTGGTCTAGACTGTAATATATATAGCTCCTTAGTATCCTTGTCAAAGCCCCACTCTATATCCTGTGGACTACCATAAAGATTTTCGATCTTCATTCCATACTCTGCTAATTTAAGTACTTCTTCATCTGTTAAACATTCCTTATTTACATAATGGGCTCCTAAATAATCCTTAACATCAATTTCTACAGTTCCTACTCCTTCATCTTTTTTTACAACCATAACAGTTTTTTCAGCAATATGTCTTTCTGTTATTTCCTTTGTAGTTTTATTTACAATAAACTCATCGGGAGTCACAGCCCCTGATACTACTGCTTCACCTAATCCCCAACTACCATTTATCATGATCTCATTAGTATCATTAGTTATTGGATTTGCAGTAAACATTACACCAGATTTTTCACTATTAACCATCTTCTGTACCACTACACTTAAGGAAACTTCAAAATGGTTAAAGTTTTGATTATGTCTATAATAAATGGCCCTAGCCGTCCATAAGGATGCCCAGCATTTTCTAATATGCTTTAATAGTTCGTCATATCCACTTATGTGTAAATAAGTATCCTGCTGTCCTGCAAAAGATGCCTCAGGTAAGTCTTCTGCTGTAGCTGAACTTCTTACAGCCACCTCAACATTATCTATACCAATTTTCTCATTAAATTCCTCATAAGCCCTTTTAATTTCATCCTTTAGATCCTCTGGTACTTCTTGGGATATGATTAATTCTCTAATTTCACTACTTGCTTTTTGTAAAGCTGCTGAATCCTCCACATCTAAGTTTTTAATTTTTTCCTCTATTAAGCCACTTAGATTAGATACTTCAATAAAGTAGCTATAGGCTCCAGCTGTTACACAAAATCCTGGTGGCACTTCCAGCCCATTTTGGGTTAATTCCCCTAAATTAGCCCCTTTTCCTCCTACAAGTGATATGTCCTCCTTGTTTATTTCATTAAACCATTTGATATAGTTGTACTTTGTCATTTTAGCCCTCCTATTCCCTGCTTTTTATATATATATTATAGCACAAATAATTAAATGTGCTATACTATTTTATATTTTTTTTGTTTTTTTATATAGTATTATTTCCCATAGATAGCTTGTCCCATTATAGGGCGGTAAAAAATCCCGTATAAATACGGGATTAATAGTAATAGCCATTTGTAAAGAATATAACCAATAATAGGAAGAAGAATAACAATGCATCGTCACCTTTTTTGAACCAGGAGCCGTCATTAAATAATAAGACTAGTAATAAAAAGAAGAAGAGTAAACTATCATCATCGGAACCGAGGCCAAATAATCCTCTTTCTCTTCTCTTATCGCCTACTTTAATTTCATCTACCACAATATAAACCCCCTTATTTTTTCTCACTCCATACTATGTTTTTAATGCTAAATTGGTTACTGCTTTTTTTGAATATTAATTTTGTTTTTAGTTAAACTAATCTTGAAAGGAGTTGAGTAAATGGATACTTTAGCATTAGCATTGGTAATAATTGGAGCATTAAACTGGGGATTGATTGCCCTCTTCCAATTTGACTTAGTAGCTATCATATTTGGTGGTCAAAGTTCTGCCTTAAGCAGAATCGTCTATGGTTTAGTAGGATTAGCAGGCTTATATTCAATTTCATTCCTATTTAGGGACAGAGAAAAAACACAGTAGCTATCTACTGTGTTTAAAAAGCTTCAAAGAGGATAAATATTAATAGTATTAATAGTACTTCTTCATCAAATTTTTTCTTATGTTTTCCCCCAGCAAATAGTAGGATTAAAAATAATAAAAGAATTATTTTATCATCCCAATACCCATATTTAGACAATGTATCCATAGTAACCCCCTCCTTTAATATATTCTATTCAAGCTTTATATTTCTGTTACAAAATGAAAAAGTGCACCTTACAAAGGTGCACTTAGTTCTTCTCTTAATTCCATTATTGATTTAGTTGATATCTGTTCCTTACTAATATTAAGTAGTTTAATGGCTTTTTCCAGATCCTCTTCTTTTTTTACTTCTATTTCCATGTACTCATAAGGATAAGTATTTTGATCCCATTTATCCAGATCAAATCGTATATTATCATATATAAATGTTTTTCTCCTTTTATGGCCTTCTTGTACTACATTATATTGTAGGTTTTTAAGTATTTCTAACATAGCTTCTTTATTATCAATTTTTGTAGTAATTTCTATATTCTGCCTGGCCCTTTCCCTTCCTATATTCTTTTTTAGTGTAAGTTTTATACTACTTTCACCTGTTAGTAAATTTTTACTTTCCCTTATTCTTAAATAGCTATTTAACTTATTTTCTATATATCTTTCCTTTGTATCTATAACTGTATTTATCTGGTATTCTTCAGCCACTAGTTTGGCACCTAATTCCTTCAATTTCTTTTCCATTTCTAACAGGTCTACATTTAACACCTTTACTTCTATTTCCTTTGACATGAATATCCTCCTACTTGCCTAAACTATATGCTTCTTCATCTACTATAACTGTAACATCAGGATGTAATAAGAGCAAGGTTGCTGGAAGTTTTGTAGTAATTTTTTTACCCTTAATTAATTTAGATATGGCTTCAGCTTTGTTTTTCCCATTAGCCATAAGTATTATCTTTTTAGCCTTCATAATAGTACCAATTCCCATGGTTATTGCTTTTTTGGGAACTTCATCTATTGAATTAAAAAATCTTGCATTGTCCTTAATGGTTCTATCATCTAAATCTACTACACTAGTTCCATAGTTTAACTCCTCTGCTGGCTCATTAAATCCTATATGGCCATTGGCACCAATACCTAGTATTTGTAGATCTATTCCTCCCTTTTCTTCAATTAATTTATCATAGATTCTACAGCTTTCCTCCAGATCATCACTATTTCCATCTGGAATAAAGGTATTTTCCTTAAGTATATTTATATGGTCAAATAGATTTTCTTTCATATAATAGTGATAGCTATTTGGATTATCATAATCAATGCCTATATATTCATCTAAATTAAAGGAAACTACATGTGAAAAATCCAAACCTTCTTCCTTATGCATCCTAATTAATTCCTTGTACATACCAATGGGAGTTGAACCAGTAGCCAGACCTAGTACTATATCCTTTTTCTTCTCAATTTCCTTCCTAACAATACCAGCTGCCTCCTTACTCATGGAATCATAATCCTTTTTTACGATTATCTTCATACACATCCTCCTTTACAGTATCCTTTTAGGTTTAAAATTAATATAATCACATGACACACAATGAAATTTAATACCTTCAATTTCCTTTTCAACTACAAACCTATGGCCTTCTGCATGTAAGTGACCATATATACATATGTCTATCTTATGTTCTACCATAAGATCTACAAATTCATTGGGAGTTGAATCAGTATTGAAGGGTGGATAGTGGAGCATTACAATTTTGCTTTCCACATCCTCCTTAAGACTAGTTAAGGATAGCTTAAGCCTATTTAACTCCCTAAGAAAAACCCTCTCATCCTTTTCTGTAAAACCATCCCAATCCCTCGAAAGCCACCCTCTAGTGCCAAATATGGCTACCTTATCATTATATACAAAACTGTTGTTTTGAATAAAGGTAATCTTATCCAGTCCTAAGCTTTTAAGCTTTTTAGGCCCTTGCCACCAATAATCATGATTGCCTTTACTTATTATTTTATATCCTGGAAGTTCATTTATCCTTTCTAAGTCCTTATAAGCTTCATCCAATTTTAATGCCCAGGAAATATCTCCCGGCAGCAAAACTAAATCATCCTCCTTAACTGTTTCCTTCCAATTATTAAATATCTTTTCTTCATGGTTAACCCAATTTTCACCAAATATGTCCATTGCCTTGTTCTTAGTATAATCTAAATGTAAATCACCTATTGCATATATCAAATATACCACTCCTATTGAAGTTAAACTTTAGCTTAAAGAATCAAATGGCTTGTTTTGCAGTTTCTTTAGGTTAAAGTATTACTTCAACCTATTTTTATTAAATTGTACTTTAAATTCAAGCCATCAAGTATTTCCATTTCCCTTTCTTGACAGGTAAAAAGCAATATTTGAGTACTTTTACTAACTTTATGTAAATACTTTAATATATTCTTTAAGCGATTGCTATCATACTGTAAAAAGCAATCATCTAGTATTAAGGGCAAATTTTCTTCTTTTATGGACTTTATTAGGCTAAACCTCAATGCAAAATACATTTGGTCTATGGTACCGCCACTTAAATTATCTAAGGATATTATCTCTTTTGACTGTGGGTTTTCCACACTTATATCTAAATTTTCATCAATCTTTATATTTGTATATTTACCGTCCGTTATAGAACTAATTAGCTGGCTTACATCTTTGTTTATCCTTGGTGCAAACTCCTTGTGTATCTCTTCAGATATTTTTAAAATAACCTCCTTGGCTATATTTATTGCCCTTTTCTTCTTATCCATTTGTTTAATTTCAGCTTCAGTCCTATTGATTTCTTCTTCAATATCTACCAGCTCCTTAATGTAAGTATTTAAGGTGTCCAGTTTAACTTCTAGCCTGGAATGTTCATTATTTAATGAACTTAAATATTCTTCCTTCTCCCTTAGCTCCCTTTCTATTGCCTCCACATCCCTATCTAGTGCTATGTCCTCTTTTATTTCCCTTACTTTAGATTCTAGTTCCTCTATGCTAGTATTGCCCAATATTCTTTCTAGTAGTTCCCTTTTGTTTTCCCTTTCCCTCTTTAATTTATCGTAGCTGATCTTATTATCCAAAGCTTCCTTAAAATCCTTCAAATCTTCCAAACCATTACTATCAAGCAGATATCTTAATTTCTCCTCTATATTTTGCCTTTCAGCCTTTTTATCTTCCAGCTTTCTTATTAAATCCTTCCTTTCTGTAGAAAGTTCATCCATTTGCCTTAAGTGATCCTTGACACTTGCCTGCTTAAATCTAGTCTCCTCATATAGCATAAAGAATTCTGTTTTGGATGATAGTTTATACTTCCTTATAATATTTTCCTGCTCTTTTTCAATTTGATCAATTCTTTTTTTTCTTTCCTCTTCCTTAGATTTTAGTCCATTTATATTATTATTTAAGGAGCTAAGCTCATCCTGCATTTTTCTCTTGGACATAATGGAATACATAGTTAATATAGCAGAAAAAATAGTAGCTATTAAAAGGAAATTATTTACAAGACTTAAGCCCAAGGATAAAATGGCTAAAATTCCAAGGAAAAGGCCTTGCATTTTTGTCCTTTTAATTTTTTCCTCAGCTTGCTTAAGTTCCCTGTTTAAAATTTCAATTTTATTTTCTTCTCTTTCCAGTAAAAGCCTATTCTTTTCCTCTTCCAATAGATTGTAGCTTGAATAATCCTCATATATTTCTTCTACATAAGCTTCATTTTCAACAGCCTTCCTTTTATTCAATTCTTCTAACTTTTGATCAATCCTATTGATTCTTTCAGATAGATTCTTTATTTCTTCCCTTAGAGCCACAAGTTTCCCATCCAGCTCTAAAGACTTATGGTAATCTTCTTCCCTAATATTTGCATAAGCTTCTAATTCTTTTATATTATTGTCCAGATCTTCTATGGCCTTTTCAATACTTAGGGCCTCTTCATAGGTCCTTTTAATTTTAATCATATTTGCCTTTTCCAAAAGCCCTTTAATCTCTTCCACTTCTTCCTTGGCCCTTTCAATATCTTCCTGTAACTTTAAAAGGTCCTCATATAGGGAGTCATATTCCCTCTTTTTTTCCAGAGCTTGTTTCTGTCTTCCTATTAAGTTATCTAGCTTCTTTTTAGCCTGTGCATAGGGCTGAGTAGGAGCCTTTTCACTGCCTATTTTCCCTAATTCATGGTCTAATTCCTCCAGGGCTTTTTTTACCGATATTTCATCATCTAAGGCAGTTGTTATATTGGCTAGCTTGTCCTTCACTTCCTTTGCCAAATCCCCATCAACCTTATTTTCCAGCTGCCTGATGGCTACTGTATTTCTATATACAAGACAGTTAAAATCAAAGAAATAAAGGCCTGGCAAATGGGTTTTTACCCTTTGTCCCCCATCTATTTGATCTGTAATATCCTTGCCTGTTAAATCATCATATACCTTAAATCTATCTTCCTTAAAATCCCTTTCTATTCTATACCTTTTATTATCCTTTTCAAAGATTAAAATTCCTGCATACTTATCCCCATTCCAGGGAATATATTTATTTCTCTCTTCATAAAAGCTCCTTCTGGTTCTAACATGGGGTTTTTGAAAGCCATAAAACATTCCCTCTATAAAGGTATGTATAGTGGTCTTACCAGCTTCATTGCCTCCATATAAAATATTTAATCCATCATCCAATTTAAATATGGCATTTTTAAACTTGCCAAAGGATATTAAGTTCAATTCCCTTAATTTCATAGACCCACCCTGCCTTTCATTAGAGCCTCCAGCCCTAAGTACAGGGCTTGCCTGTTTATTTCGTCATCTAAATCCCTCTTTTTCATCTCCCTTATAAAATAGCCTATTATATTGTCCTTATACTCCCCTTCTAAGGCATCTAGGTCATAATCCACCCTTGTTTCATCAATTATTTCTATATAGTAAAAATCACTGCTTAAATCCTTTTCCATATGGGAAGCTACAATTCTCTCCTCTGGACTCACTAGGCCCTTTAGGGTTACCCTATAAAAATTTTTACCCAAATGCTCCTTACTATCTATCTTGCGTATTTTATCTAATATCTGACCATAGGAAAAGGATCCATCTAGTATAATGTTCTCCTCTTTAAAGGTTCTGCTACTAAAGGGGATAAAGTCAATATTAGTTTTCTTATTTTCTATGGCCCCCTTAATTATTCCATGGTCCCCAGTTTCCTTAAAGCTTAAGGGCTCTGGACTGCCACAATAGGCCATTTTTTCTGATATTATAGTAGGCTGGTGTATATGGCCCAGGGCTATATAGTCAAAACCTAAGCTTTGCAAATACTTACTGTCTAAAGGCAAATATTTTTCATCCCTTGTTAAAGCATCTCCATGGATAAGTAGTATATTTATTTTTTCTTTATCTATTCCTTGAAAATTTATAAAGGGATCCTCTTCTATTTCTCCCTTATACCAGCTATAGCCAAAAACTGCTGTATTTTTGTGGGGAAATTCCTTTTTTTCTATACCTGCAGTACCAAATATAGTTACATTTTCCGGCCACTTAATTGAATAATATAAGGAATTTTTGTTTAAGGGATCGTGGTTGCCAGCAGCTATTAAAATTTCTACCTTTTCTGCCTTGGATAGGATACCCTTAACCCTCCTTATATCCTTTAAGGTAAAATAGCTTTCTTCAAACAAATCTCCTGCAATAAATAAAAAATCTACTTCCTCCTCCACTGCCATATTTACTATCCTTTCAAAGGTATGCCATAGTTCATATCTTCTATTATTGGAATCAAATTTCATGCTTCTAAATTGCAAGCCTAGATGCAGATCTCCAGTATGTATAAAAGTTATCATTTTATCACCCCAATCCTTATGCAAAAATTATACCATAAATTTCATGCATTTAAAAACTACTAATGTATTAGCCAATTTATTACTTCCTCATCAATATGTGGAAGACTCCTGATAGTTTTGCACAATTTTATATATTCTCTAATTATATTTTTTAAATTTAAATTTACTGTCCATTGATCCAATAATCTACTTCCTTTATGATTATAAATGGCAACAGCTATGGTATATCCAAGGGCATATATATTTAAGGTATTAAGTTTAACTTTCTGTAAATTGCCAAGCTTTATATTTTTAAGTATTTCATTTAAGTTCTTAAAATGGGATTTGGAAAGGGATAGGTTTCTTCTGGTTAAAGTCCCTGATACATCGTCTTTAAAAAGGATAGGACCATGTTGGATTAGGCAAGCAATGCCTTCTTCTATTATTCTAGCCAGTATTCCATAGGCGTATCTTTTTCTTTTAAATACCAGCTGTGAATTAAATATTAACCTATATATTAAGGGAATCTTCCTACTATGGTATAGTTCATGACTAAGTAGCTTAATTAAGTTCTCCCTGCTGCCAAAAAAACTTAATACATTAATATATACTTCCTTTCTGCTAACTGTAAAGCCTCCATCAGGGCCGCCTGCATAAATATATATATTTGTTTTTATTTCCATATCTTCTCTTACTATTTTATAGACCCTATTTAAGGCCTCTTCAACTATTTCTTCCTTATAAGTTTGAAAATAATCAAGATCCCTCTTTAAAATAGCTAAATTGTTCTTCAATATATAAAAGTCGAATTTATCCTCGTAGTAATCATATTCCATAAGCCTTATAAATTCTTCCCTTATATTTTTTAGACTGGCTGATCTTCCCATTATATTTTCATGTTCTATGAAGGCCTTAGTAGCCTTGGTAGATATAAATTTATTGAAGCTTTCTTCCTCAAAGAAATCCTTATCCAATAGTTTTACTAAAGCTATTATAGAATCTATGTTTAATGCCACAGCCCTCCCCCTATTCCAATAAGCTATACTAATATATACTACTTATTGGAAATAGGTATGATATATAGATGAACATTTTATCTACAGCAGCATAATATGTATATGAAGGGAGGATAAGGTATGCACTATTATGATAAAATAACTGCCTATGCCAAAATATATGGAAGTAATTTGGCCCCTAATATATATGGGAATATTTTTTTTGATGATGTGCCTGGTGGTACTGAAGTATATGTTGAACTATGGGGGCTGCCAAATTATGAACCGGCTAAGAATGGCTCAGATCCTATAGGTCCCTTTGGTTTCCATATTCATGAATATGGGCTATGTGAAATAACAGACCCTGAAAACCCCTTTTTATCTGCAGGAGAACATTACAATCCTACCAACCAGCCCCATGGCAACCATGCAGGAGATTTTCCCGTTATCTTTTCCAACAATGGCTATGCTAGAATGTGCTTTTTTACATATAAGTTTAAACCAAAGGATGTAATAGGCAGGGCTGTAATTATACATCAAAATCCAGATGATTATAGGACCCAGCCTTCTGGAAATTCAGGCAAGAGAATTGCTTGTGGGGTCATCAAAAGATTATATTAAAAAATTATAAAAGAGTTCTTTTTTCCTAAGAACTCTTTTATAATTCATTTATATATTCTTCAGGTTCCTGATTGAAGAAAAATATACCAACTCCACCAATGCCTAAGTGGGAGCCTAAGACACTTCCTATCTTTTCAATTATTATATTTTTATTATGGCCTAACTTTTTAACTATCATGTCCTTAAGTTCTAGGACAGTTTGAAAATCATCTGCATGGGCTATACCAATTATCTGGTTGGGAAAGTTTTTTATTCTTTCCTCTAAAATATTTACAATGGTCTGCAGGGCCTTCTTCCTACCTCTTATTTTCTTTATAACCCTCATTTCTCCATCTTTAACATCTAGTATAGGCTTTATGTTTAAGGCATTTCCTATTAAAGCACTGCTTTTTTTGATCCTGCCACCCTTAAGAAGCCAGTTTAAATCATCTATAGTAAATACATGTTCTATATGCTTAATACAATCCTTTGATATTCTTAATATATTTTCAAAGCTAAATCCCTTTTCTGCTAGTTTAGCACCCTGTAAGGCAATGAGGCCTGCACCAATGGAACCTGCCCTTGTATCAAGGGCCACCATTTTAACCTTGGGAAATTCCTCCTTAAGCTCTTCTATAATTAGAAAGGCATTTTGAAAGGTACTGGAAAGCTTGGAAGAGAAGGAATAAAATATAAAATCTATGCCCTTAGAAGCATATTCTTTAAATAGCTCATAGGTCCTTTTAGGATTGGGTAAAGAGGTTTTAGGACAAATTCCCCTTTTCATTGCATCATATACTTCATCTACAGTTATGGTTTCCTTATCTGTATATTCCTTATCATTTATAAGAACCCTTAGGGGCAAGACATCTATATCATACTTCTCTATGAGTTCCTTAGGAAGATCTGTAGTACTATCTATTATAATTTTCATCAATATTTACCTCCTCATTATGCCACTACATTATCAATTATAACATAAGTTTTGACCATAATTTTTCTCTTATTCATCATTTGTAGAATTTTACCCCCTTTTGGCTCTTATTTCAATCTTTATATCCTTGCCTTCCTCATAGCCCTTTAATTCCTTTACTAGTCCTAGGGTGGTATTTAATAATATATTTTTTACAAAGGGCACCATTTCTATATCCCTATCTCCTATTTGAAGCTTAATACTATAGGGTTCCCTAACATAATCCTCCACCTTTTCCTCAATTAAATCTACTAGTTCCCTTGTATTTTCAATGGGATTTATAACTGGCAGTCCCTCAAATTCCTTTAACCTATTGGATATCCTACCTGAAATGGCAAAGGTATATTCATCCAGCCTTTCTAAAATTTCCTCTTCACTATGGGCTGCTATTATTTTAGGGACCTTTAAGTCGCTAACCCCTTCTAGTATTACATAGTCATGGTTGTAAAATTTTAATATTTCATCTATACTAAGCTTTTCTTGAAAGAGTATATCAGTTTCATACAAGCCCCTGGCAGTAACTAATTGGGAACCAGCCATTTTATGTCTATAGGTATTGGTGCCTTCTGTTTCCATTGTAAAATCTTCAAAGTGTATCTCCTTAACAGTACCTACTGTATAACCCCTTCTTCTCAACTCCTCCGTTATCTTTTCTACTATGGTAGTTTTTCCAGAAAAGTGAATGCCAACTACTGTAAAAACCTTCATAAGCACACCTCCACTAGGTATAAATTTTTATAAATATCAAGATGATAAGGCCAAGGCTTAAAAATATAATAAGATAATCTATGCTTTTTAGCTTTAATTGAAGATAGCTTGTCCTGCTATCATAGGCCCTAAAGCCTCTCATTTCTATGGCAGCCGCTAATCTTTCTGCCTTAATAAGGGTTTCTACTAGGATGGGAGTAAATAAATAGGAATAGATATTGATCCTTTCCTTTAGGGGTATATTTTTTATATCTATACCTCTAAGCTGAATGGCTGTAAGGGAATCCTGTATTTCCTCCCTTATCATGGGCAAAAATCTTATGCCTAAGGCAACCATAAAAGCAATGTCATAGGGCAATTTCCACTGTACCAGGCCCTGTATTATTTCACGGTATGTAGATGTACCCATTATGGTAACAGAAACTATAACAATAAACATCCTTAAAATAAATTGTAATCCTTTCTCTAAGCCCTTTATGGTAAGGAGATTAAAATTTCCCACGGATATTAAAGGCTGGCCTGGGGAAAAGATACTTTGGACTAAGGCTATTAATATGAGTACCTTTAACAAACTTTTTATTTTACCAAGGCTCCTTTTTAAGTCTACCTTAAACAGCTTTGCCACTATAAGGGCTAGGACTGAAATGAAAAATAAAACTAATATTTGGTTTGTACCTACCCCCAGGGTAGAAAAACACAGTACAATAATAAGCTTTGTTCTAGGGTCTAGTTTAAGTTCTTTGGTCATATACTATTTCACCCCTACTAAGGCCTATAAGCCTATCTCCAATAGCCTTTACAAAATTATCATCATGGCTTATTATGGTCATGCCTATACCCTGCTTTTTAAGCTTACTTAAAGTATCTAACAATATTTCCTTCCTCCTACCATCAAGGCCCAGGGTAGGTTCATCTAAAATAAGATAGTCAGGCTTATTTATCAAAATAGCAGCCAAGGCCAGGCGCTTTTTCTCCCCTTGGCTTAATAAAAAGGGGGCCTGTCTTTCTAACCCTTGTAATTGAAATGTATTGAGGATTTTATCTACCTTTTCCTTTATGTAGTCCTCATGATATTTTTTAGTCCTTAAAACAAAGCTTAACTCCTCATATACTGAATTGGTAAAAAACTGCTTTTCAGGATTTTGGAATAGGTAGCCTATTTTGGAACCTATTTCAGATATGGCCATCTTGCTGCTATCCTTATTAAATATGTATACCTGACCCTTACTTGGCCTTAAAACACCTACCATTAACTTTCCTAATGTAGTCTTGCCACTGCCATTAGGGCCTAATAAGGCTGTGGTTTCATCTTTTTCTATTTTTATGCTAATATTTTCAAATATCCTCTTTCCCCTTTCATACTGAAAGGTAACTTGTCTTAGTTCTATACAAACCATGTCTTCACCAGCCCTTTAACTCCCTCAATACTCCATCCTTAAGTTCCAAGACCCTATGGGCTAAATCTAAGGCCCCTGTATCATGCTCAACAAAAATTATGGTTTTGCCAGCCTTGTTTAAATCCAGCATAATTTTTTTAACCTGCCTTCTTGCCTCTTCATCTAATTGGGCCATTATTTCGTCAAATAGAAAGATGCTAGGTTCCATGGCCAAAATAGAAGCCAGGGCTATTAGCTGCTTTTGGCCACCAGATAGATTGTTGGGATTTTCATATCTATATGCTTCCATCCTAACAGCCTTAAGGGCTCTTTGGATCCTATGGCCAATTTCTTCTCTGGGAACCATTAGATTTTCTGGTCCAAAGGCTATTTCATCTTCTACAGTTGGCAAAAATATCTGGCTATCCGGATCCTGAAAAACTATGCCTACCCTTTTAGCAATATCCTTAATTTTAATATTTTTTACTTCCTCACCCATCAACTTCACTTGACCCTCTATACAGCCCCTTCTTATATGGGGAATAATTCCACAGATAATACTGAGCAGGGTACTTTTGCCACAGCCACTTTGTCCTATTAAGGCTAGTATTTCCCCTTCCTTTACCTCCAAATTAAGGCCCTTTAACAAATAGTCATCCTCTGGTTTGTGCTTAAAATATAAGTCATAAATTTCTATAATACCCATCATTTTACCTCTATCTCCACTACAAATTTGCACCATCTTTGACTAAATTGATCCTTTCTAACTATCAATTGATAGGGACCACTGCCTCCCCTATTTTTAGGCTTAAGGGCCTTACCATCAACAGCATAGGCCAGGAAGGCATTTTCTTCATCTAGTACCTCCTCTATACTTAAGGCAACTGTATACCCATCTACTCCCTTTACTATGACTATCTCCTTCTTGTCTAAGGAAAGGCCAGCTTCCTCAATTACTTTTTTTAAGGGTACCCCTGTATATGTATGCTCTTCCGGATCTGTGGTACTGGTATCCAATATGGCAGTAAAATGTACCTGCCCTATATTTATAATATTTTCATGGTTTAACACCACTTCTAAATCCCCTTCCTTTAAAATCACCTGGGCATTTTCATGGGCATAGCCCTTTTCCTTCATTAGTTCTCTATTCATAAAGGCAAAAACCCCCACTATAACAATTAAAAGACCTATTGTTATTTTAATTTTATTCTTATCCAACTTAATTCCCCCTACCTAATAATCATATAAGGTACTATCAAGTCTTCATATCTAAAGTCTCCATGGTCTCCAGCAGTATCCATGCTATGCATACCATGGTCAGCACTTATTATGGTTATGCCATCCCATTGGAACAGTATATTTTCAATATAGGAATCTATAAGCTTAATCCTTTCCATGGTCTCATCTGCCAGGGGTCCAAAACTGTGGCCTGCATCATCTATGCCATGAAAGTGGGTAAATACAAAATCCTTTCCTTCCTCTATGGCCTTTAGGGTTGAAGCATACACTTCATCATCAGTATAGCCATCCTTATTTAGATCCAGGTTTAATATGGGCTCAACTTCAGTTTGAAGTATGCCAATATTGCCTTCTACATAGGCTATATCTTTATTTAAGTCCTTAGCTACCTTAAATATGGAATCTACCTTCAGTTCCCTTTGCTTCCTTGAGTATACACCATTATCTTCTGGAGTCTTTCCTGTAATTATGGCAGCCAGTCCTGCATTGGTTACAGGTTTATATACAGATAGGGCTTCTTTGGCTTCATAATCTTTTAAGAAAGACAAAAAACCCTTTTCTTTTGCATATTCATACTGATGGTAGCCAAAGCCATCCAATAAAATAAATAAAACCTTTTCATCCTCCAAACAGCTTTTCATATCATAATAGGCCTGTGTAATACTAATACTAGGTGGATCGATCATTATACCTACCACATTTTTAATTTCCCCATTTTCATCAATATAGCTTAATGAACCTTTATCCCTTTTAAAATAGCCTTCTTTTATGTACCTTGTCTCCCCCAGTTCTCCCATAATTAGGGCCTTATTAAAAGGGGTGTCAATTATATCTTCCAGCTTAAAGTTATCAGATAAACTTTCTATCTTTAAAGTCTTTATATTTTCCTTGCTGCTAACAATATTCACATCCCTGTCCACCCCAATATTCTTGTTAAGCTCCTTATTTTGGCAAGCCAATAAAAGCATGGCTATTAATAAAATCAATATAAATACTAGACTTTTATTCATTATATCCTCTCCTATTTATAAGCTCCTTTAATACTTGATTTTTATTCAATCTATTTACAATCTTGTAAGCAATAAGACCACCAATTCCTCCTGAAAGACAGGCAGCAGATAGGGTAAGGACTAAAGGCACAAGGGGAAGCCTAAAAAATACTAAATTTACTAAGAAGGTTCCACTTATATTAGCCAGAATTCCAGCTATAAAATAAGTTACTATATTAAACTTTTTTACCCTAAACAAAAGTAGGTATAAATCCACTACTAAGCCTGGAACCATATATGTAAATAGGCTCATAATGCCATGGGTTCCGTAGATCCCTAAACTTATTACCATAATGGCCTGTACTATGGATATAATGGTAGCCACGCCTTTTTTGCCAATTAAGCCTGCCCCTAAAATAAGCCACATCATATAAAAACCACCTGCCACAGCCCCTCCTGGTATATATAAGGGTCCTGTAATAATATGAATTAGGGGTGATATAAGAGGCTTTATGGCTATGCCTATGGTGGCCATAAGGGCTATGACTACAATTTCAAATATGCTAAAGCTTTTTAATAACCCTTTCATATTACTTCCTCCATATACTTAAAAGGACTTCCACCATTGCAGGTAGAAGTCCTAGTTTTAACAAAATCCATTTATTCTCCTTTCCACAATGGGAGAGGTACCTTTTATAAGATCCTTGGTTAGATATGCTCAAAAAACTAGTATTTACTTATAATTGAATTATATAGAAAAAGACATGGCTTGTCAATTATATTACAATTCTATTATTCTAATATATATGCTAAACTATATGCTGTAGGACTTGGAGGTGTTAAAGTGAAAAATATATTTTTAACTGGCAAAAAAGGTGTAGGTAAGTCTACTTTGCTAAGGAAGGTTTTAAATAAATTAGATCTATCAATTGGAGGTTTTACCACTGAAAGGGTATTTGAAGGTTTTTATAGAAATTACATAGCTAAGGCCTATGATACGGGGGAGGAATATAAAATCATAGAGGTTGATTCCAGGGATGATTCTAAGGTATGGTTTCCTGAAGTATTTGAAGAAAAACTAATACCCTTGTTAGATAGAAGTTTTGATAAGGATATTATCGTCTTAGATGAGTTAGGCTGTTCCGAAAACCATATACATAAATTTACATCAAAGGTATTTGAACTTTTAGACAGCCCCAAAATAGTATTTGGAGTATTACAAGAGGGGGATTGTGACTTTATAAATAATATTAAAAAAAGACCAGATGTAGTAATACTGACAGTTACTGAAGAAAATAGAGACTGCTTATTGGATGAAATATTAAATATACTTAAAGCTTGGATTTAATTGAGATATACAGCAATAGGCTAGGAGGTAAATAAGTATTTACCTCCTTTATTAGTA
>JAAYFE010000025.1 GCA_012728365.1 Tissierellia bacterium
AGCTGGCAGATAGGATAGAGTTTTTTAATAGGTAAAATTCATCTTTCAAGAATGAAAACTCAGAAAAATTAAGCTGCCCCTCCTGGTACAAGGCCTTGCCAAACACAGCTAAAAATGGGTATAAGACAAAGACTAATACCAAGAGGGCTGCCAATACTTTAAGGACTGAATTTATCAAGTCCAATATCTGCTTATTCTTCCTTATGGCCACCATAGAATCCATTGTATTTATAGTCTTTCTTATACCCATTTTAATCACCTATTATTTACCTTGTGTTAACTCTTCCCATCTGCTTAATATTTCTTCCCTCATGGAACCAAAGGTTGAAATATCCTGGTCTATTAGCTTATCCTTTGGTATGCCTAGATCATAGCCTTCTATGCCTTCCTTGATCATTTGTGCACTGTCTTTTCCGTCCAGTTCAGCAAGTTTCTTTTGATTTTCATCCCTTAGCATAAAGTCTATAAAGGCCTTGGCTATGTCTACGCCATCTCCGCCCTTAAATATAGCTACTCCTTCTGGTACCCATGGTATACCATCCTCTGGATAGATTACCCTTAGGTTGTGCTTTTCTGCCACATCAAAGGAGGCCTTGTCTGCTGGTACAATACCAATAGCAAATTCTCCTGCCACTACCTTTTCTTCTGGGTCCTTTCCTCTCTTGCCATAGAAGGGGATATTTTCATTTAGCTTTTCTAGGTAAGCCCAGCCTTCTTCTTCACCCATCATATCTAATATACCCTTTACTGCTCCATAGTTGGTACCAGATATGGCTGGGTTGGACATGATTATTTCACCCTTATATTTAGGATCTGCAAGATCTGCCCAAGTTGTTGGAACTTCTAGGCCCTTTTCCTTTAGGTATTCTTCATTTACTAGGAAGGCTACTACTGTTAGTCCCTTAGCAATCCAGTAGTTGTCACTGTCAACAAAACGGCTGTCTATTTTGTCTACTTCCTTTGGAACATATTGTTCAAGTAGTCCTGCCTCTTTTGCAGCCATAAAGGCATCTAGGCCGCCACCAAACCAAAGGTCAGCCATTGGCTTTCCACCTTCTGCCTCTACCCTGGCTATAACTTCACCACTGCTCATGGATAAAAACTCAACCTTAGCATTTACTTCCTCTGCAAAGGCATCAAATAGCTCCACATATTTTTCAGATGTGGTAACCACATTCATGGTCCTGCCTTGAAAATCTAGCTTTTCTTCTGCTTCTTCATTGTTTTCTGTAATATTTTCCTCCTGTGGTGCTGGCTCCTTAGCTTCATCTTGCTTGTCAGCTGCACAGGCTGTTATTACTAAAGAAAATATTAGAAACATAATTAGCAAAACTTTCTTCTTCATAAATATATCTCCTTTCTTTTACTTCTATATTCTAATTGGGTATTATTCTTTGGACATGTCCATCTATTAATACCCAAAAAAATAGACTTAAACAAGTAAGCTTACTTAATATTCTTGGCATTTTTGGCCTTAAGTATTAAATATATTTGCCAAAGGAGATATTAACATACTTTCCAATAGGAAAACAAGTTATATTATAACTTATTAATTTTTTTAATAGTTGCTGGTGAAGGTATTGATATTTTTAATAAGACAATAAAAAAATAAGACAGAGAAGTGTCCCTGCCTTATTAACCTACATTCTTTAATTTTTCAGCCTGGTCTGTTGTTATAAGAGCATCGATCATTTCATCAATATCCCCATCTAAGAAGGCCTCAAGCTTATAGATGGTCTTATTTATTCTATGGTCTGTTATTCTTCCTTGTGGGAAGTTGTAGGTTCTAATTCTTTCAGATCTATCTCCAGTACCTACTTGACTTCTTCTTTCTTGAGCTATTTCATCATGTTGTTCCCTTAGCATCTTGTCATATAGTCTGGTCTTTAAGATCTTCATGGCCTTTTCCCTGTTTTTATGCTGTGACTTTTCATCCTGACAGGATACTACTATTCCTGTTGGAAGGTGGGTAATTCTTACAGCAGAGTCTGTTGTATTAACACTTTGACCACCATTTCCAGAAGAACGGAATACGTCTATTCTAATATCATTTGGATTTATTTCCACATCTATGTCTTCAGCTTCAGGTAGTACTGCTACTGTTGCAGTGGATGTGTGAATTCTACCACTGGATTCTGTTTCTGGAACCCTTTGAACCCTGTGGACTCCAGATTCATATTTTAGCCTGCTGTAGGCTCCCTTACCCTTAATCATAAAGATAGCTTCCTTAAATCCACCTACTCCTTGTTCGCTGGTAGACATTATTTCAACCTTCCAGCCTTGTCTTTCTGCATATCTAGAATACATTCTAAATAAGTCTCCTGCAAATAATCCTGCTTCATCTCCACCTGCTCCTGCCCTTATTTCTACAATTACGTTCTTTTCATCATTAGGATCCTTTGGAAGAAGTAGTATCTTTAATTCCATTTCAAGCTCTTCTAACTTCTTTTCATTTTCTGCTATATCTTCCTTTAACAGTTCTTTCATTTCATCATCAAGCTTTTCCTTCAACAATTCCTTATCTTCTTCCAGTGTATTTTTTACCTTGGTATACTCCCTATACTTTAAAACAATAGGCTCTATCTCTGCATGTTCCTTGGCTAGCCTTTGCCATTCATTAGTATCACTTATTACTTCTGGATCTATAATCTTTTTACTTAATTCTTCGTACTTGCTCTCTATAAAGGACAATTTGTCAAACATACTTTTCCTCCTTTCCATATATTATAACACAAATGGACATTAAGAATCTATATTAACCTTCTTCTATTTTCCTTTTACTACTATTATAGATAATTGCAAATAAGCCGCCCAATATAATTAAATATATGGGGCTTATATTGGTAAATACTATAATTAAGATGGTAGCTATAACTACTAATATTTTAGCCTTTCTTATATCGGATTTTTTAGCCATTTTATACACTGCCGATGCAATTAAGGCTACTACAGCTGGTCTTATACCCATGAACATTTTTGCAATAACAGGATTATCCCTAAACTGGAAAAATACTGTTGCAATTAGCAATATTATTAAAAAGGATGGAAGTACAGTACCTAGCATGCAGGTTAAGGCACCCTTCAAACCCTTAAGCTTATAGCCTACAAAAATACTGACATTTACTGCCATTGGCCCCGGAGAGCCTTGGCTGGCTGCAACAATATCTAAAAAGTCCTCTTCCTTAACCCATCCCTTTTTATCCACTATTTCCTCCTGTATAATAGGTATCATGGCATAGCCACCACCTATGGTAAATGCTCCTACCTTAAAAAAGGTTTTAAACATATCTAATAGCATATTTTCACCTGCCTAATAAACTAATATACCAACTAAGCCTGCCAGTATAATTGCAGGTATGGCCTTTAAGTTTTTAAAAGTTATAAAATAGAATAAAACTATACTTATTATTACAGATTGAATATCTACATAGGCATCCATTGCTACAGATACAGCTGCTGAAGCAATAAGGCCTAGTACTATTGGTCTTATACCCCTAAAGAAGTAATCTGAATAGGGTGAATCCTTAAACTTGTTTACAAAGTGGAATATAAGGCTCATAACTATAAATGAAGGAAGTACTACTGCTAAGGTAGCAAGAGCTGAACCAATAAATCCACCAACCCTATAGCCTAAAAAGGTAGCCATATTTATTGCTATAGGGCCTGGGGTCATTTCAGATATGGCCAATATATCTATAAATTCAGAGTTTGTAAGCCAACTGTGATGGTCTATTACCGTTTCCTTCATTAGAGGCAGCATGGCATAGCCTCCTCCAAAGCTAAAGGCCCCTATTTTAAAAAAGGATATAAATAATTTTATTAAATTGCTCATTACTTCAACTCCTTATCCTTTAAATCCTAAAACCACCCTATCTAAGCCCTGTAAATCCTTTAGTATTTCAATATTTTCAAAGGCTTCCTCTTCCATTATACTAACAACTGCAGCTCCTTGATCATAGCCTATTTCTAAAATAAGAAGGCCATTAGGATGAAGGTATTCTTTACTTTCTGGTATGATCCTCCTATAAAAGTCCAGCCCATCTTTCCCTCCATCTAGGGCAAGTACTGGCTCATATTGGACCTCTTCCTGTAAAGAGCTTATATGATCCTTTGGAATATATGGTGGATTAGAGGCTATTATATGGAATTTTTTATCCTTATCTATATTTTCAAATAGATTGCTTTTAAATATATTTATGTTTTCTAAATTGAATCTTTCCTTATTGATATTTGAAATTTCCAAGGCCTTCTGGCTTATATCTACTCCATAAACCCTGGCATTTTTTCTATAGTACGCAATACTTATTCCAATGGCCCCACTTCCAATACCTATGTCCAATACCTCTACTTCTTGCTGACCGTAATTTTTGTCTATATACTCTAGCACATATTCTACCAGTATTTCCGTATCAGGCCGAGGAATTAAAACCCCTTCTTCCACATAAAAGTCTAAACCCATAAATTCCCTTTCTTTTATTATATATTGAATAGGGTAGCCTGCCCTTCTCCTGTCTATCATTTCAAAATACTTATCTACAATAAAATCAGGTACTTCTTCATGGCCATGGGTATAAATATACACCCTATCAACCTTGAGAAGTTTCCCTAATAAAAGGGTAGCTTCCAATACAGGATTCCCATATTGCCTACCCTTGATCTTTTCAGCACCTATTTTAAGAAGTTTATTTATTTCCACGCATCTTCCTCCTTGTTACCTGTTAAAACGGCTTCCAAGGCTTTTATGGCAACTTCTATCTGGCTATCATCTGGTTCCTTTACTGTGGCAATTTTTTGTATAAATAGGCCTGGATAGGAAATGACATATGCAAGGGGTGAAGAACTTTTCCCTATAAGTCTATTTATTTCATAAGAAATCCCAGCTATTACAGGTAGCATCACAAGCCTAATAAGTAGCCTTTTTATAGGATCTGGCCATCCAAAGAAGGATAGTACCAGTATACTTACAATCATAACCATAAAAAGAAAGCTGGTTCCACATCTTGGATGGAGTATTGGATATTTCTTTACATTTTCAACAGTTAACTCATCACCATATTCATAGCAATGAATAGTTTTGTGCTCTGCTCCATGGTATTCAAATACCCTGCCTACTTCATCTACTTTAGAAGCAAAGACTACATATAGTAGAAAAATAGCTATGCGGATCAAGCCTTCTACTAAGTTAAAAATTATAGGTTGGTGGATAATATTTTTAAATATATTTGTAATTAAGGTTGGTAAAAACATAAATAAGCCTATACTTAACAGAAGGGATATGATTAGGGTTATGGCTATTTCAACATCTTCCCTTTTATCCTTAAATAATTTATCTAACCCACTGTCTATTTTGCTGTTAATCCTATCATATACTTCTTCTGCCCTATCCTTATATATTTTTTCCAATAACCTATAAAAGAAAGTGGACTTGCTTTCCTTTTCATCTTCTTCCACATCAAAAAATTCTGCAGAATACATAAGGGCCTTTATCCCAAAAGCCAGGGATTCCACCAGGCCTACAACCCCTCTAATTAAAGGCAGTCTAAATATTTTGTACCTCATACCTAGGGTATTTAGCTTCATTTTCTTTAATTCAATTTCATTGTCCTTCTTTCTAATAGCTATAGCCACATCCTTTGGACCACGCATTAGTATGCCTTCAATTAAGGCCTGACCACCTATGGTGGTAATATGCTTAGGGGGCCTATCTATATGTTTTATTTTCACTAAAGACACCTCTTTCACAATTGACTACGGGCAATTGACAGTTGGCAATTTACAATGGACAATACGAAAATTACATAGATAAGGATAAGATCGTCTTATGCGCCATCTGCTTAAATAAAAGGCTCGACTATGGAGAATTTGATTGAAATATCCAACGAAGGAAAGCCAAAAGATTTGCGACTCTGAGCGTCAGGGAATTGGCAAATCAGCTTTCCAAGCTGTGATACTTCACAAATCGGAATCCGGAGAGCCGTTATTTAAGCAGATGATACATAGTTAAGCCTTTTCTTTACCTATATGGGTCTATACGCTGACCAAATTGTCAATTGGATAAAAATTAAAGGTTAGTTGCTCAGAAGCATCTAACCTATTTTCAATATAAATTAATCAAGACCATATTTTTTCTTGAATTTTTCAACACGTCCACCACGTTCTGCAGTTTTTTGACGTCCTGTAAAGAATGGATGACATTCTGAACAAATTTCGACCCTTAGTTCTTCCTTAGTTGAACCAGTTGTAAATGTATTTCCACAAGCACATCTTACTGTTGCTTCATAGTATTCTGGATGAATGCCTTTCTTCATTGTTTTCACCTCACATTACCATTTTGACTAATCAATTATATCACAGTTATTTCACATTTTCAACTAATACCATATTTTATTTTTCATATTTTGTATAAATTCTCTATTGGTCTTTGTTTGAATTAAATTATCTATTAACATTTCGGTAACTTCTTGGGTTGGGGCGTTTCCTAATGCCTTTCTTATACTCCATATGGTTTCTAATTCATCCTGGTCAAGTAATAAATCTTCCCTTCTAGTTCCTGACTTGTTAATGTCTAAGGCAGGAAATATTCTCTTTTCTGATAATTTCCTATCTAAATGTATCTCCATATTACCAGTACCCTTAAATTCTTCAAATATAACATCATCCATCCTACTTCCAGTTTCCACTAGTGCTGTAGCCAATATGGTTAAGCTTCCACCTTCTTCTAAATTCCTTGCAGCACCAAAAAATCTTTTAGGCTTATGTAAGGCTCCTGGATCCAGTCCACCTGACAAGGTTCTTCCAGAAGGTGGAATAGTTAAATTATAGGCCCTAGCAAGACGGGTAATACTATCCAACAAAATGACAACATCCTTGCCATGTTCTACTAGCCTTTTGGCCCTTTCTAGTACTATTTCTGCAACCTTAGTATGATGATTTGGAAGCTCATCAAAGGTTGAGTATACTACATCACCTTTAACAGACCTTTGCATATCAGTAACTTCCTCAGGTCTTTCATCAACTAAAAGAACTATAATTTCAATATCAGGGTAATTTTCAGATATGGCATTGGCAACAGCTTTAAGAAGGGTTGTTTTACCAGCCTTTGGAGGAGATACAATCATACCCCTTTGACCTTTTCCAATAGGCGCTATTAAGTCAATTAACCGTGTTGAAAGATTTGTAGCCGTTGTTTCTAATGTTATTCTCTCTTTAGGATAAATAGGTGTCAGGCTATCAAATTCTGGCCTAGTAAGACAGGTTTCTGGATCTAGCCCATTTACACTTTTTACGTATAAAAGGGCATTGTACTTTTCCCCAGATTTGGCAGGTCTAGTAATACCATAAACCTTATCACCGGTTCTAAGCTTAAATTTTCTTATTTGGGAAGGGGATACATACACATCGTCATCACCAGATAGGTAATTATCAGACCTTAGAAATCCATATCCATCCTGATGGATTTCTAAAATTCCTTCTGCCTCATCAATACTTTCCATCTGTTCCAATTCCTCTGTTACCTTATCTGGTAACTTCTCCATATCAAGATCTTCTATTCTTTCTATATGGTTTTCTTTTTCTTCGTGAGGAACTTCTTCAATACTATCTCCCTTAACAGTATCCTTTATAGCTTCAATTAATTCACTTTTCCTGTATTTAGTAACTCCTTTAATGCCTAATGTCTTAGCGATAATTCTTAGGTCATCTAGTTTCTTATCTTCTAGAATTTCTAAATCCACCACTTCACCTCCATAAAACTAAGCCCCCACCATCGTTAGAATTAAATAAATTTAAGTTTGCCAGTAAGAATAGGTTGGTCAAGAATAAGAAAAGCATATATGGATGAGTGTATCTAATACACCATACCATTATAACATTTTTTAGCAAATAAATCAATTATTTTGCATATTCTGGCTTCTTATCTAATCTATGTATAGCCTCAATAAACCTTATGGTACCAGTTTCACATCTCATTACTACTGAATAGGTTTTAGCCATACTGTTTCCATAGTAGGTTACACCCTTTAACAATTCTCCATCTGTTATGCCTGTTGCAGCAAAGATCACTTCATTGCCCTTAACCAAGTCTTCCATAGTTAATAGCCTATCTACATCCTCATGGCCCATTAGCTTACATCTTTCTCGCTCTTCATCTGTCATTGGATGAAGCCTTCCTTGGAATTCACCACCTAGACATTTTAGAGCTGCTGCTGCTAATACTCCTTCTGGTGCTCCACCTATACCTAAAAGTATATCTACTCCTGAATCATCAAAGCAGGTTGCTATAGCTGCAGCCACATCCCCATCTTGGAATAGCTTGATTCTGGCACCTAGTCTTCTTACTTCCTTGATTATATGCTCATGCCTTGGCCTATCTAGCATGGTAACTGTAATATCTGAAATATTCTTATTTAAGGCTTCAGATAAATTTTTAAGTATCTCTTCTATAGGCATGTCTAAATTAACCTTACCTTTGGCCTTAGGTCCTACAGCTATTTTATTCATATACATATCTGGAGCATGTAACATACATCCCCTTGGTGCTACTGCCACAACAGATATGGCATTGGCCAAACCTTTAGCTACAGCATTGGTACCATCTAAAGGATCCACTGCTATATCCAGCTTTATGGAATCTGGAGTAGCCTTACCTATTTGTTCACCAATATAAAGCATTGGTGCCTCATCCATTTCCCCTTCGCCAATTACCACTACCCCATCTATGGAAAGGGTATCAAACATTTTCCTCATACCAGTAACTGCTGCATCGTCAGCTAAATTTTTGTCCCCTCTTCCTAAATAACGGGCAGAATTTAAAGCGGCTGCCTCAGTAACCCTCACTAAATTCAAGGCTAAATTTCTATCCATATATTTCCCCCCTATCACCATTTATGATTAATTATATCATCTTTTTCGTCCTTTAGTATATCACATTTAACTATATTTTCTCAATAATTCTCTTAATATCTGATTTTTATCCAACCTATGATAGGCTTCTATGAATCTAATGGTTCCTGTTTTAGACCTCATAACTACAGAATGGGTCCTAGCACGGTTGTCACCAAAATATACAACCCCTTTAAGAAGATCTCCATCAGATATACCTGTAGCTGCAAAAAATATATCATCACTCCTTGCTAAATCATCAATGGACATATGTTGGTTTAACCTTTCATCGGTCCACCCTAGTTTTTCACACCTTTTAACTTCCTCTTTACTCATGGGCGTAAGTTTACCTTGAAAATCTCCTCCTAAACACTTTATGGCAGCAGCTGCAATGACCCCTTCTGGTGCTCCACCTATATTCATCATTATATCTACTCCAGTATCATCAAAACAGGTGGCTATGGCAGAGGCCACATCCCCTTCTCCAAATAGCTTAATTCTTGCCCCTATCCTTCTTACTTCTTCTATTAGGCCCTTATGCCTTTCCCTGTCCTGTATGGTTACCGTTAAGTCTGAAATATCCTTATTTAAAGCCTTTGCTACAGCCAGTAAATTTTCTTCAACTGAAGCATCTATATTTATTACACCTTTAGCCTTGGGTCCTACGGCTATTTTTTTCATATATGTATCTGGTGCCTTAAGTAAACATCCCTTTGGTGCCATGGCTATTACAGACATTGCATTAGGTAAACCTTTAGCCACCAAGGTAGTTCCATCTAATGGATCCACTGCTATATCTGCTTCTACATTCATTCCCCTTCCTATTTCTTCACCAATATAGAGCATTGGAGCCTCATCAAGTTCACCTTCTCCAATGACTACTTTCCCCTTAGTATTTACCAGACTAAAGGCAGCCCTCATTCCATCTACTGCTGCCTGATCTGCTCCTATTTTGTCCCCTCTGCCCATATATCTAGCCGATGCTATGGCTGCTATTTCTGTTACCCTAACTAAGGATAAGGCCAAATCCCTATCCACAATCACACCTCCTCTTTAGTTTCTATTTTTATTATAGACAAAAATATAAAGTTTGTATAAATTATCTCCTTAAAGAATAATAGGGCTGCATTTTAAAGCCTAAGCCACTATGCAGCCCCTTTTTCCATCTTGTGATAATTTACTTGTTCAGCCCTTCCCAATCCTTCAAAAACCTTTCAATGCCAATATCTGTTAGGGGGTGGTTTACCATTTGAGTAAATACCTTATAGGGAATGGTAGCTATATGGGCACCAGCTTTTGCTGCCTCCAATACATGGATTGGATGTCTTATACTGGCAGCTATTACTTCAGTATCTATGCCATGTATGGAAAATATCTCCACAATATCATATATTATATCCATACCTTCATTGCCTATATCATCAAGCCTACCTAAAAATGGACTTACATAGGTAGCCCCTGCCTTTGCTGCCAGTAGGGCCTGATTAGCTGAAAAAATCAGGGTAACATTGGTCTTAATTCCTTCTTTAGACAATACTTTTACAGCCTTTAAGCCTTCTTTAGTCATTGGGATCTTAATTACTATACTTGGATGGATTTTAGCCAATTCCCTTGCTTCTTCAACCATACCATCCTTGTCTGTAGATATAACCTCTGCACTTATAGGCCCATCTACAATAGACACAATTTCATGGATTACCTCCTTAAAATCCCTTCCTTCCTTGGCAATTAAGGATGGATTAGTAGTTACTCCAGATATGACTCCCCATTCGTTTACTTCCTTTATTTCCTCTATGTTAGCTGTATCGATAAATAACTTCATTATAGATAAATCTCCTTTCTATATAGTTGACTAAGCTCTTCCTGCTGAACCAAATAGGGCTATTTTTTCCTTTATAACCTCCTTCATAGCTTCTCTGGCTGGGCCTAGTACCTTTCTTGGGTCTATATTGTCCGGATGTTCCCTATGGTAATCCTTCATGGCCTGGGTAAAGGCTATTCTTAAATCTGTGTCTATGTTTATTTTGTTGATTCCTAAGCTTACAGCCCTTTCAATGGCATCGGCAGGTACACCACTGGAACCATGTAGTACCAAAGGAATTCCCACCTTTTCCTTTATGGCCTTAATCCTGTCAAAATCAAGTTTTGGTTCTCCCTTATATACACCATGGGCTGTACCTACAGCTATGGCTAAGGAGTCAACTTTAGTTTCATCAACAAATATCTTAGCTTCTTCAGGATCTGTAAAGGTAGCTTCCCTTTCATCTACACTTATATCATCTTCAGTACCACCAATCTTTCCTAATTCTGCCTCTACTGATACCCCTACTGCATGGGCAACTTCCACTACCTTCTTTGTAATTTCAATGTTTTTATTAAGTTCATATCTGGAACCATCTATCATGACAGATGTAAATCCATGTCTTATGCATAGCATTACCTGTTCAAAATCTGTACCATGATCCAGGTGTATTGCAACAGGCACCTTTACTTTACTAGCTGCAACTCTCGCAAGGGCTGTTATGTATTCTATGCCTGCATATTTTATGGCACCTTGGCTGGCCTGAAGTATAACTGGTGCATTCATTTCCTCTGCAGCCTCAATAATAGCCTGTACAATTTCCATATTGTTTACATTAAAGGCCCCTACTGCATAATTATGCTTATTAGCATGGTCTAGTATTTCCTTTCCCGTAACTAACATAGTATTCCTCCTTTTATTTATTAATATGCTTATTATTATCTATTATGGAATCAATACAAGAGATGTCACTTTTTCTTAAATTTATCATATTTTTATTTAATATAACCTTTAGGTCTTCTTCTGTTTCTGCAAATATTAATTTAACACCATTACAATTTAAACATTTAAGTTCAATCCTATCATAAAATAGTTCAATATTTATCTTGCTATTACCACAATCACATTTTATCCTATTTTGCGCTTCCAAATCAAATAATTTTATAAGGGCCTTAGTTATTACATCAAAATTAACAAATATATCCCTTCTATCTGTTTCAGTAATTATATCATCTATTTTTATGCCCAGCTCCTTCAATTTTGCCCTTCCACTATCCTTCTGCCCTAAAAAGAATACCAAGGAATTATCAGAGTAACGATATATATTTTGATTTTTTACTATATTATGTAAAGAAAATTTAAAAGATGCACCATTAAGTTCAAAAGTGATAGCCCTTCCCCTTAATAGATTTTCCTTTTCCACAATAATTTTAATTGTTTCACCGCAGGAGCATTCATATTCTATTTTATCATATTTCATGATATTAAACAGATTAAAGTCAAATTCCTTTAGCCTACTGCATAGATTACATTTTACAATTAAATGTTTACACCCATCTATAACCACCACTCCCCCTCCTTTCCTATTAGATAAATTCTATATCTTTTTTTAAAATCCTCCCTAAAAAGACAATTTCAGATAAAAAAACAAGCCCCTTTATTTCCCATCTTTGGGAAAAAGGAGCTTGTTTTTACCCTTATTTTTTTAGTCCTAGTATTTCCCTGGCTTCATCTGGTGTAGCTATTTCCCTGCCTAATTCTTTAGCTATTTTTACTACCTTTTCCACCAGCTCTCCATTGGATTTAGCTAATACTCCCTTTGAAAGATATATGTTATCCTCAAAGCCTACCCTTACATGGCCTCCCATAGCAATGGCTATGGCTGCCATTGGCATTTCATATCTGCCAATACCTGCTACACTCCAAGTGGAACCCTCTGGTATGCTATCTACTAAAAAGACCAAATCCCTTGCTGTTGCTGCCATTTGTACACCTAAAACAAAATCAAAATGTAGTGGTTTATCAACTAATCCTTTTTTCACAAGCTTAAGGGCAGTATCAATCATACCCTTGTCAAATATTTCTAGTTCTGGCTTTATACCTCTTTCTTTCATCCTTTTAGCAAAGTTTATAATGGAGCTTTCTGTATTTAGAAATACTTCGTCTCCACCAAAGTTTACACTGCCACAGCTTAAGGTAGCCATTTCTGGATTTAATTCTGTTGGTTGTAGCCTTTCATCGTCTGTCATGCCAACTGCACCACCAGTTGATGGTTGGATTATAATATCAGGGCATCTTTTTTTAATTTCTTCTATACATACCCTAAATCTTTCCTTATCCTGGGTAGGAGTACCATCATCTTCCCTTACATGTAAGTGTATTATACTGGCACCAGCCTTATAGGCTGCTTCTGCCTCCCTGGCTATTTCTTCCAC
>JAAYFE010000209.1 GCA_012728365.1 Tissierellia bacterium
AACTATTATTTAGAAAAGGGAAAATTTGTTGTTAGTGAATGCAAAGAGCTAGCCACCAAGGTTAATATTATAGATGCAGTTGTAGATGCCACTGGAGTACCAGAAGTAGGAGCCAATGTGGCCCTGGATGCAATTGATAATAGGAAGCATATAATAATGTTAAATGTAGAAGCAGATGCAGTCGTAGGTCCTATTTTATATAAAAAGGCCCAGGAGGCAGGAGTAGTATATACTGGCACTGCAGGGGACGAGCCAGGGGCTACTATGGAATTATATAATTTTGCTAAAGCTTTAGGCTTTGATGTTCTTGTTATTGGTAAGGGGAAAAACAATCCCTTAAATACAGAAGCCACACCTGATACAGTTTATTTAGATGCAGCAAAAAAGGAATTAAACCCAAGAATGCTAGCGGGCTTTGTTGATGGAACCAATACTATGATAGAGTTAACCTCCTTAGCCAATGCTACAGGCTTTATACCAGATATTAGAGGCTGTCATGGAGTGGAAAGCAATATAGAAAATCTAACTAAGATCCTTAGCTTAAAGGAAGAAGGTGGAGTTTTAAATAGATATGGGGTGGTGGATTTTGTAAGGGGTATAGCACCAGGAGTTTTTGCAATAATAACTACTAAGTTGGAAGAAGTACATAAACAAATGGAGTATTTAAATATGGGAAAAGGTCCCAATTATGTACTTTATAGACCCTATCATTTAACAAGTCTTGAAACCCCCATAACCATATTTGAAGCCTGTTACTACAAGGAAGCTACCATAGCGCCAACAGAGGGCCAAGTGGCCGATACCATAGCAGTGGCTAAAAGGGATTTAAAGGCTGGAGAAAGGCTGGATTTCATTGGAGGCTATACAGTTTATGGGGTCATTGAAAGGCATGAAATAGCAATGGAGGAAAGATTAGTACCCATAGGCCTTATTGATAAAAACACCAGGGTAAAAAAGGATATAAAAAAAGGAGAATTTATAAGCTATGATATGGTAGAATTAAATAAGGCCAATACTATATATAAATTAAGAAAGCTGCAAGATGAAGTAATAGGTTAAATTATAAACAATATTTTACAAACTAATAAATTTAAACTAAAATATTAGTATCATAAACAAAGGAGGAGTACTATGATATATATAAGAAATGATGATAATAGACCTCAATTTAACTTGGCCTTGGAGCAATATGTATTTGATAATTTAACCCAATTTGATGAAATATTCCTATTGTGGATAAATGAGCCTACTATAGTAGTTGGTAAAAATCAAAATACTATTGAAGAAATTAATTTAGACTATGTTAAGGAAAATAATATAAATGTTGTTAGAAGGCTATCTGGTGGTGGAGCAGTATACCACGACTTTGGAAACTTAAACTACACCATTATATCTGAAAAGGGTAGTAAGTCAACTGCCTTTAACTTTGAAGCCTTTACACAACCTGTAATAGAAGTTTTAGCAAAACTTGGTGTTAAGGCAGAATTCACCGGCAGAAATGACTTAACTATAGATGGAAAGAAATTCTGTGGCAATGCCCAATACATGAAGAAAAATAGAATCCTACACCATGGTGCCATGCTCTTTGATACAGATTTAAATGTTTTAAGTAAAGCCCTAAAGGTTTCTAAGGATAAAATAGAGTCAAAGGGTGTAAAATCAGTAAGGAGCAGGGTTACAAATATTAAGGACCATCTTAAGGAAGATATAAGTATTGAAGACTTTAAACAGCTTCTTTTAGAGCACATGATTGAAACCCATGAAAATCTTACAGAGTATAAGCTAACAGAAGAGGATTACAAACAAATAAATAAGATTATGGAAGAAAGATATGCAACCTGGGAGTGGAACTTTGGATATTCACCAGAATTTAATATTGAAAAGTCAAAGAGATTTACTTCAGGAAAAGTACAAAGCAAAATTAATGTAGATGAAGGTATCATAAAGAGCATTAAGTTCTATGGAGACTTCTTTGGAACTGGTGATGTATCTGAATTAGAGGAAAAATTAGTGGGAATTAAATATAAGGAAGATGAAATAAGCAAGGTATTAGACAATGTTGATGTTGGATTTTACTTTGCAGGAATAAGCAAGGAAGACCTACTAAGTTTAATAATTTAAGAACTTGACAAATTTAGCCTACTTAATGTATATTTATATTCAAAATATAAAAATAAATAGGTAAAATGCTATGAAAAAGAGAGTAGTAAAAGAATTTATTCACAGAGAGATAATCATTTGGTGAGAGATTATCAATAAATTCTTTTACGAAGATCACTTTGGAGCATAACATCTGAAATTTAAGTAGGATGTTACGCCTAGGGCGTTATGCTAAAATGAGTGGCAGGGTTTTTCTCTGCAATTTGGGTGGTACCGCGGTAATCCGTCCCTAAGCTTTTGCTTAGGGACTTTTTGATTGTCTAAATAAAAAACAAAGAAAGGATGAAAAAAGTTGAAGAGGTTTAGGGAACTGTCCAATGAACCGGTAAAGGAACGAGAAATGAAAATATCCCGTTACTGGGAAGAAATTGACCTACTTCATAAAGCTGTTGAGACAAGGGATGAAAACAAGCCCTATATATTTTATGAAGGGCCTCCAACAGCCAATGGTAAGCCTGGCATACATCATGTAATGGCTAGAACCTTAAAGGATTTAGTGTGTAGATACAAAACTATGGAAGGCTATCAGGTAAAGCGTAAGGCAGGTTGGGATACTCATGGCTTGCCAGTTGAAATTGAAGTGGAGAAGGAATTAAATATAAACAATAAACAGGAAATTGAGGAATATGGTATAGAAGAATTTAACAAAAAATGTAAGGAATCTGTTTTCCGCTATGAAAAGCTGTGGAGAGAAATGACTAAGAGGATGGCCTATGAAATAGACATGGATAATCCTTATATAACCCTAGATAATGATTATATAGAGTCTGTATGGTGGATTTTAGACAAATTCTATAAAGAAGGATTTATCTATGAAGGCCATAAGATACTGCCCTATTGCCCTAGATGTGGAACAGGCCTTGCATCCCATGAAGTTGCTCAAGGCTATAAGGAGATTAAAAGTGAAACTTGTGTTGCTAAGTTTAAGAGAAAGGATAGGGATGAATACTTCCTAGCCTGGACTACAACCCCCTGGACCCTACCCAGTAATGTAAGCTTAACAGTAAATCCAGATGTAACCTATGTAAAGCTAAGGCAAAATGATGAAATATATTATATAGCCAAGGATTTGGCTACCAGGGTATTAGGAGAGGATTATGAGGTATTAGAAGAACTTAAAGGTAAGGACCTAGAATATATAGAATACGAGCAGCTAATTCCATTTGTTAAGGTGGAAGAAGATAAAAAGGCCTTCTTTGTTACAGTGGCAGATTATGTTACAACAGAAGATGGTACAGGAATAGTACACACTGCCCCTGCCTTTGGTGAGGATGACTATAATACAGGAAAAAGATATAATTTACCAGTTTTGCAGCCTGTTGATGATGAGGGTAAATTTAAAGACACTATTTGGAAGGGTAAATTTGTAATGGATGCAGATCCAGAAATAATCCAGTGGTTAAGGCAGGAAGGAAAGCTTTATAAAAAGGAGAGAATGGCTCATAATTACCCCCATTGCTGGAGATGTGACACACCTCTTTTATACTATGCAAAACCTAGCTGGTATATAGAAATGACCAGACTAAAGGACAAACTAATTGAGAATAATAATCAGGTTAACTGGTACCCAGCTTTTGTGGGAGAAAAGAGATTTGGAAATTGGCTTGAAAACTTAAATGACTGGGCTATATCAAGAAGTAGATACTGGGGCACCCCCCTTCCCATTTGGAGATGTGATGAATGTAACCATATTACCAGTGTTGGTTCTAGAAAGGAATTAGTGGAAAGGGCCATTGAAGACATAGATGAATCCATAGAGCTTCATAGACCCTATGTAGATGAAGTACATTTAAAATGTGAAAAATGCGGTGGCAGAATGACCAGGGAAAAGGATGTAATAGACGTATGGTTTGATAGTGGAGCCATGCCCTTTGCCCAACACCATTATCCTTTTGAAAATAAGGAAAATTTTGATAAACTATTCCCTGCAGATTTTATCTGTGAAGGAATAGACCAAACTAGAGGTTGGTTTTATTCACTAATTGCCATATCTACCTTTGTAACTGGCAAATCTCCATATAAAAATGTACTTGTAAACGACCTAATATTGGATAAACATGGCAAAAAAATGTCCAAATCCAGAGGAAATACTGTAGACCCCTTTGAAATGTTTGACAAGTATGGAGCAGATGCCTTAAGATGGTACCTAGTATATGTTTCACCACCTTGGACACCAACTAGATTTGATGAAGAAGGTATTAAGGAAGTAGAAAATAAGTTCTTTAGAAGTATAAGGAATGTTTATAACTTCTTCTCACTCTATGCAAATACAGACAATATTGACCCAAGGGAATTTTTCATAGAATATGAAGAGAGGGAAGAATTAGATAGGTGGATATTATCAAAATATAATAGCTTAGTAAAACAAGTAAGAAAAGACATGGATGAATTTGAACTAACAAAGGTAGTAAGAGCTATCCAGGACTTTGTAGTAGAAGATTTATCTAACTGGTATATAAGGCGTACAAGGAGACGCTTCTGGTCAACAGAGTTGGATACTAGCAAGAAGGCAGTATACAATACTACCTATGAAGTATTATTAGGTATATCAAAGATGATAGCACCCTTTGTTCCATTTACAGCAGAAGAAATTTATAGAAATTTAACAGATAAGGAATCTGTACACCTGGATTATTATCCAGAAGCCAATGAAAGTTTGATAGACTTAGAACTAGAGGAAAGAATGGACTTGGTAAGGGATATTGTAAAATTAGGTAGGGCTTCAAGGGAAAATGTTAAAATAAAGGTTCGCCAGCCTCTAAAGGAAGTATTGATTGATGGTAAATATGAAGACTTGATTAAGGATTTAGTTCCTTTAATAAAAGAGGAGCTAAATGTAAAGGAAGTAGTATTTGAAAAGGATTTAAGTAAATTTATGGATTATTCCCTAAAGCCAAACTTTAAGCTTGCAGGACCTCAGTTGGGTTCTAAGGTTAAATCCTTTGCCAAAGCCTTAAATGAACTTGATCCTTATGATGCTGTGGAAAAATTAGAAAAGGGAGAAGAAATCATCCTAAATCTAGATGGAGAAGATGTGGCCATTACAAAGGACTTAGTTCAAGTAACCATATCCTCTAAAGAAGGATTTAATGTTACTATGGAAAACAATTTATTTGTAATCCTAGATACTACTCTTACAAGGGACTTGATAAATGAAGGATTTGCAAGGGAATTTATATCTAAGGTACAGCAGATGAGGAAAAATAACAATTATGATGTTTTAGACAATATCTATATTTACTACAATACAGACCAAGAAGTAGAAGAAGCAATAAAACTTTATGAAGACTATATTAAAGAAGAAACTTTGGCCCTTAAAATAGAAAAGGTAAAAGATGAATCCCTAGAGGAACAGGATATAAATGGCCATATTACAGGCATTAAATTAGAAAAGGTTAAGTAAGAAAAACAGGCTTCCTTCACGTTTAAATGGAAGCCTTTTTGCCAAAAATATACATAAAATTGTGAAAATAGGTTCAAATTAAAAAATACTATGATAAATGGCCATTTCATGATATAATCTAAAAAGATAGTTATAATCAAAAATGGATTTAAAAGATTGTAAAAATTCGCAATCTTTTATATTATTACAAAATGCTGGTTAAGGGGGAAAGCGTATATGAAAACGTATCAAACTGAACAAATTAGAAATATTGCATTAATAGGTCACGGTGGCTGTGGAAAAACCACACTAAGTGAAGCGGCTTTATTTGCAACAGGGGCAATTACAAGGCAGGGTAGAGTAGATGATGGTAATACTGTATCAGACTTTGATAAGGAAGAAATTGCTAGAAAGGTATCAATCGGTACTGCTGTAATCCCTATAGAGCATGGTAATATAAAGATTAATCTTGTAGATACTCCTGGATATTTTGACTTTGTTGGGGAAGTTTACGGTGCCTTACGTGCATCAGAATCTGCTTTAATAGTAATAGATGCATCAGCAGGGGTAGAAGTAGGAACAGAAAAATCATGGAAGTATGTTGATGAATATAAGCTTCCAAGGGCCATATTTATAAATAAAATGGATAAGGAAAACGTTGAATTTAATAAAGTATTAGATGAATTAAAAGATCAGTTTGGAGATAAAATAGTACCCTTTACATTACCAATAGGAGAAGGAGTTGAATTTAAAGGAGTAGCAGATGTTTTAGAAGAAGTAGCTTATGAATACAAGGGTAAAAATTCAACTAAGGTAGATGTGCCAGCAGAATTACAAGGGGAAATAGAGACAATAAAGGAAGTATTGGTGGAAAAAGTGGCAGAAACAGATGAAGAATTAATGGAAAAATATTTCGAAGGGGAAGAGTTTACAAAAGAAGAAATAAGAAAGGGAATAAAGGAATCTATAAAAAATAGGGATCTAGTTCCAGTACTTGTTGGTTCAGCAGAGAATACAATGGCCATTGATATTTTACTAAGCTTTATTAAGGACTACATGCCAAGTCCATTGGATGTAGGAACAGTTGTAGGATATAAAGGGGAAGAAGCAGTAGAAAGAAAGATTGATAAAAATGAACCCTTCTCAGCCTTGGTATTTAAAACAATTGTTGACCCCTTTGTTGGTAAGCTATCACTATTTAAGGTGTTAACAGGCAAGTTAACTAAGGATCAAGAAATATACAACTCCTCCAAGGATGAATCTGAAAGATTAGGAGGCTTGTTTGTACTTAGAGGAAAGAATCAATTAGAGGTTCCAGAAATAGTAGCAGGGGACATAGGAGCCACTTCTAAATTGCAAGAAGTTCAAACTGGAGATACCTTATCTACAAAGGCAGATAGGATAGTATATGAAAGAATTAACTATCCAAAGCCAACCTTATATAAGGCTATAGAACCAAAATCTAAGGATGACGAAGAAAAAATTAGTTCAGCCCTTCATAGATTAACAGATGAAGACCCAAGCTTTGTAGTTGAAAGAAATGCAGAAACAAAACAGCTACTAGTAGGTGGCCAAGGCAATATGCAATTAACCGTTATAATAGATAAGTTAAAAAATCAGTTTGGAGTAGACGTAACCTTAACCCAACCAAAGGTAGCCTATAGGGAGACCATTAAGGGCACTGCCAGTGTACAAGGAAAACACAAGAAGCAAACTGGTGGAGCTGGCCAGTATGGAGATGTTCATATAAGATTTGAACCTAGTGATCAGGACTTTGAATTTGCAGAAGAAGTATTTGGAGGAGCAGTACCAAAGAACTTCTTCCCAGCAGTAGAAAAGGGACTAAGGGAATCCTTAGAACATGGTGTACTTGCTGGATATCCAGTAGTAAATATTAAGGCTACACTATTTGATGGTTCCTACCACCCAGTAGACTCAAATGAAATGGCCTTTAAAATTGCTGCATCATTGGCCTTTAAAAAGGGTATGGAAGAAGCTAATCCAGTATTGTTAGAACCAATAATGAGATTAGAAATAATAGTTCCAGAAGAATATATGGGAGATGTAATGGGAGATATGAACAAGCGTAGAGGAAGGATACTGGGTATGGAACCACTGGAAGCTGGAAATCAGCTAGTTATTGCTGAAGCTCCACAGGCTGAATTATTTGAATATGCCATAGATTTAAGAAGTATGACCCAAGCAAGGGGCAGCTTTACTATGGAATTCTTAAGATATGAAGAAGTTCCTGCAAACATTGCAGAAAGGATAATTGAAGAATCAAGAGAAAAGGCAAAGGCCTAAAGTTTAAAAGGTTCGATATGATATCATATCGAACCTTTTTTACATAAGACAAGGTTATGCTTCTTTGTTTTCTCAATTTATAATTTGACTAGTGGACAATGGACATAAGACATAACATTTATATTGACATGATATATATTTGCAAAGATATGAGTCGACTTCACAAACCTTGGAGCGGAGGCTCGCTCTTTGCAAATATGCATTATGGAGCATTATGGATTAGAGTACAGTTTTTAAATAAGCCAAAAGAATCGTCCCTTTGTCTTAACTATTCAATTGTCAATGGTCCATTGTCAATGGTCAATTGCCTTTAAATCCTTTGATTATAATAATTGATATTTGGGTAACTAAAATACATAAAATATCCTTGACTTATTAAAAAATTATTGAAACTTAACAGAAAAATATGGTATTATATAAGAAAGAGCAAAGAAAGTCAAAGTCTAAGGAGTGATAGTTTGCCTAAGATAAGCAATATTATTGAAAGATTTATAAAAGAAATGTTAAATGAGGCGGAAGATGGAATAATAGAAATAAGGAGAAATGAATTGGCTGAAAAATTTAGGTGTGCTCCTTCCCAGATTAATTATGTTCTTACTACTAGATTTACACCCTATAAGGGCTATTATATTGAAAGCAGAAGAGGTGGCGGTGGGTATATTAAGATAACCAGAGTAAAGATTGATAAGAATCCAGATCTAAAGCACTTAATAAATAATGCCATAGGTGAATCAATAACCAAAAATAAAGCCTACCATATAATTGAAGGCCTAAGGGAACAGGGTATTATTACAAAAAGAGAGGAGCGCATAATAAAGTCTGCTATAGAAGATAGTGCTTTAAATTCCGTATCCATAAATAGAAATATATTAAGGGCAGATATACTTAAGAATATTATACTGGCATTGTATAGGTAATTAGGAGGGATTATCATGTTATGCCAAGTGTGCAAAAAAAATGAGGCTACAGTACATTACACAAAGATTGTAAATGGCGATATAGAAGAATTACATTTATGTGAACAATGTGCAATGAATAAAGAAATGGAATTTGATTCTACATTTTCATTTCATAAACTATTAAGTGGACTTATAGACAATATTCAAGAGGAAGTGCCCTTTAGGCAAGTAAAAACCTTAAAATGCCCTTTTTGTGGAATGGACTATGAGCAGTTTAAAAAGGTGGGTAAATTTGGCTGTGCCCAGTGCTATGAAACCTTTAAGCCTAATTTAAACCCAATATTAAAAAGTATACATGGCCATGATAGACATATAGGCAAGGTGCCATTGAGGGCTAATAAACAAGTGGCTAAAATGAAAAAGCTTGAAAAGATGAAGGAAAAACTAAAAGAACATGTGGCAAAGGAAGAGTATGAGCAAGCAGCTATATTAAGGGATAAGATCAAAGAATTAGAACAAGAATTAGAAAAAGGTGTTCAGTAAAGGGGGGATAAGTATGGTAAAATGGATAGACAGGGATGCTACAGATGAGGATGTGGTAGTAAGTACTAGAATAAGGATAGCCAGGAATTTGAGAAACTATAAGTTTCCCCAGAGAATGAGCATTCAAGAGGCTGAAAGCATTACACAAGAAATATTAAATGTAATGAAGGATCTGCCAGCGGGAGTTAATTATAAATTTTATAAGATAAATAGCCTATCTCCTGTGGAAAGAATAGCCTATATTGAAGAACATTTAATTAGCCCTGGATTAATAAATAGACCAGATTTTAGTAGTTTTTTGCTTAAGGATGACGAAACTGCAACTATTATGATAAACGAAGAGGACCACTTAAGAGTACAGGTGTTGTATCCAGGTCTTAATTTTGAAAAGGCATGGGAATCAATAAATGAAATAGATAACTTTCTAGAAAGCAAACTAGATTATGCCTATCATGATAAATTTGGCTATTTAACAGCCTGCCCTACTAATGTAGGAACTGGTATTAGGGCATCTGTAATGCTTCATTTGCCTGCCTTGTCCATCATAGGACAGGTAGATGGGCTAATAAGAGGATTTCAAAAAATAGGCCTAGCTGTAAGGGGCCTATATGGTGAGGGAACCAAAGCCTATGGAGACTTATACCAGATATCAAATCAAACTACCCTAGGAGAGGAAGAGGAAGAAATAATTAAAAGATTAAAAGGAATAATATATCAAACCATAAATAAGGAAAGGGATGTAAGGCATAATCTACTATCAAGTAGAAAATATGAAATTGAAGATAAGATCTTCAGATCCTATGGTATATTAAAGTATACAAGAAAAATAAGCTCTAAGGAAGCTATGCAGCATTTATCCAATGTAAGGTTAGGAATAGAGATGGGAATAATTAAGGATGTAGGCTTTAAGGAATTAGAGAAGATAACCATAGGCATACAGCCAGGTTCCATACAAAAATATGCCAACAAGGATCTGGACAATAGTGAAAGAGACATAATGAGAGCTAAGTACATTAGAGAAAGATTATAGTTAGGAGGGATATTATGGCAATGTTTGGTAGGTTTACAGAAAGGGCTCAAAAGGCAATATTACTAGCACAGGAAGAGGCTAAAAAATTGCGCCACAATTATGTAGGCACAGAACATATACTTTTGGGGTTAATTGCAGAAAATGAGGGTATTGCAGCCAAAGCTTTAGCTAATGTAGGTGTGACCTTAGAAAAGGCCAGGGAAGAAGTTGTAAAAGCAGTAGGCCAGGGAAATTATGATGTTGATATTATGGGTTTTACTCCTAGAACTAAGAGGATATTTGAATTAAGTTTCCTTCAAGCAAGAAATTTGGGCCATAATTATGTTGGTACTGAACATATATTGTTAGGTTTATTAGAGGAAAATGAAGGGGTTGCTGTAGTGGTACTTAGAAAATTAGGGGTAGATACTACAGCCTTAAAGGAAAGCATAATAAATATGCTTTCAGATAGTCAACCTAAACCCTCTTATAATAAACCAACAGGCAAAAGCAATACCCCTTATTTAGATAGATATGGTAGGGATCTTGTGAAGTTAGCAGAGGAGGGTAAAATAGATCCTGTTATAGGAAGAAGCAAGGAAATAGAAAGGGTAATTCAAATATTAAGTAGGCGTACTAAAAACAATCCAGTATTGATTGGTGAACCAGGAGTGGGTAAAACTGCCATTGCGGAAGGTTTAGCCCAAAAAATTGTAGAGGGAGAAGTTCCTGAAATCATAAAGGATAAGAGAGTAGTTACCCTAGATCTGCCAGGCATGCTTGCAGGTTCAAAGTATAGGGGAGAGTTTGAAGAAAGGCTTAAGGGGGCCATGAATGAACTAAAGGAAAATGGAAATATAATTCTTTTCATAGATGAGCTTCATACAATAATTGGTGCAGGAGCAGCAGAGGGGGCCATAGATGCTTCTAATATACTAAAGCCAATGCTAGCAAGGGGAGAGCTGCAAGTAATAGGAGCAACTACTATAGATGAATATAGAAAGTATATAGAGAAGGATGCTGCCTTAGAGAGAAGGTTCCAGCCTATAATGGTAGAAGAACCTACTACAGAAGATACAATTAAGATATTAGAAGGCTTAAGGGATAGGTATGAAGCCCACCATGGAGTTAAAATATCTGATGAGGCCATAAGGGCAGCAGTAGAATTATCTAGTCGTTATATAACAGATAGGTATCTGCCAGATAAGGCCATAGACCTAATAGATGAGGCAGCTTCTATGGTAAGAATAAATTCCTTTGTAGCCCCTGCTGATTTAAAGGATCTAGAAGAAAGATTAGAAGAATTGGCCCATGAAAAAGAAGAAGCTATCAATACCCAAAATTATGAAAAGGCAGCCCAAATAAGGGATGAGGAAAAGAGAATAAGAGAGCAGCTTGAAAATGAAAAAACTAGATGGGAGAAGGAAAAACAAAGCTCTAGTATGGTACTAGGGTATGATGAAATAGCCAAGGTTGTTTCCGATTGGACAGGAATACCTGTAACTAAAATGACAGAAGAAGAAAGTGAGAAGCTTTTACGCTTAGAAGAAGAGCTTCATAAAAAGGTAGTAGGTCAAAAACAGGCTGTTTCTGCTGTTTCCAATGCCATTAGAAGGGCTAGAGTAGGACTAAAGGATCCTAAGAAACCTGTAGGAACCTTTATGTTTGTAGGTCCAACTGGAGTGGGTAAAACATATCTTGCAAAATCTTTAGCAGAAACCCTTTTTGGTGATGAAGATTTAATGATCAGGATTGATATGAGTGAATATATGGAAAAACATTCAGTTTCAAGGCTTATAGGTTCTCCTCCAGGATATGTTGGATATGAAGAAGGGGGTCAGTTAACTGAGGCTGTTAGAAGGAAACCCTATTCAGTAGTCCTCTTTGATGAAATAGAAAAGGCCCATCCAGATGTATTTAATATACTATTGCAGATATTAGATGATGGTAGACTTACAGATTCTAAGGGTAGGACTGTAGACTTTAAAAATACCATAATTATAATGTCCTCCAATGTAGGTGCCACAACCATAAGAAAGCAAAATGTGTTAGGATTTACAACTGGTCAAGAGGTAGACAAAGAAGAATATGAAAAGATGAAGGAAACTATTATGGAGGAATTGAAAAAAACCTTTAGGCCAGAGTTCTTAAATAGAATTGATGAAATAATAGTATTTCACTCTCTCAAGGAAGAGGATGTCAAGGAGATTGTAAGCATTATGGTGAAGGATTTAGAAGAAAGGATGGCTAAATTAAATATAGATATTAAGATTACTGAAAATACCATTAATGAAATAAGCAAGCAAGGCTTTGATCCAGTATATGGAGCTAGGCCCCTTGAAAGGACAATAACTAAGATGATTGAAGATCAATTGGCTGAAGAAATATTAAAGGGCAATATATCTAAGGAAGATAAAATAATAGTTGATTATAGAGATAATAAGCTGGTATTTGAAAAAGATATTTAATATATAAATGAAGGGCTAAAAGTGGAAAGCTTAGAGGCATGCCAATGAAGTTGAGGGTACTCTTAAAAAACAATAGATGATGCCAAATAAAAGGTCATAGTTAGCTATGGCCTTTTATTTATGCTATAATATAAGAAATTTAAAATATGGGTGATATGATGAAGAAGAAGGTTATATATAGGTGTTCCAAATGTGGATATGAAACTATTAAGTGGTCAGGATTTTGTCAGCAATGTGGAAATTGGAATACTATAGAGGAAGTTGTAGTTGAAAAGAAGAGAAATGTAGCTACAAGCAAAAATACTAAAAGCTTAAGTCCTGTAAGGCTTTCAGATATAAAGGCAGATACTAGCCAAAGGATAATAACAAGTATGGATGAGTTTAATAGGGTTTTAGGTGGAGGAATTGTAAAGGATTCTGTGACTATTATAACAGCAAGGCCGGGAGCTGGAAAATCTACCTTATTACTGCAGATATCCAGCGATGTAGCCAAAAAAGGATACAGGGTACTTTATGCCTCTGGTGAAGAAAGTGAGAGTCAAATAAGATTAAGATCCAATAGGATACTGAATGAGATTCCAGAAAATATATGGATTTTATCAGATATTAGTATGGATAATGTATTAAAATCCATAGAGGAAATAGATGCAGATCTTGTAATCATAGATAGTATACAAACCTTTGTATTGGAAGAGTTTACTTCAAAGGCAGGTTCCCCTATTCAAACTATAGAATGTGCTAATGCCCTGGTAGAAATTGCAAAGAATAAGGAAAGACCAAGGGCTGTAATTATGGTTGGCCACATGACTAAGGCTGATGAAATGGCAGGCTTAAGGACCTTGGAGCATTTGGTGGATACAGTAGTTTACCTGGAAGGGGAAAGTGATGAATCCATAAGGACCCTTATGGCTACTAAAAATAGGTTTGGTAGAACAGGAGAAACAGGCTTTTTCTCCATGGAAGAAGAGGGCATGATGCCTATAGACAACCCTTCTGAATTTTTTATAACAAAAAGGGAAGATGGTTTAAGTGTACCTGGAACTGCATTATCAGTAGTTAAAGAAGGTTCAAGGCAAATAACTGTGGAAATTGAAAGCTTGGTATCTAAATCTTTTACACCCTATCCTTCTAGAATTGGAGAATGCTTAAGAAGAGACCAGTTAAATACCTTAATATCAATTTTAGAACAAAGAGGTGGAATTAACCTTTATGATAAAAATGTTGTAATAAAAACTACAGGAGGACTTAAATTAAGGGAACAAGCAGTTAATTTAGCCATAATAATGAGTATAGTATCATCAATTTTAGAAAAGGGTATTCCTAGTGATGTAGTATTTATAGCCGATGTAGGTTTAACTGGTGAACTTAAAAGGGTACCTTCAATGGAAGCAAGGATTAAAGAATTAGATAGAATGGGTTATAAAAAGGCCTATATATGTAAAGATGGGCTAAAACAGAAATTGAATTTAAAAAATTTACAAGTAATAGAATTAAGGACTCTCCAAGAAGTAATTAATCATGTTTTTTATAATTCGTAATAATAAAAGGCTAAGGATTTCCTAGCCTTTTATTATTTCAGACTAAAAATTCCTAAGGTTTTCAGATTTTTATATTCTTTTATAAGGGCATCTGATAGATCAATATCTAAAGTATTGCAAAGAGCAGCTAAATAGAATAAATAAGCACCTATTTCTTCTTCAATTATTTCTTTACAATTGGAACACAATTTTCCTTTAATATGGTTTTTCATACTATCTTTCATCTCAGATAGAGATTCTTTATTATAATCCTGCTTTGTAGCATGAATTTCTATACAACCACAAGAGGTAACAGATTTCATTACTGCCCTATTAATTCTGGCTGTGTATTCGTCAAGTTTTGTCACAATATCTAATATACTTTTATGTCTAATAAGGACCTCTTCTACCATATTTTGAAAATCATTTAAACTTATATTTTGCTGAACATTAACTGTATTTGGATTTGTGTCCATATAGTCCACCCCTGTTAAATAGTTTTTGGTTATGGTTTTATTATACTGATTGAGACAAGTTGTTGTCAAATGTTTCTGAAAATATATTTTTTAATTTTTATGTAAAGAATAAGTTGACAGGGGAATATAGGGTATAGTATAATATTAACTTTACAACTTTTCCTAATTAGTGTATAATATATTGAGAAGCTAATATTAGGAGGTTGTAATATGTTTAATATTGGAGATAAGGTTGTTTATCCTATGCATGGTGCAGGTATAATAGAAGGAATTGAAGAGAGGGAAATTTTAGGAGAAAAGAGAAAATACTATATTATGAGAATGCCTATTGGAGATATGAAAGTAATGATACCTGTTGATAATATAGAGGAAATTGGAATAAGAGAAGTTATTAAAGGAGAAGAGGTAAGTAAGGTAATAGAAATATTAAAAGGTGATTGTTCAAATATGCGTCAAAATTGGAATAGAAGATACAGAGCCAACATGGAAAAGATAAAATCTGGAGATATATATGAAATTGCAACTGTTGTTAGAAATTTAATGATAAGAGATGCTGAAAAAAGCCTTTCCACAGGAGAAAGAAAAATGCTAAATAGCGCAAAGCAAATGCTTATTAGTGAAATTGTGCTAGCTTCAGATTACAACGAAGAAGAAACAGAAAAATTAATTAATGATGCAATAAATTATATATAGGGAAAATTATCTTGTTTTTGTTATATATTTTGTTAAAATGGTAATAAATATTGTATAGGAGGTGAATA
>JAAYFE010000210.1 GCA_012728365.1 Tissierellia bacterium
GGTAAGACTAGTACCAGTAAAGGAAGCTATTGAACCAAGGGTTAGAGTTGATGGAGGTCCAGTATTTCCAGGTGTAACAGGAGACCTAATGCAAGCTGGTAATGGTAGGACTCATGCATTAAAGGATTGTAGTGTATTGGTTGTAGGAAAACACTGGGGTGGATTCCAAGATGGCCTTATAGATATGAGTGGAGAAGGAGCTAAATATACCTATTTTTCACAACTTAAAAACATAGTATTAGTTGCAGATACAGATGAAGAATTTGAAAAAAGGGAGCAACAAAAGAAAAATAGAGCCTTAAGATGGGCAGGAATGAGGTTAGCTGAATATATAGGTTCTTGTGTAAAGGATCTGGAACCAGAAGAATTAGAAGTATTTGAACTAGAGCCAATTACTAAACGTACAAAGGAAAAAGATTTACCTTCTGTTGTACTAGTGCTTCAATTCCAATCACAAATGGAAGAATTAGGATATAATGATTTAGTTTATGGATGGGATACAAATAGAATGCTACCAACCTTTATGCATCCAAATGAAATATTAGATGGGGCAGTAATATCAGGAAGTTTTATGCCTAGTTCCTCTAAGTGGTCAACTTATGATATTCAAAACTTCCCAGTTATAAGAAGATTATATGAAGAACATGGGAAAACGATAAACTTCTTAGGAATTATAGCTTCTAACTTAAATGTAGCCTTAGACCAAAAAGAAAGGGCAGCCTTATTTGTAGCACAAATGGCAAAATCTTTAGGTGCAGATGGTGCCATAGTTGCTGAGGAAGGCTATGGAAACCCAGATGCTGACTTTATAGCTTGTATTGTAGCTTTAGAAGATGCCGGAATAAAAACCGTAGGATTAACACCTGAATGTACAGGTAGAGATGGTAAATCTCAACCATTGGTTACTATGGATCCGAAGGCAGATGCTATTGTATCTGCAGGGGATGTTTCCCAGCTTATTGAACTACCACCAATGGAAACCGTTTTAGGAGAGCTAGAATCTCTAGCAAGAGACGGATTTGCTGGAGGCTGGTGGGGAGATGAAGTTCTAGGACCTTCAGTAAGGGAAGATGGCTCCATTATAATGGAGAACAACTCTATGTTCTGTGGAGATCAAGTAGTTGGTTGGTCAACTAAAACAGTAAAAGAATTTTAAAGGAGGTGCTCTAATGAAGAAAGCAATACTTTATATAAATCAGTTCTTTGGACAAATTGGTGGTGAAGAAAAGGCGGATTTTGCTCCAGAAATTAGAGAAGGGCTAGTGGGCCCAGCCATTGAATTGCAAAATCAATTAGGTGAAGACATTAAGGTTACTCACACAATTATATGTGGAGATAACTATATGGGTTCTAACACCGAAGAGGCTATAAATACAATATTAGAATTTTTACAGGATAAGGAATTTGATATATTCTTTGCAGGCCCAGCCTTTAGAGCAGGTAGATATGGTGTTGCCTGTGGAAATATAGGTAAGGCTGTTAGTGAGAAATTTAATGTTCCTGTAATATCATCAATGAATGATGAAAATCCAGGAGTTGAAATGTTCCGTCAAGATATGTATATATTTAAGGGTGGAAAAAGTGCAGCAGCCATGAGAAAGGATATAAAGAAGATGGCTACATTTGGCAAAAAAATATTAAAGGGAGAAACTTTATTATCTGCTGAAGAAGAAGGTTATTTTGGAAGAGGCATTAGACGTCAAGTTTGGTTAGATCCTCCAGTTACTGCTGCCGATAGGGCTGTTGATATGCTACTTAAGAAACTAAATGGAGAGCCCTTTAAAACAGAATTGCCAATACCACCTGTGGATACCGTACCCATTGCTCCACCAATTAAGGATTTATCAAAGGCTACTATTGCCATAGTTACATCTGGTGGTATAGTGCCTGTTGACAATCCAGATAGGATTCAATCAGCTTCAGCAACTAGATGGGGTAAATATAATATATCTGATTTAGAAAGGTTAGAGGGTGGAGTATATAAAACAATCCATGCTGGTTTTGACCCTGCAGTTGCTAATCAAAATCCAAATGTAATTGTACCTTTAGATGCCTTAAGGGCTTATGAAAAGGAAGGAAAGATAGGCAAGGTACACCAATATTTCTATTCAACAGTTGGTACAGGAACAACCCAGGGTGAAGCTGCCAGAATGGCAAGAGAAATAGTAGAACACCTAAAAGAAGGGCAAGTAGATGGGGTTATATTAGTTTCGACCTGAGGTACTTGTACACGTTGCGGTGCAACAATGGTAAAAGAAATAGAGCGTGCAGGTATACCAGTTGTTCAAATAGCTAACCTAGTTCCTGTAGCCAAGAGTACAGGAGCAAATAAGATAGTTCCATCCTTCTCTATA
>JAAYFE010000211.1 GCA_012728365.1 Tissierellia bacterium
ATATATATGGTATTTTTTTCTACATTTTTTTCCCTGCTACTGGGCTTTCCCGCGGGGGTCCTGTTAGTTATAACAGAAGATAAGGGCATATGGGAAAAGAAGCAGCTTAATAGGGTACTTAATGGGATCATCAATACATTACGCTCCTTTCCTTTTATTATACTAATGATCCTTTTATTTCCCCTATCCAAGCTGCTTATTGGAAAAACCATAGGAACAACTGCCACTATTGTTCCATTGTCCATAGCAGCTGCCCCCTTCGTAGCTAGAGTAATTGAAAGCTCTTTAAAGGAAATAGATAAGGGAATAATTGAATCCAGCCTAGCTATGGGTTGTAGTGTGCCTGAAATTATATTTAAGGTACTCATCCCCGAATCATTGCCTTCACTTATATTAGGTGTCACCACCACAGTTATCAATATAATTGGTTATTCTGCCATGGCTGGTGCCATTGGTGGCGGTGGCCTAGGTGATGTAGCCATTAGATACGGACTATATAGATTTCAAACTGATGTAATGATTGTAGCCGTAGTAGTAATTATTATATTGGTTCAAGGCATCCAATTTGTAGGCAATAGATTATCTACAAAACTTAACAAAAAATAAGAAAAATAAGGAGGAGTTTACATGAAAAAATTACTATTAATATCATTAGTTGCTGTTTTAGCCCTAACCTTTGTGGCCTGTAGCCAAAACAAATCAGATGATAATGTAATAAAGATAGGTGTGTCACCAGAGCCCCATGGCAAGATTGTTGAGTTAATCAAAGATGACTTAGAAGCAGAAGGAATTACTCTTGAAATTGTAACCTTCACCGACTATGTAACTCCAAATACAGCTTTAGAAGATGGAGATCTAGATGCTAACTTCTTCCAACATGAGCCATACCTAAACAACTTCAATGAAGAAAATGGTACAAATCTAATATCAATTGGTGGAGTTCATGTAGAACCTATGGGACTATATTCATCAAAATATGAGTCCATTGACCAATTGGAAGATGGTGCTGAAATTGCTATTCCTAACGATGGAACTAACGGTGGAAGGGCCCTACTTCTACTTCAAGAAGCTGGCCTTATAAAGTTAGATAAAAGTGCAGGAATATTAGCTACAGAAAATGATATTGTTGAAAATCCAAAGAATCTAACCTTTAGACCATTAGAAGCTGCTCAGCTTCCAAGGGTTATTGATGAAGTTGACGGTGCCATCATCAATGGCAACTATGCCCTAGAAGCAGGCTTGGTTCCTACAAAGGATGCAATTTTATTAGAAGGTAAGGAGTCCCCCTATGCTAATATAGTAGCAGTAAGGGCTGGAGAAGAAAATGAAGAGAAATTTAAAAAATTAATGGATGCTTTACAAAGTGATGAAGTAAGACAATTTATTGAAGAAAACTATGAAGGCGGAGTAGTACCTGCCTTTTAAAGAAAGTACAATAGGATTTAAAAAGTTATAGATCAAAACATATAAACAAAAGGCATATAGGTAAAGAAGGGCTCCAGCATGAAAAACTGGAAAGCCGGTCTTTCTATATATGCCTTTTTAATAAGATACAAGAACCGTCCCTCTGTCTTATGCCCCCCTATCCACTTATATATCCCTTATCAACTGCATCTTCAACCATATTGGTAACAAATTCCCACAGCTCATCTGAAGCCTCTTTAATAGGTGCCATTCTTTTATATACATCTTCTTTTTTTATATTATGTTTTTTCCAGGTGCCTCCATTATTATAGTAGTTACTAAAAATAGGCTGCATTCTATCCATGGCTGCTGCAAAGATAGCCTCATTGCTCTTACCTTCTTCAAATTCTTCCCACAAGTTTCTAAGCTCCTTGCCCTTATTTTCATCCAGCATAATAAATAGTTTATCTGCTGCCTCAAGCTCCCTAGCTTCCTTGCTGGCATTACCTTCCTTATCATAGCAGAAGGTATCTCCAGCATATATTTCAACTAAGTCATGTACAAGTAGCATCTTTATAACCTTACATAAATCTATTGGAAGATTTGAATATTCATGTAAAATCATGGCCATAACTGAAATATGCCAGGAGTGTTCAGCATCATTTTCCTTTCTTGAGCCATCTATAAGGCTAGTTTGTCTTAATATAGATTTCATCTTATCCAGCTCAATTATAAAGTGTATATCCCTTTTAAGTTTTCCCTTGATCACTAAATCATCCCCTTATTTTATGATTACCACACTAATATAACATATTTTATGTAAAAGGGTAAATACTATAAGTATTAAGATAAAATCCATGTTTTCACTAGGAGGATAAAATGTCAAATAATAATAATAAGAATAAGAACAACAAATATAAAGAAAAGAAAATGTCCATACCCATTGAAGAAAATAGGTATGCAGCCTATTATGAAATGAAAGAGCTGCAACCTGAGTCAAGGGTACTAATTCCAACCTTGGAAGGGGTTATAAGGGCTAAGGAATGGGTTGAAGAAAATCAAAAATAGTAGAAAGGTAGTCCCTTCTATAGGACTATCCTTCTACTACCAGGTTTTACAAGGGGCTTGTTTTCTTTGCATAAGGGACAAGTTTTTGCTTCATAGATCTTTGCCTCTATTTTTAAAGCACTATAGACTGGATATCTATAAGTTCCCATTCCTCTGTCTATTAAGCAGCCTATACCTACAACTTCTCCCCCATGTTCCTTCACTACTTCTATAGCCTCATAGGAAGATTTCCCTGTAGTTATGACATCTTCAGCTATCAATACCTTCTGCCCCTTTTCTATGGTAAATCCCCTTCTTAACTTCATTATGCCATCTTCCCTCTCTACAAAAATACCAGGCTTACCTGTTTGCCTAGCTAGTTCATAGCTTACAATAATTCCACCCATGGCTGGACCTACTACTATATCAAAATCTAGATCCTTTATTTTTTCTACAATTAAACTAATGGCCTTTTCAGCCTTATCTGGATACATAAGTAGCCTTGCACATTGTATATATACATCACTGTGTTTGCCTGAAGATAATAAAAAATGACCTTCCAACAAAGCTCCACTTTCCCTTAACATTTCCATTAACATCTAAACAACCCCCCTTATCTGATCTAAACCTTCTATCCCTTCTTCTAGCATAAAGCTTTCTATACCCTCTATTATTTCTAAACTTATATAGGGATTTATAAAATTTCCACTTCCCACCTGCACAGCCCAAGCCCCTGCCATGATGAATTCTAGGGCATCCTCATAATTCATTATTCCTCCAATACCTATTATAGGTACATTAACAGCCTTTGAAACCTCATAGACCATCCTTAAGGCTATAGGCTTAATGCAAGGGCCAGACAATCCAGCTATAATATTGTCAAATACAGGCTTTCTTAACCTTATATCTATTGCCATTCCACTAAAGGTATTTACAAGGCTAAGCCCATCTGCCCCAGCCTTTACACAACTTTCAGCCATATGAACTATGTTTTCTGCATTGGGAGACAATTTTACAATTAAGGGCTTTTTACAGACCTTCTTTACCTGGGATACAACTTCATAGGCTGTTTCAGCCTTGATACCAAAGGCCATGCCCCCTTCCTTCACATTGGGGCAGGATATGTTTAGCTCTATCATATGAATACTGGTTTCATTTAACCTTTCTACAGCTTTTACATATTCCTCTATAGTAGAACCACCAACATTAGCTATAATTACTGTATCCTGCTTTTCAAGGTAGGGAAGCTCCTCTCTAATAAATCCATCAATGCCTGGATTTTGTAGGCCAATGCTATTTAAAAGACCTCCAGTGGTTTCGTATATTCTTATACCCTTATTCCCTTCCCTTTTTTCCAAGGTTAAGCCCTTGGTGCTTATTCCACCTAATTTTGATAAGGGGAAAAAATCAGAGTATTCCCTGCCAAATCCAAAGGTTCCAGAGGCTGCAATAACTGGATTCTTAAACTCTACTCCACATATATTAACCCTTGTTTTAATCACAAAAAAAGACCTCCTCCCCTGAGAAAACTGGTCCTTCCTTACACACCCTCTTCATTCCATCCTTAGTCTGGATGCTACATCCTAAACAAGCACCAAATCCACAGGCCATCCTGTTTTCCATAGACATATAAACCTTCTTGCCCTTACATAGATCCCATACCTTCTTCATCATTGGCAGGGGACCACAGGTAAAAACTACATTATACTTTTCTGCTTTAAATATATCTGTTATAAAACCCTTATGGCCCAGGGAACCACTTTCTGTAGATATAAATATGTCTTTGGCATATTCTTTTATCTTGTCTATATAATAAGCTTGATCCCTAAAACCACAATAAAAATCTACCCTACTATTTAAGGACTTTAATAGATAAATCATAGGTGCTATACCAATGCCCCCTGCTACTATAGCAATATTTCCTTTAACATTAGTATCAAAGCCCTTTCCTAAGGGACCAAGTAGTTCTAAACTATCACCTTCTCTTAATTTAGACATTAGATAGGTCCCCTTCCCCCTTACTTCATAGAGGAAGCTTAATGTATTCTCTTCTACATCTGCTATACTAATGGGCCTGGCCAGGAAGGGGTCCATTGCCTTCCAGCCTTTCAGCATGTAAAATTGTCCAGGGCACCCTAAAAAAGCATAGGGATAGGAAATTTTCATTTCATAAATATTAGTAGCTATTTCTACATTAGATTTTACAGTAGTCCTCCTATAACCTTTCACCCTCAATATCCTCCTTCATTTTGAGTACTGCCTTCCTTGCATACTTTTCAAACTTTTCAGCCCCATCTTCATATTTTTTGTAGGCTGTTATTATTCCCCTAGAAGAATTTACTATTCCTCCATTTCCATTGTTTAAATATAAGGCCACATCCTTTCCTGTAGCCCCTTGGTGTCCATAGCCAGGAATTAGAAAAAATATATTTTTGTACCTATTTCTTATTTCCCTTCCTTCATCTGTATGGGTTCCACCTACTACCATGCCTATTGGACTATAGCCACAGTTTCCTAGGTATTTTACAGCCATCTCATTTAATCTATCTCCTACATGATAATAAAGCCTGTTTCCTTCTGAACTAACCTTAAGATACTGTATATCCCTGGCCCCTGGATTGGAAGTTCTAACTAGTACAAATATCCCTTTCTGGCCTCCTTCAATGTATTTTAAATAAGGGCTTATACTATCAAAGCCCATATATGGATTTATGGTTATAAAGTCTGCTTCAAAATCCCCTTCAAAGTGGGCCTTTCCATACATTTCTGCTGTAGAAGAAATATCCCCTCTTTTAATGTCTCCTATGGCTAGGGACTTGTTAGACCTTATATATTCTAGGGTCCTTTTATAGGCCATAAGTCCTCTTATACCATAGGCCTCATAAAAGGCTATTTGCAGCTTGTATACAGGTACTAGGTCTATAGTTTCATCTATTATCCTTTTATTAAATTGGAATAGTATTTCATCCACATCCTTGTATTTTTCCTTTATTTTTGTTGGTACATAGTCTAGGTGGGTATCTAAACCCAGGCATACATTGCCCTTTTTTCCTACCTCCCTATATAGCCTGTCAATTATCAAGATCTATCCCCCCCTTATACTTAATTTCACCCTTTCTAAGGGTAGCCATTATTTGGCCGTAAAATTCCATACCATTAAAGGGAGTATTTTTTCCCTTTGAAACAAACTCCTCTCCCCTTACAGTAA